>CAYUVP010000120.1:0-1566 GCA_964448195.1 uncultured Candidatus Peribacteria bacterium | reverse complement strand
CTAAATTCAAATTCTGCATAACGATAGTCTTGAGCGGGGATTTCGAGTGTGGTGAGTTCGGCATTTGTCTGAGCAGCTCATTCCTTCGTCATGAGACCGATGAGCATATCAAATCCTGTATCAGACATATTGAAATATACAGCATGGAGTCCAGGGTGTTCTACTTCCTGTATAGTCATTGGAAAATTTGTCGTTTTTACTTCGTCCCAGATAGTTTGCATTTCTCGTGCGAGACCAGCAAATGTGACGTGATAGACTTTTCCTGTTGTATGAAAATTTCCATGAGAATAAGAGGAGAGAGTGAGTGGCATAGAGGATAAAAGTTAAAAGAAAAAAATAGCTCTTGTGTGGAATTTTATGATTTTATAAATAAGTTGCAAAGATATTTATAGGAAGTAAAAAGTAGATAACAGATAAAAATTGGTTTTGATTGCGTATGAAAGCATAAACCAATTCGGCTTTTGAAAATAAGTCCTGTAGCCATTGCTATTGAACATGTTTTACCACTATTCACTTATATTACTCTATTTATATTTTCTGATTTTAAAGATTAAACATTTACTCCAAATAAGTAACCAACTAACGCAGAAAGTACCATTGCAATTGTGCCCCAAATTGTTATCCGCAGTATAGCTCTCTTAATGCTGGAACCACCTGTTTTTGCAGCAGTAGCTCCCAGAAATATTAGAAATATTATCGTGAAACCATATAACCAATATTCCATTCCTTTCACAGGCGCA
Source organism: uncultured Candidatus Peribacteria bacterium (assembly GCA_964448195.1). Taxonomy (GTDB): domain Bacteria; phylum Patescibacteriota; class Gracilibacteria; order BD1-5; family JAGOOR01; genus JAGOOR01. The sequence continues at coordinate 826 of CAYUVP010000120.1, read as the reverse complement.
AAAAGTATTACTAAAAGAGGTAATAAGCCTCCGACCGTAAATGCTGCACCTGAAGCTACCGCTGCTTGAATAGGATTTGCTTGACTTATCTCATTGATGCCTAATTCGTCTCTCATGTGTGCTTCTAGCGCATCTTTTTCTGTAAATTCAATTGCTACTTGCATTGCGGTTTCTTTTTTTAGTCCTCGTTTTTCATAGATTTGGGCTAAAATATTTAATTCCTCTTTCGGCATTTCTCTTAGTTCTTTTATTTCTCTTTCAATATCTGCTTTTTCAATATCTGTTTGCGAACTTACCGAAACATACTCACCTGCCGCCATTGATAACGCACCGGCAACAAGCCCTGCAACTGTCGCTAATACAATTGGATCTCTTGTTGAGCTTGCAGCAGCAATTCCTATTGCAAGACTTGAAATAGAAATTATTCCATCATTTGCACCTAGAACAGCAGCCCTCAACCAATTGCTTCTGTGTATATAATGGTTGTCTAGATAGTTATCAATTGTTATAATTGTCCTGTTATTTTCGGTTGTCATAAAATGATGTCTAACATAATAATTAACGCAATCATACGATCTTTCCTCTTCATTACAACATCGTTCGTAATAACTAATATTTCCTAGTTATGTGAACGAAATATGACATTATTTTTTACATGCTGCTTCGAGTTCACTGACGATGAGTTTTTTCATTCCGAGCATAGCCTTCATGACGTTGCCTGAAGTATCTCGTGCTAAACACTCACCGAGAGCTTTTGGAACTATCTGCCATGAGACACCATATTTATCATTGAGACAACCTCAATGAATCTCTTCGCCGCCATCCG
>CAYUVP010000119.1:0-1578 GCA_964448195.1 uncultured Candidatus Peribacteria bacterium | reverse complement strand
CAGGAGTCATTTTATGCTATGTATCTCGATGTGATTGTCGTACATAAAAGAACTTTTGTGGGTACTATATTCTGTTATCCCACAGAGCTCAAAGCCTCTACGAAAAATCATATCAATCGTTTCGAGAGGGATTTTATTTGCTTTCGCGATTCTGAGATATGTACGGTAATATCATGAAATTTCTCTGGAAAGATTTTCCGTGGTAAGCAAACATGACTCAGGGAGTGCTTCTTTCCTAATTGTTTTCCATGATGTCGACATTTCATGGACATGATCCTCATTGAGACAAGTTCCAAAGTTTTTGTAACGACCTGCCATACCTGTTCCGCTGAAGAGAGAGTGTACTTGCCGGCGTGGATTATTGAGGACGTCTTTGATTCAATCGCAGAAGAATATCAATTTTCATTCAGATGCTTCAGAATACAGAAAAATCCTCTTTGCGAGATCTACTTCTTCCCCGAGTTTTACGAGAGGATCAAAACCATTGACTGCTGCGTACGCTTCTGCTGTATATGAAAAAGGTCCATTTGTTGTCTGGCTTCCTCTATACTGACGGAGGAGAAATACTGCAAATGTCTGCATGACGTGGAGAAGAGGGAAAGATTGGAGTAATTGTGGTGGGAGGCGTGTTTCTCAACGGTGAGCAATAATACTCTGATCCGTAAACAGAGTAAGAGTTCGTGAGAGAAGGAGTGGATTGAGCGCTTCTACATCAGCACCAGCAGTTCTGAGTATCAGACGTGACTTGTCTCTCGTGCTAATATTTCTCTTCATATTTCTGAGTATGACAGCATCTGCTATATCCTTGAATATCAATCCCATGACTGCTTTTTCATGAAAATCATAGATGATTTCAGCGATATTTATATGGTATGCTGGAAATTCAGTTTTGAATTCTCGGATGACATCGAGCATGAGGGTATCACGTTCAGAAAATTCGTTGGGTCTATTGATGAGGATATTGACTTCGAAGAGTTCTGGGTTGAGGGGTACTCCCTCTAGATCAGTCTGATATATCGTGTAGTTTAGGAGTGTATTTCTGAGAAGACTCGATTCTCGGTATGCAGGTATGCATATAGATATTTTGCAAGAGGCAGACATCTTTCCAAATCTTTTTGCAACAGCTTTTATTCTCTGAGCTCTGGTACGGTCGAGAGAAAATGAATCAGATAAATAATTTTCTTGTGCTAGCTTCGGAGATATGATTGGTAATGATTGCATCGATGAATAATGGTGAAAATATTTCTAAAGTTTCTCTGGTATTTCTCAAAAGTACTACATACTCGCAAGAATGTCTCTTTTAGCAAAAAATTATTTTTCAGTGAATAATTTATACTGTTGCTGTCCTTCAACGACGGAGCCTATCTTCAATAGCTACAGTTTCTTCACTTGGTGTATTAAATTTTATTATTTCTTCTAAGCGAGGCATGATATGACCTAAAACCCGAAAATTGATAGTTTTATCACGAGGTCGTTGCATGTATGTAGGTACTTCAGTAATCAGAGATGAACGCTTGAATGTGTTTTTTAACCATATTTTCAGCATCTCAAGAGGGCTTCGTCCGAGGCATACGTATC
>CAYUVP010000118.1:0-1585 GCA_964448195.1 uncultured Candidatus Peribacteria bacterium | reverse complement strand
AATGTCTTCTCTACTTCCGCTGATTCTGTCGCTGAGAGTGGACGTGCTCGAATATCAGCGATAGCTTGAGTGACTTGATCCTTTGGATCTTGTGTTTGTACTTGTGCGTCTGCCATAGTGTGAGTTATTATGAAATAGTGAGGGTATTGTATATGATTTGTATTATTTTTGCAAAAGAATTTAGACTATTTTTTTAGAATTGTATTTCTACAATAAATGTTTTATCCTTTGTTGTTATATTCATTTTCCATCCAGATATTTCTACTATTTTTGATACGAGTGCCAGACCGAGTCCATACCCGGTAGAGTTTCTGGATTGATCTCATTGATAGAATGCTTTGGTAATATTTTTTTGTTCTATTTCACTGAGATTATTTGCAATATTATTAGAGATAGTGATGTTATTTTTGGTGAGTTTTATTATGAGAGGTCACTCAGATTTATATTTTATAGCATTCTCTATGAGATTGCATAGAATACGACTATAAAGCTCTTCACTTGATTTTTTTTGTACATGTTTTTTATCATGGATGAACTCTATGGTATTATTGCTATTATATTTTTCGATGATTTCTTCTGTTTTTTTCGTGATATTGAGATCTTTCTGAGTAATGGACTCACTTGGTTTTGCAAGAAATAGTAGACTCTCAATAATCCTCTCCATACCAGTAATTTCTTCATCAGTTGAGTTGATGAATCGAGATTCTGGCTTCATTCGGAGAAGTTCTAGATTCGATCGCATGACAGAGAGGGGAGTACGGAGCTCATGGGCTACGTTATGACTGTATGCTTCGAGTTCTCGAGATTGTTCCCTGATTGGTTCGATAGTGATATGAGCCAGATATCTTGCAAGCAAATATATGATAATGAGTCAAAATATCGATCCTATTAATGCTATGATAATGAGTGTAAGATGAAATGAGTGAAATTGAGTTAGATCTCTAAATAAGAATACTGTATTTGTATTGAGTATTTTTCTGGCAATAAGATACGTACGTTTATTGATATTTGTTATATTATTTTCTCCTTCTTGAATAGAAAATAAGGTTTCGATATTACCCGTATCGATATCAAGAAAATCATTTTTTATGATGTTTTTCTCTGTATCAAAAATAATAACTTCTCGTGGGCCACGTCTACGTAATCAATCCCGTTGTACTCATTGGGGTATATTTCCAACAATCATCATATCTCTCATTCATTGAGAATTGCTTATCATATTGATCTCTTCCTTGAGTTCTCTCTCTATCTCACGATATCAGTACAAGTAGCTACTCCAGATAATCGCTATGAGAATAGTTATAAGAATCAAAAAAGATGCCACACTGATTTTTATGGCAAGTTTTTTTTCATCATCTTTGATATATGTATTTATGAGAGTTTTTTCCGAATTGTTGATATGTGAGCCTCCAGAGTGACAGAATCCATAGCGAGTTCTGCCTCCCTGAGTCACCATACTGCCTCGAGTATTTCCATTTTACTTTTTGGATAACCAATATTTCGTGTAAGATATTCCACTATTCAGTATTCCTTATGTGAGAGTTCCATTATTTGTTCTCATTTTTTTATGATTTTTCGACCGATA
>CAYUVP010000117.1:0-1597 GCA_964448195.1 uncultured Candidatus Peribacteria bacterium | reverse complement strand
ACTACTCCACCTAACAAGGGAGAGTATAGAAAATATTTTATGATTTCAAATTTTTGTTTTTACAAATCTATCTCATCTTACAATTAAGTCTCTCTGGTAAGATAAATCTATATGAGTTCGTGTTCAATCACTATTTCACCATGCAGGTCTTCCAACATCTTTGCTTTAATAAATTCGTAGGGCGTTTTTTGTGCTAAAAGCCAACTTAATTTAACAGTCATAGATTCAATGCTCATATCATACGCAGGAATAGCGAGATTGTGTTCTGCTAGATACTGACCTGTTTCATTAACTTGAAAACTTGCAACACCACTTGGAGCCTGAGTAGTAACAACAATTGGTATGTTTTTTTCTTTCAGGTAATGAAATGCCGGGAACAGATGACTACTTGGATCTCAAGCACCGAAAGCACGGAAAATAAATCATTTAATCCCATTATTTTCTACGAGCGACTGAAATAAATCAACCTGCATACCTGGAAATTCTGTGAGGGAGGCAATATGTTTTGTTTCAAAGGTATTTTTGACACTCAGGACTCGTGCCTGTATTGCTAGCGGATGCAATCGTGACAAGTATGATGTATGCTTGGCTATAGCAGTTTGATTAATGCGCATAAATCTTCCTATTTGCCCCAAAGAACCAGTTTGAAATGCATTAAAAGGATCATAATCAAAGTCTGTACCCTTCTTCACACGCGTGCCTGTAATGATTTTACTTCCAAAAACTGCCATAACTCATTTAATTTCATGATAACCCCAAACTGCTAGACGAAGAGAATTAACGAGATTTGTAGTTGCATCAGATCATAGATATCCTAGAGGTACTTGAGCACCAGTTATAATGACAGGCTTATTAATATTTTCCAATGCGTACGATAAAGCACACGATGTATATCACATAGTGTTGGTTCAATGAAGTACAATAAAGGCATCATATGAATCATATTGTTCTTGTATTTTTGATACAATCATCATCCAGTTTTCAGGTTGTACACATGAACTATCGAGGTTAAAAAGCTCTATAATATCAGCACTAATATCTATGTTCCAATTTTTTTTGATAATCTGAACTGAATTTTCTAGTACAGAAACAAAAGTATTTGGATCTGAAGAAATTTTTTCAACAACATTGTTTTGAGCAACATTTCCAGCTATAGTACCACCAGTAAAAAGTATTAAAATTCGTTTTTGAGAAAAATTATTCATATGAGTTAGTAATTATCAAATAAAATTGAAGGTTGCTCTTTATTTCGCAACAACATACCCAAATTTCTTTTTCCCCACCTGTACAAGTTTCTTTTTTGCATTCACCTGAATCATCATTTTTGGATCAGTGACGACGACCTCATCGAGCTTCACACCACCAGAACTGAGAGCATTGCGGGCTTCAGTAGAATTACCTACCATACCAATTTCACGAATAAGCGTAACGATAGGATATTCTCCTGCTGGATGTTCACAGATTTTTATATCCTTATCCTCTGGACGAGCTCCGCCAGCTATAGCTGCTTCAAAATATTTCTCCGCTCCAGCGACAGCATCTTCTGGGTGATAGAGACTTACAATCTCGCGAGCGAGTTTCTTTTTTACATCACGAG
>CAYUVP010000116.1:0-1652 GCA_964448195.1 uncultured Candidatus Peribacteria bacterium | reverse complement strand
TACACTCAGATGTATCACGGGTCTCCGTTCAGAAATCACTAGGACGAGACAGTATCTCAGTGAGATAGAGAATAATACAATCCTCTAAAATTTCATGCTCTGTTCGATTATTCCATATTCTCGCTCTTTTGATGATACTCTTCTGACTTATAGTTTGCCAGAGGAGTTTCGACCCTTTGTGCAGGTTGGGAGTAGTGTCTATATTCCGTTTTGAAATGATACTCTCATAGGTATCGTTGCTGACATGGGAAAATCTCTCCCCTATGAAGGTGAGATAAAGCCGATTACAGGGCCACACTGTACCGTTCCCTGGCTCTCACCTAGCGAGATTTCACTTCTTATGCATCTGGCTCGTCATCTCTTTGTCCGGCTTCACACAGTCGCTCAGCTTTTCCTTCCTCTTGGGGTATTTTGACTCTTTGAGAAAGAGAATTTTCTCAACTTAACCTCTCCACATATTTCCCAAAGTTTGGAAGAATCAGAATATATCATTGCTCCAGATGAGGAGTCTATCAAATCATATTTACGAGATGTCCTCATACAAAAACCTGGGGCCGTTATCCTCCCTGAGTGAGTTTCTGTAAAAACCTGGAGCAGTATAATTCATGACTGTGTCGTAGATCATCATCCAAAATCCCTCTCTACTCAAAAAAAGATATATCTCGATATCCTCGCTGGTACCAATCCAGTACTCTTTGGTACACGTCGTACTCTCACAAAGAGACTTGGACACTACGGAAGAATCTATATTGTATACGATAATCTCTCCACGGATATTGTCTTTGGTCAGAGACGTATACCTCTCTGGATGCTGGCTCAAATGCTCGAATCTCACGGGCATACTATTCTCTATATTACCACAACTCCGTCTGTCCGCATTCTTTGTGACTTTCTTCAGAACAAAAAAGTCATAAAATATCTCTAAGCCTGTGATGAACTGTATCGACAGAGTTCATCTCCGTGCCTCAAAAATACCCTAAAAGCTCGATTCATATGCGAGAAATTTTCCGAAAAATAGCACTCATCTTTGATAGTTTTACCACCCAATCACGTATGGGGATGGTTATTTCTGGAGGACTCTTTTTTGTTTTTGTCATTGTCTTTACTCTTGGTCGTCACACCCTTTTTGATCATGATTTTTATTCAAAACTTGCTGATAGACAGCAGCTCAGAGAAATCGAACTTTCGGTGAATCGTGGAACTATTTATGCGACTCTTGACCCTCAGAGAAGTGGTACACAGAATTCGTTTAATACGACTATACTTGCGACTACATCAGTAGCAAAAGACCTCAAGATTGATCCTTCTGCGAGTTGTAACCTCGACATGATGGAATCTTTTCTCTCAGAGATTGTCTACGAACATCTCTGTCTGGAGCGAACACAGGTCAGCTGTTTCGATAATATTATCAAATATACCAATACATTTATTACTCCTCTCAATTTTGATTTTTCACGAGAATCAATCATGAGCTTCATAGCTCCAACTGTCCGTGAACAGGCACACCGCATTTATAAAAATCGTATTTTCTTGGCTGCAGATGTTTCTTCTACTGTGATAAATACATTGCTCCTTCTCCAGAATCCAGGGCTGAATATTGTCGGAGATAGCGTCTATGTTGATCCTATTCGATTTGATCGTACTCGAGGAGT
>CAYUVP010000115.1:0-1693 GCA_964448195.1 uncultured Candidatus Peribacteria bacterium | reverse complement strand
AGGATAAAATCAACTTCTTTAGTAACAAAGGAGGTAAGATGCGTAAACTCGCGAGCAAGATGCGTGATGATGTCGCTGAAGCAGAAGAAAACAAAGTAGCAATACGCAAAGACGATAAAACTATTCCAAAATTTGAAATTGAATTCCCGAATCTTATCGGACCGATTGTCCAGATAAATAGCCTGAGTCTCATGAGTCCTCTCACACATGATGTCGTCCACGTACCATTTTCTCTTACAGTAAAAAAACGTCAGAGATATATCCTCAAATGACCAAATGGTATTGGTAAATCAACTCTTCTCAAACGACTCACAAGCGGACAAGATGAAGATGCTGTTATTACACCAGAAGTATCTATAGGTTACTACAGCCAGGATTTTGATGCACTCGATATGAACCAAACTGTCTGGGATTCACTCCATGCGGCCAGTGATAATGTGACTGATCAAATGGTCTATAAAGTCGCAGCTCAATTTCTCCTTATCGGTGATCTATTAAAGAACCCCGTTTACGCTCTCTCAGAAGGTCAGAAAGGTCTCCTCTGCTATGCTCGATTTGTTATCCAGAAACCGCACCTCCTCATCCTCGATGAACCAACGAATCATATCAATTTCCGCCATTTACCTGTCATAGCTGAAGCGCTCAATGACTACGAAGGTGGTATAATCATGGTCAGCCACGATGACGCTTTTGTCGAGAAAATCGACGACCTCGAAGAGATTGATTTGAAGAGACTTTTGGGAATATAATTAATACTTTTTATATGGTTCAGCTCGGCACACGACAAGACTATCACAAAGTTCTAAATGGGCGGGAGTTACTCGAGGCACATTAATGCCCATTTTGTGACCTCGAAGGAAATAAAGATATGATTATCTGGGAAGGAACATATTGGATTATTCTCTACAATAAATATCCCTACACTGGCAACGACCAACATATCATGGCTGTCCCTCGAGCTCACAAGGAATTTTTCGTAGAATTCACAGAGGAAGAAATCGCAGAGCTAAAACAAGTCCACGCTGAAGTGAAGAGATTTTTCTGAGACAAAACATACTTCTCATTTTGCCGTGAAACACATGGAACTATCACAAAAAGCATCAAACACTATCATATGCAATTTATCGGCGCCGAACTCGAGGGGAAATACCTCAGAAAAATGCTACAAAAACAGGGGTTTCCAATTGATCAGGATATGGAGTTTTAATTTGTTTTTAGTGAAAGAAAATATAATATTAATTCAAAAAATCTATGAACAAATTCGACATCATGATCGTAACTGTACCAAACGCAGTACTCTTCCCTACTGGAGTCCACCCGGAGGGCTTTATTCCGCATGCAGAGAATGACCTGCGAACAGTAATCCTCGAAAATTACACCTACACTCGCCGAGGTGATGCTGAGATGGATTTCACCATGAAACAGCCTATTTCGTATGCAATAATCAAAAATACGGATGGAAAAATATTTGCCTATCAACGTGGAGATAAGCGCACAGAAGCTCACGAGACTCGTCTTGCTGGGAAATGGGCATGTGGTATCGGAGGACATATCGAGAAAGAAGATGAAACAGGCGACATCCTCGCTGATTCTCTCATTCGTGAACTCGAAGAAGAGATTACACTACACGGACAAATCCTCTCTGTCGACCCTATCGGCTACATCAATAGTGAAAAAGATGAGGTCAGTAAGG
>CAYUVP010000114.1:0-1749 GCA_964448195.1 uncultured Candidatus Peribacteria bacterium | reverse complement strand
TTTTTTAACCATATTTTCAGCATCTCAAGAGGGCTTCGTCCGAGGCATACGTATCTCTGCATTGCTTTGAGCCTATAAGCCCAATCGAGAGAATCATGCTGAGTTAAATAATCATGGGCGAGTAAAAATTCTGATACCATACCAGTACGTGTAGCGCCTTTCAGGCAGTGAATGAGAACTTTTCAATTTTGTTCTTTTATTTTTTGATATACATAGACTATATCATCGATTACTTGAGGATCCTCGAGCAGTCATCGTGAAAATATCGGGAACCAATGAACACGAATCCCAGATTGGGATAACTCCTTCAGTGCTGCAGCATAAGTTACTGGAGCTACATCATCCATTTGTTCTCGTGGATTTTGTATCAGACATATGATATCTGTTATTCCTTGCTCACGAAGTGCTGTGATTTGATGAGGGAGGGGGAGATTTGATCGGAATATAGTATCACTGACACGTGTGAGATTTGCTGGTAATTTCTGATGGGAGAGACTATTTGATATCTCTCTCCAATTCTTAGGAATGGGGTCATCATAACGATCTGAGAGTCTTCCAAATTTCGGATCACCCCTGTGAGGTATAGGAAGTGTGGGGTATCTCCCTATTAGTTTTTCAATTTCAAGAGAAGCGTGGTCAGTTATATTTTCTATCGGTCTAAGAACTGCAGTACTTTCTGATCCAGAGGCAACAGGTAATGCTGAAACAAGAGGAGGCATATTTTTGTGTATTATGGTCTATTTATTATAAAGTCAAATAAAGTGAGTGTGTTTATTGCCCGGCGTGCACAAATACGTATTTTATTTTTTATGTGAAATTTATATTTATACTTCAATTTCATATGAAATAAAAAAATAAACTTGTCAAAATAATATTTTAGATATAATGACCACAGTACACGTTACAAAAACAGATATATTCTTTTAGAGTGAGATCCCAGCATTGGTTTTAATTAAGAGAGTCTATCAATACACAACAGTGTCCTTCGCCTGAGCAGAGTCTTTCCTTCAAAAAAATTGAAAAATTAAATAGGACCAGCCTCACGCGGTTCTATTTTTTTCTTTTTTTAGTATGTTCGATTTTTCGAAACGGTTAGAGGATTTTGAAACTGGTAAACCTACTGGTGGACGCGGAGCGCGTGGGAAATACAATCGTGATGAACGAGCTCCGAGATCCGGAGGTTCTTCTGGTGGTGAACGAAGAGGCTTTGGTCCTGGTCACACATCAAGTCGTGATGGTGGAGCTTCATCTGATCGCCCTGCCTTTGGTGGTGAACGAAAGCCATACGGTGCGCCAGCACGCGGTGGATTCGGTGGTGAACGTACTTCTTTTGGAGCGGGTGCGTCAGGCCGTACGAGCTTTAGTGGCGGTAGTGGTCGTGGTGGTCGTCCGAGTTTTGGAGGTCGTGGTTCATCGTTTGGTGGTGGTTCACGAGGTCGCTCAGGTGGTGGTCGTCGACTCCCTCCTCAACCGAGTTACAAACAATATATGTTTACTCCGACAGATGATTCAGGTGAACTCAAATTCACTCCCTACGAAGTAACAAAGAAATTTCATGATTTTGCTCTTGATGAGCATGTTATCAAAAATATTGATAAAAAAGGCTATGAAAAGCCAACTGAGATTCAAGAAAAAACACTTCAATCTATCATGGATGGGAAAGACATGCTCTGACTCGCAAATACTGGTTCTGGAAAAACAGCAGCATTTTTGATTCCGATTGTTCATCGTATGTTCTCGGGTGTCCAG
>CAYUVP010000113.1:0-1808 GCA_964448195.1 uncultured Candidatus Peribacteria bacterium | reverse complement strand
GATGCAAGCTGGTTCAAATATTACACCTGAGCGACTTCGTTTTGACTTCACTCATCCAGAAAAAATGACACCAGAGCAAATCACAGCAGTCGAAAACTACGTAAATGGAGCACTCACTGCTCACCTCACTGTTACCATGACTGAGGAACCAAAAGACAATGCAAAAGCTCGTGGAGTCCTCGGTGCTTTCTGGGAAAAATATCCTGAAACAGTCAAAGTGTACAAAATGGTAGGGGATGATGGAGTGACCTATTCTGAAGAACTCTGTGGAGGTCCTCATGTCGAGGAATCTTCGAAAATGGGGACATTTAAGATTCAGAAGGAAGAAGCGTCATCAGCAGGCGTGCGTCGTATCAAAGCGGTTCTTAATTAATCTTTTATGGTCGGAAATGGAAAAATCATGGTCGAAATTCTTCGCACTACGGCTAATATCGGTAAGCAGTGAGAAGTAAAGGAATTTGCTCTGGCATTTGCTCAAAATAAACTTTTTCCAGAAGGTATTGCTCGTGAATACAAATCTCAGCCTTCAAAAGAAGAGAGAAAAGCAAAAATTTACACGAACCGTTTTGATATAATCAAACGTCTTCATGAAAAAGTTCTCGAAGTACAAATTCCTCATACAGCATGACATCTCTCTGAGAAAATTGATGATGAGTGGATAGTTATGAAGATTCGTAGTAAATTTCATATGACACTTCTCCCTGAGATGATTCGACTCGATGAAAAACATATCAAAAAAATAGGGAAACACACGATTCATATTGATATTTCTGCTGATGCGTATGCTCAGATAATTCTTGATATTCGATAATATGTACCTCTGAATCGATTATTGAACTCGCAATATTGGAGTTGCTATCTCAGAAATAGGTATCGCTATTCCATACGGTATATTTGATCATGAGGAATTTTTTCTAGAGCTCCCAGATCTCGTAGAGAGACGAAAAATCAAAACAATTGTTGTGGGAGAAGCTATAGGTTATGATGCGTATGGTAAACAAAAAAAAATGTTCCAAAATGCTATTGAGAGAATTCAAAAAACAGTACCTGGAATTACCATAGAAGTCCAGGATGAAGACCTCACAACATTTGAAGCACAAGAATCTCTCGGAAAACTCAATTCAGACGAACACCTTGATGATATAGCTGCGAGTATTATACTTCAGCGGTTTATAGATAAACAATAATGAAAAAAACCCACTCTACAGAAATTGCGAATAATAAAAAAGCTCTCTTTGACTACGATGTCATCGAGGAGCATGAGGCAGGCATTGAGCTCTTTGGTTGGGAAGTGAAGAGTATGCGAGAAAAATGATGCCAACTCAAGGGGAGTCATGTTATCGTACATGGTTGAACCGCAAAACTCGTTGGAGTCCATATCAGTCCCTATAAATTTGCAGAAGATGCAGATGTCGGCGTGAAGCGAGACAGAAAGCTCTTTCTCAGAAAGAATACTATGCTCAGACTCGAGCAAAAAATAGGAGAAAAAGGTATGACCCTCATCCCGACACGTATCTACTTTAAATGAAATCTCATCAAAGTATCGGTGGCTCTCGGGAAATGACGTAAAGAGTATGATAAAAGAGAGCTCCTCAAAAAACGCGATACTCAGAGGGCTGTAGAGGTTGAATTGGGCAGGAAAATATAATTACTTGATTATATATTTGACTATGTATACTTCACTTGATTTTATTATGTATCATAACTTATAATATGCCAATAGCACCAGAAAGACTAGCTGAACGAGAACCATGAGTCACCATAAATCCTCCCAAAGAAACTAAAGAATGAGTTATCCTAGTCTGTTA
>CAYUVP010000112.1:0-1826 GCA_964448195.1 uncultured Candidatus Peribacteria bacterium | reverse complement strand
ATCGTACTCCTTATTGGAACCCTCTCTTTCTCAGCCACTCTCTTAGCAGCCACTGTCTCTGGAGAAATCAACAGTAGCAAAATAGCAAAAACTCAGAAAAATCCTGCAATTACAGCAAAAGCTCCCACTATAAAATACTATAAATGAATCAAGTGAGGTTGCTATACGCTCACAAAAAATAAAAAAACTGGAAAAATGATCAAAAAATATGTAAATAAAACATTCTGTAAGAAATAGAAGATAGTATTATCATAAAAAGCGAAAACTCCACTTTCGCGGGGTAATCTCAGGGTCCGAAAGACTTTTATGAATCTATCATAAAACTTTACTTCATGAAGTCAAAAAAATCACTTCTCCCACTCATAGTTATGAAAAATTACGAAAACTGGCATCTACTAAAAAATAATCTTGAATCCATAGATTTCAATATAATGGATAAAAATGGAAAAATAATAAATTCGAAACCAATGTTTCGAGAACGAGATATCTGGTGGTGCTCTATTGGTGAGAATCTCTGATATGAACAAGATGGAAAACATGAAAACTATGAACGTCCTATTCTCATCCTCAAGAAATTCAGCCAATATATGTTTCTCTGAGTTCCACTCACTTCCAATGAAAAAACTCATCCACTCAAATTCCCCTATCAAATCAATGAAAAAGATGGATGTATTAATCTTACACAAGTACGAACCATGAGCGTAAAGCGACTCCATCGTCGTATGGGAAAAATGTCGGAGCAACATTTTAAAGAAATCTCTCTTCTCTTCCAGAGTATCTTCACTCCAGAAAAAGCGAAAGCCCCGAACAAGTCGGAGCAATCTCGGACGCCAAATGGCGAAAAGTAAATCCAGTATATCACTTTACTTCATGAAGTCAAAAAAATCACTTCATATATCTCATAAATCATGAAATCCCTCACCCTCCTCCTCATCCCCCTTCTCTTCCTTTCGTATTATACGATTAATTAGAATAATGGAAAATATCTATCTCAAGAAATAAAATTTAACTAAATTCATACTATGTGACTCAATAACCCTTCATGAATCGAGGAAGAAAAAATATCTATTATTACATTGGAAGATGAGAAGCTCAGAAGTCCAGAATGATGTCTCGAGGAAACAAAAGACATAATCACGCTCATTCAAAAGGAATATAAAAACCGATCTCTCCATTTGCTTGTATTCAAGGTACATGAACAAAAAATCAGAGCAAGAGAATGGAGACAACACTGATTCATTCAGGATAAGTATCATATCCCACTCCTCTTTATAAAGATACATGAAATACTCACACCAGAGGAACAAGAAAATTTCAAAAATGCATTTACACAATATTCAGATATGCGTATCTGAATCTGACCAGAATCCGATATTGAAAGTATTATACGAGGTATAAAATTTTACCAAAATCATCCTTCTTAGTTCTAATAAAAAAAATAATTAACCCCTAATAACCTATTATATGTCCTCTCCACTCTCCACTCGCCGCCACTCCCTCTCACACATCATGGCCCAAGCTACTCGCATGGTCATGGGCGCTGATGCCAAGCTCGCCATCTGACCAGATATCGATACGGGTTGGTACTATGATATCGACTTCATGGATAAAACTCTCGAAGAATCCAAGCTCAAAGATATCGAGAAAAAGATGAAATCAATTGTCCGTGAAGGACAAGAATTCAAGCAATTTTCTCTCTCTGTCGCTGATGCTAAAAATTTCACCAAGGCACTTGGTGAGATTTACAAATTCGAGATGATCGAAGATCTCGAAGTAAAGTGAGAAACCGTCATCGGTTTTTATGCGAATATTGGAAAATTCCAGAA
>CAYUVP010000111.1:0-1826 GCA_964448195.1 uncultured Candidatus Peribacteria bacterium | reverse complement strand
TATTTTTATGGTGACACTCAACGCACTCTCAATTACCATACCTCTCGGCGGAATGACTACCGAGCAGCTCGCAGACAAATACAACAACCCTTTTACGCCTATCGGTTTTACCTTCTCGATATGGAGTGTCATTTATACGCTTCTCCTGATTTTCTCGATAATTCCTCTTATTAATTATTTCCGAAATAAAGAACAAAAAAATAAACTGGTCGATAAAAATATCGGCTTTCTCTACGTGATTTCCTGTCTCCTCAATGGTCTCTGGATTCTCGCTTGGCAATACCAATATGTTGGACTTTCAGTTTTTGTGATGCTCGGACTCCTCATTACACTCATAAAGATACATATGAGTATACGGAAAAATACTACTGGACTGACCTCGAACGATAAATACATTACCTTTCCTGCTTTCTCTATCTACCTCGGTTGGATCTCTGTTGCAACTATAGCGAATATCACTGCTTGGACGGTGAGTATTGGTTGGAGTGGTTGGGGTATTTCTATGATCCAATGGACTAATATCATGGTTGTCGTTGCTACACTTCTCGGTACGACACTCCTTCTCAAGTACCGTGACGTTTTTTTCAATCTCGTCATCATCTGGGCTCTCTATGGTATCATGTACAAGAGGATGAGTATCGACCCCATTGTTTTTGGCAGCATCATAACAACCACACAAATTTGTATGGCTTTTATTACTGGAGCTATTACGACGACTGTATTAAAAAGGAGATAAAGTTTTTTACACAATAATCTCAAACCCCTCTTCCGTCACAATACCACAGTGTTCTTCTTGGACGCCGATATTGCCATCTTCCATACAGATAGCATGTTTACCGGTATCAAAAATATGTCTAGTAGAAAATCCGACAATAGGCTCGATAGCGATATACATACCCGCTTTTAATTTTTCTCCTTTCCCTGGTTTTCAAAAATTATAGATATCAGGTTTTTCATGGATTTGCGTGCCGAGTCCATGACCAGTGAGCTCACGAATAATATGAAATCCTCCTTGCGTGACGGTTGTTTCGATAGCGGAACTGATATCCCCTACCGTGTTACCAGATTTTGCTTGAAGCAGTCCAGCTGCGAGAGCCTCACGAGCCACCTCTATACATCGCACGTGTCGAGGGTTAGAAGGTTCTCAGATGATAATAGTCGTCGCAGCATCGGTGAGGTAGCCTTTATAGCGAATACCGTAATCGACTTTCACTACATCTCCTGATTCAAATGCTATATCCATAGGTACACCATGAACGACAACATCATTCACAGAAAGGATAATATTTGCTGGATAATCATATTGCCCAAGAAATGCTGACTCTACTTCCTTCTTTTTTTGTGTTTCTTTAATCCACTCTTCGATCTCGAGACCTGTGTGTCACTCGGTAAGTAAACCCGTCGCAAAAAGCTCACGAATAATTTCCTGATGAATTTTACCTGCATCACGAAGTATTTGGAGAATTTTTGGGTCAGAAACAATCATTGAGATAGATTATACCAAGTTTCTCAGAAGCGCCAATCTATTCTGGTAAATTTAAGACTCTACGAATTGCTCCAGGTAATTCTTTCATTAATTTTATCTGAAGAGCTCACTCTACATGGCCAGAACTAGATTCATGTGATGCACTAACAGGAGCTAAAACAACCATTGGAATTTGAGATCCTACTACAGTACGAACATGTGCAGTTATTTGTTCCAAACCAACTGTTTTCCCTCCTAATAAGCTCCCTGGAGAAACAACAACATCCCCTACGTTTTGTGGTCCAAGTTGATGAGCTTCTACTCATGTAACTATTATATTATTTTGATCTGCTCAGAGGGT
>CAYUVP010000110.1:0-1836 GCA_964448195.1 uncultured Candidatus Peribacteria bacterium | reverse complement strand
CAGCGCATATAGGCGATATCATAAGCACCATGATGGGTCGCTCAGTCAGCTCCCACGAGACCTCATCGATCCAGACAAAAAACGACATTGAGATTTTGTAGAGCTACATCGTGGATGACTTGGTCGTACGCTCTCTGCATAAATGACGAATATATATTGCAAAATGGTACCATTCCTTGTGTTGCGAGTCCTGCTGAAAAAGTCACTGCATGCTGTTCAGCAATACCGACATCAAATGCTCTTTCTGGCATTGATTTCATCATGATATTGAGAGAACACCCTGATGGCATAGCAGGAGTGATACCCATGATTTTTGGATTTTTTTCTGCGAGCTCGACGAGAGTATGTCCAAAAACATCTTGATATTTTGGTGGTTGAGGGCTTGTGGATGTGGACTTGAGGATTTCCCCAGTTTCCTTGTTGAAAACTACAGGAGCATGCCAAGTTGTCTCATTTCCTTCTTCTGAGTATTTATAGCCTTTTCCTTTTTTGGTGAGAACGTGGAGGATTTTTGGTCCTGGGATGTCTCTGAGATCTCTGAGAGTCTTCGCGAGTCCGACGACATCATGGCCATCAACAGGTCAGAAGTAGCGAAAATGAAGAGATTCAAAGAGGTTACTATTTTTCATAAGTATTCCCTTGAGTCACTGCTCAGTATGTTCGAGAAATTCTTTTGTATACGTACCGAGTTTTCCGGCATGATCAAAGAGATCACGTATTTCTCCACGTACGAAATTGAATGTATGAGAAGTAGTGATTTTTGTAAAATAATCACGCAAGGCACCGACATTTGGGTCGATGCTCATGTTGTTATCATTGAGTATCACGAGGATATTTGCATTTTGAGAACCGGCATTATGAAGCCCCTCAAAGGCGAGACCAGCTGTCATAGAGCCATCACCGATGACGGCTATATGTTGCCTCTCTATTTCACCCTTTTGTTGGCTCGCTATAGCCATGCCAAGTGCTGCTGAAATCGAGGTAGATGAATGTCCAACACCAAAAGTATCATACTCGCTCTCATTTCTCTTAGGAAAACCTGAAATACCTCATTTGGTTCTGTTTGTGTGAAATACTTCTCGTCGTCCAGTGAGAATCTTGTGTCCATATGCCTGATGTCCGACATCCCACACGAGCTGATCGTCGGGAGTATTAAATATATAGTGAAGGGCGACCGTTAATTCGACGACACCGAGGCTCGCACCAAAGTGACTATTCCCAATCTCTGAAATAACATCGATGAGATACTGACGGAGTTCTGCTGAAATTTGTGGGAGGTCTTCAATCTTAAATTTCTCACGCATGTCGGCGGGATATTGAATCTGGGAGAGAAGTGGACCAGCTTGGAAAGTATTCATAGAATTGTTTTGCAAATTATTGGCATTTTCATAGCAATGCAAACAGATTTCTTTGACTCTAGATATATTTACCCTTAACCATATTTCCTTGATTTTGTCCAGAAAATTATGAATATCCATTAACTTTCCTATGAAAACAGAACTCTTTGACTATCCACTTCCTCCTGAAAAAATCGCTCAATACCCGCTCGAACCGCGGGATAGTTCACGACTCCTTGTCTGTGAATCAGCACTACGAGAGAAAGTCTTTTGAGATATCACATCACTTCTGCGCCCTGAAGATATCCTCGTCATAAATGATACACGTGTGATGCCTGCTCGTATAAAAGGGCACACCATACTTCAAAATGGTACAAAAAAGGATGTCGAATGTCTCTTTCTCAGAAATACCTCTCCTGATGTGTGGGAGATCATGTGCTTTCCTGGAGAGCGACTCAAAACCTGAAGAATGATTATTCTCGAAAATTGAATGACGCTT
>CAYUVP010000109.1:0-1847 GCA_964448195.1 uncultured Candidatus Peribacteria bacterium | reverse complement strand
ACTTGCAGCATCCAATCTTCCGCCTATATGTTGCATAGAAGCAACTCCATCTCGAAAAGCCTCTTTTTTCAGTTCTTCTAAATTTTTTGATACTCCACCATCAATTAGTCTCTGTATTTCTGCCTCTTGTGGAATATGTTTATTGGCGTTAAAATCTCTCCCTACATCTTCTGGATCAAAAGTACCTGCCTGAACACTAACTTTTTTTCCTGTTCGCAGTAAAAATTGAGACCAAGCAAGACCTAACCCATCACAGAGTTGATTATGTCATTGCATACCGTTACCACCTAGAGCACTGACAAGATTGGGATGAGCAGTGAGCATCAGGGGAACTATATCTTGTCATCTCGAATTTGGGAGTGCAAGCTGTAGAATTCGTCCATTTATATGTTGAGCTAATGATCGTAGACTTACTGAATCAAGAGAAGTGTCGAATTTTTCAGATGCAAGTATCTTTATTTTATGTTTTTCACTTCATCAAATAGCATTAAGAGAAATAAGAGCTCCTTTTGTGCTCTGATCGAGTGATATACAAAATCATACTTTCATATTTTTATTATAAAACATTTATTATTTTGTCAATATTTTGCTTTTTTTATAGTATCCTATATATTCTGGGCATGAATGGCATCCTCTACTACTCATCCATCTCAGGAAATACTCGTCTCGTTGGCGAGGCACTTCAGGAATCCTTCAGGATAGCAGGTGTCACTCTTTTACTTCAAAATGTTGCAGAAGATACAACATGGCAAGATGAAGTAGATTTTTTTCTTCTCGGATGTGGTACTTACGGACACGGACAACTCCAAAATCTGATGCGCCAGTGTGTCGAAAAAGAATGGAAGGATAAAAAACTCAATCACCTCTCTGGTGCCGCTATCGGTCTCGGTGATCACCGCTATGATCGAGAATACAACATGTACGCTGCAGACATGTTTGAAGGCTGGATTCAAGAACATGGTGGAAATCTCATCTCTCCTGCTCTCAAAATCAATCGTAGCCCCGTCAAACCAAACAATCAGAAAATCATCGAAAACTGGGCAAAGAATTTTATCACTACTCTCCGAAAATAATGAACATCATTCTCACCTGATCCTCTGGTTCTGGTCTCCTCTCAGCAGGAGATATCGTGATGGAATCACTCCAGCATGCGGGATATTTCGTCGTCGCAGACCGCGAATATCCGAGCCTGATCAAGGGCGGTTGTTCATATTTCAGGATTGAAGTTGGTATCAATCCGATTCATAGCATCTCAGAATTTGCGGATATCATCGTCGCATTTGATCGTGTCGGGTCAAAAAACGCACTTCCGCATGTGAGAAACGGTGGACTCATGATCTACGGTGACGAGATGCATGATAAGATCCCAAGCTACACTTCGACTATCCAAGAGAAAAAACTCACGACATTTTTTATCCCCGAATACGCAACTCCAAAGAAGTTTGGTGCAAACGAACTCCTCTCCAATATGCTCATGATCGGAGCGCTCTGGCGTGCTCTCGCTCTTCCTGTAGACGGACTTATCAAAGCGGTTGAAAAACGATTTGCTAGTAAGCCTGCGCTTCTCGCGCTCGATGTAGCACTCATCAATCATTGATACAACCTCCAGGATGCGACAGTCAGCAATTCTCTCGAACCATTTACCCTCCCCGAAACAACCAATAATCTCACTGAACACAAGCTCCTCGATGGAAATGAAATCCTCGCTCTCTCTGCCGTTCATCACGGCGTCCGAGCCTACTTCGCCTATCCGATGAGCCCAAGTAGTACGGTTCTCAGTCACCTCGCGAATTGGGCAGATAAAACAGGTATGCACGTCGAGCAAGTCGAAGACGAAATCAGTGTCT
>CAYUVP010000108.1:1281-1914 GCA_964448195.1 uncultured Candidatus Peribacteria bacterium | reverse complement strand
CGAAGTCATGATCATGCTGACATAATCCCTCAATCATGGAACAAAAAACATTTCTCACTGTTGCACTCGAAGCTGCACAAGCAGCAGAAAAAATAATCATGGATTATTTTATAAATGGGAAAGAATGGACTAGAAAAATGGACCTATCTCCAGTAACCATTGCAGATATAGAGTCAGAAAAAATGATAAAAAAGATTATCAGAAGCCATTTCCCTGATCATGGTTTTATTGGTGAAGAAGGATGAGAAGAAAATGAAACTTCCAATTATAAATGGATCATCGATCCAATTGACGGCACAAAAAACTATACAAGAAAGATACCACTCTTTGCTACACTTATAGGACTTATGTACAAAGATGAGATTATTCTCTGAGTATCCAATGCTCCTGCAATGTGAGAATGCCTATGGGCAGAAAAGTGACAAGGTGCATTTTGCAATGGTAAGAAAATTACCGTTTCGTCTCTTGAGAAAATCGAGGAGACATACTGCTGTTTCGGTGGTATCAAATATTTTGCAAAAGATGGAAAAATAGATGCACTTCTCAAACTCAATAATCTCACTTTGGGACAACGCGGTATTGGTGATTTCTGGTGTTATAATCTTCTTGCTCAAGGAAAAATCGATATCATGA
>CAYUVP010000108.1:0-1271 GCA_964448195.1 uncultured Candidatus Peribacteria bacterium | reverse complement strand
GGGTGAAGTTCTGGGATATTGCTGCAGTAAAAGTCATCGTAGAAGAAGCAGGTGGAAAATGTACAGATATTTTCTGAGCACCAATAACACAGAAAAGTATTGGAATAATAGCGACAAACGGAAAACTCCACCACGAAGTAGTACAGATATTTAACAATTAATAAATTTTATGAATCCGCGACTCATCTTTATGCTCGACATCATCCAGAAAATGGGTGATTTTCAAAGAAAACATTTTCATACTAAGATAGATTTTGAGACAAAAAAATCCGCAATGGATGTCGTATCATTTGTCGATCGAGAATGTGAAGAGATGTTTAGACAAGAACTTCTGGGGTCATTTCCAGAAGATACCATAATGGGTGAAGAGAGCTACAATCCCGAGACAAACTACCAAAACTATAATAAACTCTGGATCGTCGACCCACTCGATGGAACACTCCTGTTTAAAAAATGAATACCATTTTACGCACCGATGATTGCTTATGTAGAAAATGGAGATATAAAGTTATCAGCTATATTTTTCCCTGAACTAAATATAATTTATTTCGCAGATGAAAATGGAGCATATAAAAACAATCTACCAATACATGTTTCGGAAAAAAATAGCCTTCAACAATCTACATTAAATATATCATTTAAACAACTTTTAAAAAACATAGGGCCCGAAAAACTCAATGATATAGTTTTTAAAACTGGGAAAATCATTGACGCCAGCCTATCAGGTCATAAGTTTCAAATGTGTATGGAGGGCATCATAGAATGAGGCGTAAGTTTTGATGGAGGAAGCTGGGATACTGTTCCTACTGGATTTCTTATCCAACAAGCTGGAGGGAAAGTCACAAACTTCTGAAGCGATTCGTGGGACATCTTTGACCCAAAAGTCATATTTTCCAACGGATTAATTCATGCAGATTTTCAAAAACTCTTAGAATCATAATAATATGAAAAATACGATACCATTGGGAGGAAATAGAGAACTCAGAAATCTCGTAATGGGAGATGCTGAGATACTTTTTCATGTAACAAGAGAAAATAATGCCCATTTACGCCAGTGGCTCCCTTGGCTCGACGATGATAAAAATGTAGAGGATGTGGAACGGTATATCCGTGGAAGTCTCGAGAGGTATGAAAATCAAGAATGAATCGATTGGGTGATATGGGAAAATGAAAAAATGATCTGAGGCGTGGCACTTTTTCCACTTGATATGCATCACAAAAAAACTTGTATTTCTTGACGAAATGTGTAATATAATGCCTAGTCCTTTAAC
>CAYUVP010000107.1:0-1918 GCA_964448195.1 uncultured Candidatus Peribacteria bacterium | reverse complement strand
TGGTGGAGATGGCGGGCACCGCCCCCGCGTCGAAAAAGGTATATCGTATAACTCTACTCTGCATAGCTCAATTCTAATATTTCTGAGAATAACGAATGAGCAAAAAGCTCTCAGAAAAACACGAACTCATATATGAACACTTTGCGAGAACTGTGTCAACGAGGCAAAGGTAAAATTGATAAATATGACACTTCCCTATCAATGTCGGAAAATGAAAATTGTAGCAGGCCATCCGGCACTCATTCCGCCTAGGCGGAAGGCTACCTCAAACTTACGCTAGGCGAAAGTAGGAGTGAACGCAGGAGTTTCAGACTTCTTGAAAGAAGCAGCAAGACGAGCGAGAGGTGATGTATTAGCATCTATTTGTTGCCCTTTGATAACGAGGCGAGCCGCCCCAACAGAGCATATACGACGTACGAGTCTTTTCCTCGAATCCTATATCATCCCCAAGATGTTAATGAACAGAATCAATATAGGGAAAAACTGGAAAAAAGCAATTTGCTTCACTATTTCTTTACAGAAAAAACTCTCATATTCTAGCATTTCCATATTAATGGTGTTTCAAAGTGATGATTTTAGTGAACTCAAGGGGGCTTGGGGAGAGGAACTGTTTGAGTTAGATAATAAAAAGAAATCAGATTAGCGAAGCGAACGAGTTTTTCTCTCCCCAATGCTTTTGATACTTTTGGCAACAAAAGTATAGAAATCTGTGTCTAAGAAAAAAATAAGACTTTTGTTACTTTTAGTCATAAAAGTAAGGAATTATATCAAAAGAAGTAGTAGATCCTTACAGGATGACAGGAACTTTTTCTACAAAAAGTAAAGGGGATATATCAGAAATATAATTGAAGATCCTGTACCCCAGGGGTATTTCTCCCCCAGGAGGACTTCCATGCTTCGCAAGGGGCGCTGCTTCGCAAGGGGCAAATAAATTCAGAATGACCAAAAACAAAAACCCCCCATATGTGGCGAATCCAAACGCCATGGGAGGTACACGGATGAAGGGTGAGACTCTAGCGACTATGGAGTGTTGCAAGAACGGTCTTGGCACGATTTGATGAGAGGTCTCATTCGATCATGGCTATTCCGCCAGGCAAGCGAGAGTATGTCCGTGGTGTGTCTCGTGTATTTTTTTTCTCTATATCCTCGATTGAGAGTGTAGAGTAAAAAGACACCCGAACTGACTGATCATTGTAGACGAGACCATCTCAAGGACGGATATCTACCTGATCAATATTCCCACTTCATACGGCTACGTAGGTATCTCATGGCACACCGGTGAATCCGTAGCCGATCTTATCATTCCAATATTGGGATGATAGTATAGCTGGTTTCGTTGGTGGATCACGGAGGGAGGCTGAATTTCCACTATAGGTAGTGGAGAATACATAGATTCCTGAGAGTGCCAAGAGAGTGAATACGGCTTGCATGAGCTCGACTCCATTTTGGCGAGGTACCCGAGAAGCTGAATGTTTCATACCTTTACAAAAAGAACAAAACAATTATAACATATAAAATATACAATGTCAATTATTTTTAAATAAAACTTAATAATGTCAAATACACTTATTTTTTCAGTTCGATTTTTATAAGTTTTTGGCTATACTCACACTATACTCATAACCAATGATCCATGTCTCTCCATATCTATAATACCCTCAGTCGAGAACTCGAGAGATTCAAGCCACTCAAACAAGATGAAGTAAAGGTATACTACTGCGGACCAACACCGTATAACTATGCCCATATAGGCAATATACGTGCCTAACTGTTTGAGGATTTTGTCATTCGTACACTCAGATTTCTCGGTTACAAGACCAAAACCGTCATGAATATCACAGATATTGATGACAAGACGATCCGTGATAGTCAGAAATCAGGAAAAAACCTCAAGGAATTCACAGGATTTTATTCTCAA
>CAYUVP010000106.1:0-2074 GCA_964448195.1 uncultured Candidatus Peribacteria bacterium | reverse complement strand
TCATCACTGAAAAATTAGGAGATAATATTGATATATGCTATAGTTAAAAGCTTATATGCAAGGTCAAAAAGTATACTTTACTCTTTTCAAATATGTCTAAAATGGTCTTATAAATCAATTTTTAATTACAGAGTAACGAATTATAGAATATGTTGATAAAGCTCGATAAGTATACTTGTGCAGATTTTCTTTCCCGATGAATTGCAAATGTGAATATTGATATAATTCAAGCTGGTTGTGCTGGAGCGAAAATCTCTGTTACTCCTCGGTTGATAGATGATGAGAGAATCTGTTCTGAAGAATATGGAGGTATCCGGTGTTGGGTTTTCTGAGAGTTTGAGGAAAAACTCAACTGAGGACAGATTGCACAGGCAAAAGGGAAGTATTACCTTGTATCAAAACAGATCCAATCTCGTTGTGGCTGCGGGACTTCTTTTTCATTTGAGAAAAAAGTGATTCCGACGGATCTCGCCAAGATTCACCGTCTTAAAAATGCGCTACAATTGAGTGCCGAAGCTCAAAAAATTGCACTGAAATTACAAAATCTGCAAAAATAATTCTCGAGCTTCTTGATTACCTTATTGCCTTAGCTTTTAATCGTTTTTCTTCTTCTCTGAGAGCAGATATTTCAGCATCAATTTTTTTCTTTTTTTCTTCAATTGCTTCTGCAGAGTTAAAGTATTTTTCTAATGTTTCTCTCGATCAACTCTCTAACTCACGAGATTCCAATTGTTTAAGTTTATTTTTTGTTATATCAAATATTTTTTTTGTTTCAGTCCATTCTGAATCGCTAATTTTTAGTTTTCTTTTTTCTTCTTCTGCTAATTTTTGTAGTCTTTCAAATTCTTCTCTTTGTTTTTTGATAAATTCTTGTACATTCCATTCTTCATTATTTTCTCACTTTCACTTCGTTAGTTTGTGATCATTTCTTTGTATTATATCATTTTCGGAGCCTTCAGATAAACCTGATCAACCTATACTACGAATAATATAATTTATTTTCATTTGGATTAGAGATCTCAGTTCCTGAGCTGCATTTTTTAGTAGAAGTTCTTCCTGGAATAGAGGAATAATCCTATCTAGTTTGATTTTCACGTCACTATACTTCCTCAACCGATTCAGTAATACAGTTCTTGAAGGAGCTATCTTTGAAGCTAATTCTTTATTTTCTTCATCTCGGACGCTATCATATTCTTTCTGTAAACTTTGAAATTCTAGAATACTATTTTTCCCAGTGGTTTCACTTGAGGTAATGTTTTTTACCTCGTCTTTCACATTTTCTTGCGCTTGTGTGAGAGGAGCTAGAGCTAGCGAAAACATAGATGCTGCCATAGTAAGGTGTTTTGATAACTTCATACGTTTTTGATTATGTCTGTATAATATACTTAATATATATTTTGTCTATTTTTTATTTTAGAGAGTGAGAGGGGGGTTTTCCTTGAATCTGTCTGTTTTGAGCAGGTGGGAAAAGAGTCAAATCTCGGTACAGTTACCCGCACAACAGTTATTGAAGCTTTCCCCATTCAACCGCTCTGGAAACTTTCCATGTGAGCTATTGTGGTGAGTTACAAATTGCTGTAAGCCTTATTCTTAAATGGATCAGAACTATTCCAAGGTAATTTTGATTTTTTAACGTATCATGGTATTATCTGGTTATCTCATTATCTTGTTATCTGATCATCTATGTCTCAATTTCATAACTTGCTGACAAAGTGAGTTTCTCGAATTATCGAAGAAAAAAATATTCTCAAACGACTCGAAAGTGGTAAAACATTATGTATCAAGTTTGGTATTGACCCTACCGCGCCTATTGTGCATATCGGACATGCAGTACCTATTCTTAAGCTCCGAGAATTTCAGAAGCTTGGTCATAAAATTATTATCCTCATCTGAGATGCTACAGCGCAAGTGGGGGATTCATCTGACAAGGATGCAGAACGTCCGATGCTTATGCGCGAACAGACACTTAAAAATGCTGAGAAATATCTCTCATATTTTGGCAAAATTCTCGACCTCGATAAAGTCGAAGTCTATTACAATAGTGAAGGACTCGATGCTGTGAATTTCTGCGGAG
>CAYUVP010000105.1:0-2122 GCA_964448195.1 uncultured Candidatus Peribacteria bacterium | reverse complement strand
TGCCCAGATGGTGGAATTGGTAGACACGACGGCCTTAGAAGCCGTTGCCGCAAGGTGTGAGGGTTCGAGTCCCTCTTTGGGCACCATACAGGATCTAATAAAGCGAACCCATTGCCACTCGAAATGCCATGCTAGGCATTTCTCCGGGTTCGAGTCGCTCTTTGGGGCACCAAATAATAAAAACACTGCATCAAAAAAATCTCTTGTACAGCTAGACTTAGGGTGTGGCATGGAGAAAAGTCATATGATAGGTAACATATGAATAAATATCTCGTTCTAGCTAAAGGGAAGCAAATCGCGAAAGTAAATCTACTGATGGATATGATAGCTGCTTTCTCAGTATACAGTTGTTTTCTGCCGTTGCTACTCCTCGATGTATTTATTTGGCAATTTCAGACCTTGTATTTTCGCATCAAAGAAATTCCTCTTATAGAGCGTAGAAGATATGTCATCATCGATCGATACCAGCTTGCAAAACTGACGATATTTCAAAAGATAAATTGTATGTATTGTGAATATGCTAATGGCGTAGTCGCTTATGCAAAAGCAGTAGTGAATCAAATGGAGCTCTATAGTTGTGCGATCAAGCATAGTCATCATCCTCTGGGACAGGATCATCAGAAGGATTTTTTTGAAAGAGAAGAATTTGAATAACGTTCAATAAAAAATCCCCTTTCGGGGATTTTTATATACTTTTTATAATACCTTTTTTCACTAGCACTCGACGAGCATAATCAAAAAATTTGCCAACAGTTCAAAAATTGTTTGTGAGTATTGCGTCTGCTCAATTCCTAGCTCAATGAAGAGTGTCTTGTTCACGGATGATATGTGCACGAATGGCCTCTTCATCAACTCGTTGGTCAATGAGTCTCTTACGCTCAATTACACGTTTCACAGCTATATCAACATCACACATAATAAGTATAACTCTGCCACCATATTTATGAATTGCAGAGAATTCTTCAGCTCTTCTCACTCAATTTATCACCCTGTTTTCATTTCCTGTATCTTCATGTATTGCCAACATTGTAAATATATCTTGGCCATGAACTTCTCGAATCTTCCCTCCATATTCATTCAGCTCGACAGGGCTTAAATTTATAACATCTCAGGAGAAATCAGTGCCAAAAAAAGCAGGTATTGCTCATCTGAGCATATCAGATGTCTTTCTGGCAGTAAAACCGAGAGGTAACAAGACCCCATTAATAAATTCATCTTTTCCAGCTGAAGTTCATCATGCGCATCAAATGAGGTTCATGATTTATATTTTATAAACAGATATTTTATTGTCAATAAATGTTAAGAGTGCTATTCTTTTGTTACAAATAATAATCTTAATCATAAATATCCGAGGACCACTCACATAGTTCTATCTATCCAATGTTTACCAGCAAGATACATTTTTTTTATAGTATTTTTATCGATCATCCATGCTACTAAGCTAAACCAGAGTGTAGTCATCATAATCATTTCTCCTGCATAGAGAGATTTTACCGCTGTACCTGTTTCTGGTGATACTATCTGTGAAAAGAGGGCAAGGAAAAATAATGAAGCTTTTGGATTGAGTATATTTGTAAGCCAACCAGTTTTGATATCTTGCCAGATGCTTTTTTGTGTTTGAGTGTGTTTTTCTATATTTAATTCTGTTTCGGAGCTTTTTTTTGATTGAATAAGGTGCCAGGACATCCAAATAAGGTAGATAGCTCCAATAATCTTTATAATAGAAAAAGCAATAATTGAACGCTCTATGATATACCCGAGCCCGACAAGCGCAAAAATACTATGGAAAAGTATTCCAATACCGAGTCAGATTGCGATCATGTATCCCGCCTTTTTACCAGACTGAAGAGTACGTGTCGTGACCATGATAAAATCAGGCCCTGGACTCATCACAGCGAGGAGATGGGCTCAGGCTATAAGGAGAAATTCGTTCATAAATTATAGTTACGAAATTAAAGACTTTTTTCCTCTATCTCTTTCTTTGCTCGTGCGACAAAATCTGCTGCTGATTCTTCTGTTTGTTCTTTTGTCTTGTAGTTTCGTACAGCGACGCCGTTATCTGCTTCCTCTTTTTCACCGACGACGAGAATATAGTTGATGTGTGCTTGTTCAGCATTTCTTA
>CAYUVP010000104.1:0-2126 GCA_964448195.1 uncultured Candidatus Peribacteria bacterium | reverse complement strand
CTTCTGCAAAGTACATAGATACAAGGAGGGAGAAGACCATCGCTTGTATAAATCAAACAAACATTTCAAGAAAATAGAATGGTATAACAGCAAACTGACCTACTGGGAGAAATCCTATTTTGATAAGACCGGTAAGCCAGATCATAACTCAAATTAAAACAACTCAGGCAAATATATTTCCAAAAAGACGGAGTGAAAGTGCCAAGACACGAACGAGCTCTCCGACACCATGGAGCCATCCAACTATCACACTAATACATTTTTCGATGAAATTTTTTCCGTGGAAGTGAAAAAGAAAATGACCAACATAACCAAAGAAACCTCTGAAACGGATCATGATAAGATGAGAAAGAAGAATCATCACAACAGCCATACCAAGAGTTGTATTGATATCTGCATTGATAGGTCGGAGATAATTGTGGAGCCCCGGAAGAAACGCAAGCATCCAATCAAGAAAGAGACTGTAAAGATTGGCTCCAAAAATGTAGATAAAAACACCCCCAACAAACCAGAGAGTTTTATTAAGTGGCAGATTATGTCCGAGAAGGGGCTCAAAAAAAGCCTTCATATGTTTCACAATGAGAAAACCTGTTGTGTGGACAAAGCCTCACTTACTCTTACGAGCAGCGAAGAGAATAGCTGCGCAAGCCGCTACAATAAATACAAAAATCCATGTTGAGAATACAGTATTTGTGACTGCAGACAAGAACCCGTTTTCCGCAAATGCATGCGGAGGAATTGACAGAATATGTGGCGCATTGTGTTCTTCCATATTTGTGAGGATTATAGATGAAATTTTTGAATTGCAAGCATTAAAAAAAGCTCTTCGGAAAGAGCTTTTAAGAAGAGGAGCATAAAAATTACCCGAGTGCAACAAATCGTGTCACTTCACTTTCAAAATCAGTCGATCTAATAGTGGCTGCATCGCTCACTTCTACTGTCTGGCCAAGTTTTGTGAGAAATTCTCCTGATTTTGTACCAAATGGAGCAATAACTGAAGCCTCCCACGTCTCCACTGTTTTCCAAAGTGTTTCATTTGCTGGAAATATCACCATATCTTTGTTATTGAGATCGCGGAGTACTTCAAGACTTTCAGCTGAAGTCCCCTCTGGGAGATAGATAAGAGTTTTACCTTCGATGGTGAGGACAAAAAGGAGAGATCCTGACTCCCGTATTTCTACGAAAACACCTCGGCGCTCAAATTCTCCTGGGAAATCCATAATATAATCATCAATAACAACAGATGCATCTTTGAGGATGATATTAGCCGCTCCAGAGTGGATTTCGATACGGCCGTCTTTGAAATTGAGATTCATAGGAACAAAGTTTACTGAGTTAAATATATTTACTGAGTTTACCAGGCTTGTACTTCGTAGCTTTATGCGAAGAAGGAAACAGGAAGGAGTATATGAAAGTAGTCACAAGTTGCAATATCTAGGCATAAATATCTAGGCATAAATGCATCTAGTGAGACATTTGTACCAATACAGAAACGAGAGTCCGAGAGCAAATACTGTCTGAGCGCCATGAAAACAGAAAATGAGATGCTGAGGTGGAAAGCGAGTTTATTTGCTTTCGGCAGTTTTGGGTACTTTTGCTGTCAAAAGTACCAGAGATTTTTACATAAACCCCCTATTTTCCTCAACGATCTCATAGACCGCTGGTTTCATTTTCACTTTCTTGAGTTGTTCAGGGGTGAGCCAGACAAAACCCACAAATCGCTCTTCTTTTTGTACTTGTGGTTTTTTGGTTCCCATGTATTCGACGAGATAGAGATGGACATCTTTATCAATAGTTGGGTGCCCTGTCTTGTGACGTGCAGTAAATGAAAACGAAATGGTTTTGATAAATTTTTTGATACGAAGCATTGATGCCTCGAGTCCAGTTTCTTCGGCAATTTCACGAATAGCGGCATCAGCAGGAGCTTCATCATCCTTTGTATGTCACTTCGGGAGAGTATAGACAATTTTCCCACCTGAATTCTTCCACTTGAGCAGTAGAACTTCAATCATACCCCCATGACGGCGATAGACAATGCCTCAGGCGCTTTGCTCAAACAGATGTGACATGGCTAAATTGTACCCGACTTATCTCGAAAGGCAAATATGTGCAAATCGTTCTATACC
>CAYUVP010000103.1:0-2127 GCA_964448195.1 uncultured Candidatus Peribacteria bacterium | reverse complement strand
CAAAAAGAAACCCGACATTGTGCCGAGTTTCTCTGTATTCTTTTCAGGGATTTCCAAGACCGACTATGAGTTTCATGAGAATGTATTAGAGATCACCAGCCCAACTTCAGACTCCATTTGGGCTATTTCCACCAGGATCGCGGCGAGTTCATCCAAAAATAGGAACTCCACTATTATTCGAACTAGAGCTAGAAAAACTATCACGACCACTTGCTACATCAAAACATGAAACATCAGTTTTCCCAAACACTCTATCTGAGACACATTTCATGGTCCCAAAAATATTTGATGGACTGAATTTTTTTCCGATAGAGTCAAAGCCGAGAGCTGCTGACACTGCTGGAGTTATGAGGATTATAACTATCATCACGAGGAGACCAATAACTGAATATCGTATCATGTTGATGGCTGGATGAACTTTATGTTCGTCTCATCCAGAGATGACTAACAAAAATCCTCACCAAAGTACAAAGACAATTGTGAGGATAATAGCGATGAGGAGTAAAATAGCGATTCCGACAGTCATGAGTTCTTCCAGGGTATAAATCTGGGAGGCTGAGTCGGCAAAACCAGCAGTTTGCGCATAAACTATTGAGGTGAACATGGTTCGACAAGGTTTAAGAAAAGTTTCTTTTCATTTTTAATACCGATAATTCTCACCAGTGATTGAAGAGCACGAATTGTCTTACCGCCACGACCAATAACACGCTTCATATCGTCAGCGTGTACAGTGAGTTGGTAGCGAGTAGCATCTGTATCTTCTTTTATTTCGAGAGATACGGATTCTGGTTGCGATACAATGTGTGAAATACAATACTTGATGAATTTTTCTGCCATAAAATGTAGGAAAAAATACAGTACCTGGAGCACACGAAAAAATCTCACGAGAGAGATTTAGACAGTGATTGAGTTGAGTTTGAAAAGACGAGCAACAGTTTCTGAGAGTTGAGCACCTTGGCTTACGCGAGTACGAACCTTATCCATATCTACATCGTATTTTTTTGAACGAGAATCATACCAACCGAGTATCTCGATTTCACCTGATTTAGCAGGTTTTGTATGCTCAGTAACAACGATATGGTAGTGGGGAACGTGCTTACGACCTGCACGAGAGAGACGAATCTTTAACATAAGAAATGGAAATAATTAACTTAAGTATTCTATAGAGATGTTGATTAATGCAAGTATTTTTGTGTCTTTTTTTACTTTTTTCTGATAATAAGAGAAAAAGACTAGATTTATTCTCTATTTTTGCTATTATCTGTCACATGTTTGACTCTCTCAAAAAAAATGCAGCACTATATGTTTCTCTCGAAGAAACAGATCAGGTGATGACCTGGTGTGATGACTGTGGGAACTACGGAATTCAAAAAGCTCTCTTTCAGGCACTGACTCTCGAATGACGCAAACCAACTGAAACAATTGTTGCTTATGATGTAGGATGCTCTGGTAATGAATCAGATAAAGTATGAATTACGACGATTCACGGCCTTCATGGTCGAGTACTACCTCTCGCTACGGGCATAAAGATTGCTCACCCAGAAATGACAGTCGTGGCTCATGCTGGAGATGGTGCGACATTGAGTGAAGGTATCAATCATCTCATTCACACTGTTCGTCATGATAGAAATATCCTCTTTATTCATCATGTGAATGCGACATTTGGTCTGACTACGGGACAGGCAAGTTCTGTCACACTTCCTGGGACAAAGATGAATGCTACGCCAAAAGGTGTCGATACTCCACCTGTCGAATCTCTCCGTATACTATCAGGTTGTGATCCGACATTTATAGCCCGTACTCTCTCTTATGATATGGATCATATGACAGCTGTTTTTCAGGAATGACTTCGCCATCCAGGATTTGCTTATATAGAAGTACTTCAACTCTGTCCGACCTACAATCGAGTTCAAAATCGTGAATGGTATGAGAAAAATATTGTACACGTGTGAAATGGATATATACCAAACCGTGAATCATTTTTGAATTGTCTCAAACTCGCAAAAATGCCCGTAGGCGTACTCCTCAATGAGCCACGTGAAAACCAGATTCAGACACGAAAAAATCTCGTATCAGATGTAGCAAAACAGGATATCGCTTTTCTCTTGTAGGGTGAGTCGTCATTCC
>CAYUVP010000102.1:0-2268 GCA_964448195.1 uncultured Candidatus Peribacteria bacterium | reverse complement strand
TAAACCAGCTCTTCCTCCAATAAATCCTGATGTAGCTGATCTAGATAAACCAGCTGCAGGAGGAGAGAATAATAACAATAATGAAAATGTCGTTATTGTTTGAGGAGGTGTGGCTGCAGGAGGTGGGAATTGAGGAGGTGGGAATAATATTGTTGCTCAGGTAGAAAATCCTGCCCAGCCCATATCCGATGTGTCTGACACTCTCGTCTCACTACTTCAATCTACGGCTCCAGATGTGTCTCCTTTAACTGAAATGCCCGAAGGAGTATCTTCTTTTGAACTTGCTTCTTCACTTGTTTCTTCTATTGTCTCTAATGATTCTCAGGCGCTTCCAGATTCAGTGGATCGTAATACCTTTTCTGTTGCAGGAGAGACAGTGAAGTTTTTCACTTCTGTGGGAACATCGGTCAAGAAAAATACGCGCCAAACCCTTGTAAATACACTTTGAGAGAAAAACACAGAAGTACTCAGTAAAACAATAGCAAAAACTGTAGAGGAAACAGTAGTTGTCTCAAAATATACACTTATTGCCGCTTCCGCTCTCCTCGCTGTCCTCTTTATCGCTCTCAATATCATGCTTTTTCAAGGGCTCTGGACAACCTATCTCGTAGAGAGTGGAGAAACTGTTGCAAGTCTCTGTAATAAATTTAGCATGTCAGAAGAGACATTGAGAAAGAAAAATCCTCATCTCTTTGAATCAATAACACAGGCTGATGGTACTCTTTCTGCGCCTCTCACATCAGAGAGTCTTGTCCCAGAAGGTGTCTCGTTGAAAGTTAGAAATAGACACTATATAGAGAGGGATTATCTCAATCAACTTCATTATGTTCTCAAGAATTTTATGGAGAGTAGGAAATGAGTGATATCAGCATAGTTCTTGAATTAATCATTCTATATATAAAAAAAGAGATTAGAAATAGTCTCTTTTTTTATTGCGTTTCACCTGGAATTATATTTACCGCTATAATTGCAGTATTTATTTTCAGTAAGCAACTTTTTTTATTTTTTCTACTAGAGCATCAATTTTCTCATAAAAATTCATCAAATCTCCTTGTATGACTGCGTATAACTCTTGTGCAACTTTTGGATTATATTGTAGTCGAATATGATTTCTAAAAGCACTTTTTCTGAGCATGCCTTCGTAGCGGTCTTTTTCATACTGGTGATGAGCAGGCATGTTCTTTATCTCCTTCAAACCTCAATATGTCTTTCTCAACACGTCTATTATGTTTACCAAATCTTCATCACATAATGGAGAATCTAGAGAGAGATGCTTTGCATAGAGTAGATGTGATGATCAGATACCATGCCCTTCTATCATACCCGCTGGCACGTAGCCTCTTTTTACTAAAAAAAGTATCAAATAGTGTAGTCGAGCTGTTTCAAAAGGAGGTATACCACTAATTGCTTCAACAGTGTCACGAGCAATGCTTCCATATCACTTTCTGCCTGATCACTTGAGCGTGTCAGCTACTTGTTGTGCTATATGTGTACATTTATCTTGGACACTTGCAGATAATATTTCTTTCCCTTCTTCGTCAAGAACTTTGACCATAGGAGCTCTTCATTCTATTCAGTAAAAATGGCTATCTGTGTCTTCCGTTATTTCCACCTCTACATCTCCACACTTAAATACTTCTCTTGAAGAACCACCTAAAAATCCTTCAACAGCCTCTCTTTGCCCGGGGATTGTGAGAGATTCGAGAGGTCTTTTTTCTGGTATTGGTAGTCTGTTAGCCATCAGATATATGTTGCCATTTTTATAATCAGAAAGCAATTATTTTATAGTAATTTTTTCTCCTTCAAAAGTTACTTTTACTTTATTTCCTTCCTCGAGACTTCCGTCGAGGAGTTTTGTCGACAGAGCATTCACGATATATTTAGTCACTGCACGTCTCAGGGGTCGAGCACCAAACTGAGGGTCGATACCGTGCTTCATGAGATATTCATGGACGGATGTATCCCAGGTAACGGTGATATCTTTTTCAGCGAGCATGGTAGACACTTTCGCCAATTCGAGGTCGATGATAGAGCGGAGGACTTCGTCGCCGAGTGGCCGATAGACGATGATGTCATCTATACGATTGATGAGCTCAGGACGCAGGTAATTTCGGAGTTGTCCTATCATCATATCATTCAATGCTTTCATCTGAATATCGTCGACATTGTGTCCACCTTTTTCTTCACTAAAGAAATCCATAATCTTCTCAGAGCCGATATTGCTGGTCATGATGATAATGGTATTTCGGAAGTCGACCGTTCGACCTT
>CAYUVP010000101.1:0-2401 GCA_964448195.1 uncultured Candidatus Peribacteria bacterium | reverse complement strand
CAACGACTGACGGTACAGTAAAGCGACTCGAAAGGACTGAAATCACCAATATTCGTTCTTCAGGTCTTATCGTGATCAAAGTCGAGGAAGGAAATAGCCTCGGCTGGGTTTGTCCAACAAGCGGGTCAGATATGATGCTCCTCGTCTCAAATGAAGGACAAGCTATCCAATTCCCAGAAACTGACGTCCGTGCGATGGGTCGATCTGCTATGGGTGTCCGTGGTATCCGTCTCAAAGGCAAAGATATCCTGGTCACTGCATCTGTCGTCTCAAAAGAGATGAAATACGTCTTCACTGCCTCAAGCCGTGGTCTCGGTAAACTCTCAGATATTGAGGATTATCGTTCACAAGGTCGAGGCGGGTCAGGCGTCAAAGTGAGCTCTGTAACAGCAAAAACTGGTAAAATCATATCAGCAACTATGCTCACAGAAGACGATCGTAAGACTGCAGATTTCCTTCTCGTGACTAAATCAGGACAAACAGTCCGCATGCCTCTCAAAGATGTTCGTCTCACAGGTCGTGTCGCTCAGGGGGTTATCCTCACTCGTCTCAAAGATGATGATGCTGTTACGTCAATGAGTATTGTCCGTGAACGAGAGGAAGAAGAAGAAAAGTAGTTAGAAACTCTCTGACCAGCTAAAAAAATTCCCAATTTGCAGGATCAATATTGGGGTAGACTTCATGCTCTATTTTCTCACCTCTCTTACAGAAGTTAATTATTTTTTTTGCTGTATCTTCGGAAACCATAACATTTTTTGCTGTATCCATGTCATACGGATTTATGCCGATACCTCTTAATTGATTCTTTAAATCCAGTAAAAAGTTTTTTATTTTTGGATGATCTTCGCCCTGTTTTCCTCGTAAATTATTCAAATCTTGCAAGGACTCAACAGTGACGCCATTGACCACTTCTTTTCAGAGCCTATTCCTCTCAGCAGCTCTTTTTGCATTTCATATAACATTTACAGCATAAATATAGGGTGGTAAAAATCTGGATGCAACAGCATTTTTTATTCTTTTATAGCTTTCTTGTTGGTTTTGAAATTCATCTCCAATAATATGAAGATGAGAGGGGTGAAATACTTTGTATCAAAAATTTCATTCACGGAAAAGCATTTTTTTAAATACACCTTGTTCTCCATGTCATAAAGTAATAACATGAGTTTTTGATACTATATCTGCTACAACATCTTTGTATGCTTCTCCGAAAGCTTTTCTACCGTGAGAGAGCGATCAAATCATTCATGAAATAACTAACTCAGGCTTATATCAATCGATATAAATATCCTTGAGACTTAACTTGCCATCTGATACTTTAAATAAGTGAGATATATCATTTATTATATTTTCAAATCTTTCTAATCCAATTAAATCTAAAAGATCAATGAGTTCCTGTATGTTAAAATTAGGTTCTTCAAACCATTTTGCTATTCATGTAAAGGTAAATAGCGGGTACTTATTTTGTATTTCTATAATTCCTTCAGAGAATGATTCTATTTCTTCATCTTCTTTTTTTTCTATTGCACGGATAATGGCTCTTGGAAATTGAGGATCTGTTGCAAATATTTCAGCAGTATAATCAGTAGGTATATTTGTACGTATTTTCATATTAGGAATAATATACACTAATTAGTCTCGGTAATCAAAAATTTATAGTTTTTCCTTTGATCATTATCATGAAATTTAAGCATGCTATCAGAGACAATCACACCCCATGGTTTTCCAAGTTTTTCATAGGTTCTCATAGTCTTTGGTAACCAGATTTTTTTTATCAGATTTTCAAAAATGGAAAAGTATCAAAAAATTTTGCCCAATCTGATACAAAATTCTCTCCAAGAAGCATTTATATGTGAATAGGTTGGCTCAACTCAATTAGCCTCCATAAAATGCTCATAGGTGTTATTTTTATTCACCAGTGGAACAAGAGTATAAATCCAACGGTCTAAATAAGGATCATTTGGCTGGAGACGAATAGTATCGAAATTCATCGCTTCTTCCGTGATAAAAAATGAAAGACAAAATTTATCCTTCGTTCTTTTAATATATTTAAGGCTTCATTTCTGGAGTCAGTGAGTATTACGACGTCGTACACCAAGGAGAGAAGCAAGAGCAGTTGCAATAAATCTTGCAGTCCAGAGGTTCCCTTTTTTCGTTATAATAAAAAGATCAACGTCAGAATTATCCTCTGCTTCATCCATTGCTCGAGAGTTGCACAGTGCGACCATCTGTATCTGTGGGAAGAGGAAAAAGAGAAAGAGAGTAAACCTATGGAGGAACGACATATTTTTCAGTATAAACTATTCCAAACAATCTCAAGCAGCATTATAATGATAATTCTCCTCTCAATACCCATCTATCGATTCCCACTATTTTCACTGGAATGAGGTCTCCAATCTGAACA
>CAYUVP010000100.1:0-2423 GCA_964448195.1 uncultured Candidatus Peribacteria bacterium | reverse complement strand
TCTACAAAGAGAAAATCAAAGAGTATGAAAACTGGACGGATGAGAAACTCAAATCAGCGAAGAATTATTTCTTCTCTGAAGTTCGCAAGCTCCACACACTTGATATTGTGAATGTCGATTCGGAGGATTGTATAGGTGATGGACTTCTACGTTGTCAAGATTGTGTCTGAGTTTTTGCAATGAAGGATTCAAAGGGTTGTAGATATTCTTGGGATAACATCTCATTCACGGATTCGATGGATAACTATAGTGCCAAAAAAAGTGAACTCTGCTATGAGACAACAGCGAGCAAAGGTTGATATAGGACACATTTTTGTGTTCGTTCTCGGGATTGTCCAGAGTGTATGTACTGCATGTATTGTTTTAGTTGTAAAAACTGTTTCTGATGTGTCTCGCTTCGCAATAAATCATACTGTATATTCAATAAACAATATACTCAAAAAGACTACGAAGAACTCCTGCCAAAGATACTTGCTCATATGGTTACCACAAAAGAATGGTGAGAATTTTTCCCATTTTCGATATCTACTTTTGGGTATAATGAAACTATTGCTCAGGAATATTTCCCACACACTGAAGCTTCGGTGAAGATGGTGGAATGAAAATGGTATCAAGAAGAAAATATAGTTTACACAGGACCAGTGTATTCACCACTTGATATACTCCAGTACCATGAAAAATACGTTTCCGCAGAAACAGCTCAGCAGAATATAGATGCTTGTCTCAAGTGAGTCCTCGTATGTGAAGCGACAAAAAAACCATTCAATATTGTCCGACAAGAACTCGCTTTCTATATTGAGAATAAACTCTCCCTCCCTCGTATCTGCCCTGAACAACGACACAAAGAGCGTATTGTATTTCAAAAACCGAGAAATCTCGAAAGACTCGTGAAATAGTCTTGCAATATTTCCTTCTTCGCGACAATCTCGATTATATAATTATGCCCTACGAGAATATCTACATCAAACAAGTTGCCGAACATCCTCATGTTTATTCTGATGAAGCACTCATGCATGAGAAAAAAGGGAAGTGGAAGGAATTTTTCTGAAAAGAGAAACTGATGCTCGAGATCGGGACAGGAATGGGAAACTTCTTTAGTAACTATGCAGCAAATAGACCAGAGATGGCGTGTGTCGGAATAGAATTAAAGTTTAAACGCCTCATTCGCACCTACGAGAAATGTGCTCGAAAGGGGAGGGATGATGTGATTCTTCTCAAAGTCTTTGGACAAAAAATACCAGAGATATTCGCAGAAGGTGAAATCGATGAGCTGTATCTGCTCTTCTCTGATCCGTGGCCTAAAAAAGGTCATCATAAAAACCGTGTGATTCAGGATGATTTTCTCCGAGATGCTGCTTCTCTCCTCGCACCAGATGGGATATTTCTCATCAAAACTGATGAAGCTTCGTATGCAGAATGGATAGATGAGCATCTCGCACGTTCACCGTATTTCACCTATGAGAAAAATGATAATGAAGAACCTGAGAAAAAACTCACACCAGAAAATGCCACAGAATTTGAGACTATGGGGCGCCGAGAGGGGAGTAAGATAGTGAGTTTTTTGTGTAAGAAAAAATAAGAGTTATTTTGGTTTTCTTCTTCATTTAAATCTAGATTCTTCGCCCATTTCAATTTGTTCACCTAGTAATTGTGCTAATTTATCTTTTACTGCTGCGGCTACATCTTTTGCTAATTCGCCGTGTTTATGATGCAAAGGAAGCATAAGCAGTACATCTTTTTCCTCCCTAACAACGGTGCCTGCTCCTATTCTTGATCAGGTAGCTCTTTTAACTATTTTATCATGTGTAGCCCCAAAATGTATTTCTACAGTTTTTGTATCTACACGGGTTACTACAAAAGGTATAAAACTGCCTACTTCTGCTAGCTGAGCATTAACTCAGACATTATCGTATGCCTTTGGTGAATTCGTTGAAGATATGACTTCCATAAAATTATTATAACATATATATAATTACATGTCAAATTTCTTCAAAGAATTCACTAAGACTATATTTTTATTTTCACTTGCTATTATTTTAGAAATTTATAAAATACTAATATTATGAATGTAAAAACAATTCAAAAGAAACTTTTTTCACACAGTGATGAGCTGAAAGGGGGAGCTGAAATATTTGATATTCTCGGTAATGAGTGTCGTCTCGAGATGATACTCGCTCTGATGGAAGCAGGGGAATTGTCATCAGGAGATATAGCTCAAGTGACGAATTGTACACCTTCCGCTGTCTCTCAGGCACTCGCTATGATGAAGCGTACTCGTATGGTTGAGACTCGTCGTGAATGGCTCAATATATACTATTCTCTCAACCACGAAAATATACTCGTAAAAAAACTCCTCCCTATTCTCTCATCTCTTATAAAATAATATGTCGACAATTATTATTATATCTTTTCTTGCTGGTGTA
>CAYUVP010000099.1:0-2436 GCA_964448195.1 uncultured Candidatus Peribacteria bacterium | reverse complement strand
ATATTTCTTCAATGATGTCATGTTCGATGTCTCTATTGCCATAATCCTGATACCCAGGATATGCAGGGTGGTAGGGAAGTCAGCATTGATGAACTCGAAGCACAGATTCTTCGTCAGCGAGAATATTTCGGCCCCAATGGTGGTGTGACGGCGAGTGGGGGTGAACCAACACTTCAATCCAGAGAATTGGCAGAGCTTTTTTCCAGACTCAAGCAACACTGAATTCATACAACTCTTGATACCAATGGTCATATGATGAGCGATGATGTCCGGAAACTTCTCGATGTCACGGATCTTATTCTTCTCGACGTGAAACATATTGACGATACAGCACATATTCACCTTACTGGTATTAGTAACATCAATACACTCAAGATGCTGCATTATCTTGAAAGCATTCAAAAAAAGACATGGCTCCGCTATGTCCTCGTGCCAGGATATACCGATAGCCCAGATGACCTTGAAGCGTTCTGACAGAAGCTCGGGCATTACACTTGTATCGAGCGAGTCCAGATACTGCCATATCATACACTTGGTATATCAAAATATGCCGAATTGCACCGTCCATATCTCCTCGAAGGAGTACTAGTTCCAACTTCTGAGAGTGTCACGCAAGCACAGGAAATTTTTGAAAAATACTTCTCAAAAGTCACCATAGGTGGTTAGAAAATTTGACAAATATTCACTGTCCGTATAATTCCTTCATGCGTCAAACAAGTTCACTTCTTCTCAACCTTCTTCTTTCCTCTACGGGAGAGTAAGTTCGTTGCGAAGATAAAACACGCACTTTCCACTCTCCCTGAAACGGGAGAGTTTTTTTATTTTTAAATTTATGTCACAAAATTATAGATTCAATGTTCCAGATTTAGATTTCCAATGTCCCCATCTGCATTCTGGAGTTGTGTGTACAAAAATAAATGGTCTCTGTGCCTATATGCTTTTGGTTTTAGAATGAAAAAATGTGCAATCGACTGGTACTATGAACGACGGCGGCTGCGGTCACCTGAATAGAAAAATGCCTCAACCTGTAAAAAAATAACTATGCACTTCCAAATAAAATCACTCCTTTTCGCCCTTCTTCTTTCCCTTACTCGGAGAGTCAGTTAAGAAGTGTTCACGATTTCTTTCTTGCCTCTCCCGAAACGGAGAGGTTTTTTTATTTTTATTTTATGTCAGAAATTATCTTTTCTCCATTTTCTTACGACCATAACGCTGGCGATGCTGTTCATTGTCGTCATGCTCGTGCAAACAAAGTATGTCAGATTTTATGAGTTGATTGTCCATTTTATTGAGTTTCATTTTCTGCTGAAGGGCAACACCCTCATTGATGTATTAATACTTATTCAATCATAAAAAAACAATCACAATTAGTATTTTTGGAGTGCACAAGAATGATTCGTACCAGACACAGTTCCCGGTCTATAGGGACTCATATTTATTATTTGCCATGCCACTGTACTCGTACAACTGATGTTTCTGTCAATAAGCAGGACGATACACTGTGGCACTTTGATAAGAAAAATGGCAAAATCATACACAGACAATGTGGTAAAGTTATTTTTGAAATACAGTAATTTGACTATACTGCCACTATGTCCTACCGAGAAAACCCACAACTTCAGAAACTGGTCTCGATTTTCCTCGAGAAAAATACTCACATCAATCTCTCCGCTATTCGTGATGAAGAAGGAGTTTGGACAAAGCACATTGAAGATAGTCTCATCACACTTCCTCTTTTTGAGCAGTTTAGTGATAAAAAACTCAAAGTTCTTGATCTCGGGACTGGTGGATGATTCCCAGGATTACCGCTTGCGACGATGCTGCCACAGCATGACTTTACTCTCCTCGATGGAACACGTAAAAAAGTAGATTGTGTGAGAGAATTCGCAGAAACGCTTGGACTCAAAAATGTCACACCACAGTGGGGCAGAGTAGAGGATATGCGTTCCCCGAGCATGAAAGAAGAGAGACTTCACAATAAAAACGGTATTGTATTTCTGGATGGGACTCCGTCGGCGAGCGATCACTATGATCTCGTTGTGACTCGGGCAGCTGCTTATATAGAAGACCTCTTTACGTGGATAAAGCCTCTGCTCAAAGCGGACGGTCGAGCGTGGATCTATAAACAGGCTTCAGAAGAAGAATGGGCTGATGGACAGCAGCTTGCCAAAAATCGAGGAATGATACTTACGAAAGCTCTCACATATCATCTTGCAGAGCAAGAGCGATGGATACTAGAAATACGGAAAAAATAACTCGAGATATTATTTTGATATTTTTTGTATAATTTTTTGATACCCCTCTCATCGTATTTGGAAATTTTCTAGATCTTGTGGTTTTAGCATAGCTTTCGTTAGGAGCCTAAAGAGACATGCTCTGAGCAGTATTTGTTCGGAATTTGGAGGAAGAAGAGAATATGCTTTTTCTCCTCCATTT
>CAYUVP010000098.1:0-2535 GCA_964448195.1 uncultured Candidatus Peribacteria bacterium | reverse complement strand
TGCAACAGCGTGATTATAGAGAAAAGATCTATCTTGCAAAATTTTTTGAGTTTTATTGAAAAAGTATATACTAGATAGACACAAATAATCACCATGAAAAAAATAATTCTTTTTGCCTCTTTTTGCCTCTTCCTCACATCATGCACGGAAAAAAATCCTCCCGTCGTCTTAAATGAAATACCAACAACATCAACGATAAATACTATAACAGATACACCTGCAGATAAAACGGAAACACCTCCTGCTAAGACTGAAGAGAAACTAGTTCCTACTAAACCAACTACAGATAAAAAGGAAACACCAGTAAAAAACACAGGAGCACCTCTACCAAATGAATCAAACAACAATTCTGATCAAAAAACTGATGACATAACAAAAGAACTCGACAACCTCATAGACGCTATAGTATCAGGTAAATAATTTTTTCACATGATACGCGACTTTAGAATAGAAAATCATCTTTTCTCCCCCCACTTACGAAATGGTTCGTACTGAAATTTTTTTGAACAAGCAGCAGATCATACCGTTAGCGACGACAATACCCCTACGATTGCGTCATCTCTATGGTACTTGGACATCCCTCCAGCTCTACACCCAATCCTTAACCTAGAATCACAAGTATCAGTTGTGCTGGCTCAAATGGAAGTCCAGGGGGTCTACCTCGATCACAATCTCCTAGAGAAACTCGAACAAGACTTGATAAAATCAATCAATACTATTGAAAATAAAGTAGCACAAGAAACTGGGGAAACTACCGTCAATCTAGCCTCCCCTCTTCAAATACAGAAACTCCTCTTCGAAAAACTCAAAATCAAGCCTCTCAAAAAAACAAAAACTGGATGGAGTGTGGACGAAGAAACTCTTGCGATACTTGCAGAAGAGAATGAGATTTGTAATGACATACTCACTCATAGACATGCAAGCAAACTCCTCGGTACTTATGTTCGTGGTCTTACAAAGCATATAAATCCGCATACAAAGAGGATACATACGACGTACGATACTCTCGGTGCAAGTACAGGGAGGATGTCATCTAATGAGCCAAATCTCCAAAATATTCCCGCATGAGATACGTGGAGCGATGAGATAAAAAAAGCATTTCAACCACAACAAAAAGATTGGTCTTTCGTAGTTGCTGATTATTCTCAGATTGAAATAAGAATTCTGGCTTGTCTTTCTGGCGATCAAAAAATGATTTCTACCTTGAAAGAGAAAAAGGATCTCCACTATGAAACAGCGAAAGTGCTTTTTGAAAAAGAAGATATATCAAAAGCTGAGAGAAGTATGGCGAAAACTGTCAATTTTTGAGTCATGTATGGTATTACACCTTTCGGACTCTCAAAGATGCTTAGTAAACCACCGAGTGAATGTGCTATCTATATTGAACGTTTTTTTAGTCTCTACCCTGCTACTCGTGAATATTTTGACCATGTCATAAGTGAGACTCTCAGAGTGGGCTATGCTGAGACATTTTTTGGGAGAAGGAGAACCATAAAATGACTCTCAGACAAAAACTCCATGGTTCGTGAACAAGCAAAGCGAGAAGCAATGAATATGCCGATTCAATGAACCTGTGCTGACATACTCAAATATGCCATGGTTGCCATTGCAGAAGAATT
This sequence comes from uncultured Candidatus Peribacteria bacterium, assembly GCA_964448195.1. GTDB lineage: Bacteria > Patescibacteriota > Gracilibacteria > BD1-5 > JAGOOR01 > JAGOOR01. The sequence goes on along the minus strand of CAYUVP010000098.1, from coordinate 916 downwards.
TAAAACAAAGAAATTAGAAGCACGTTTACTCCTACAAATACATGATGAACTCGTCGTAGAATGCCCAGATACTGAATCAGAAGTAGTTACAAAAATACTCCATGAAAAAATGGAGCATATTGTTAGTTGGGATATCCCTATGTTGGCAGAAATTGGTATTGGAAAAAACTGGCTTGAGGCAAAGAAATAATTGAATCTTATTTTTGATATTCGGTAGATGATGTTCTGACTGTCGGCGTATTTGCATATATTTGATCTGGGTGCATTGATAATCTCCACTGAGCATCAGCTTGGTTTTTTAATCGAACTGCAGCCTGAATAGGAAATGGTACATCTTTATCAGTAGGTCATACATCCGTCAGGAGAGGTGCAGTGATATTTTCCCTAACCCAATCATTGGCACCCGTTATTTGTCCGACGGTAGCTGTCAAGAGAGCAGCCGCACCAGTAATACCTATAAATTTATTTGATACTAATCCTCTCCCTAATCATCTCGCTGCACGCTCTGGAAAGAGCACTATTCAATCAATAACGCTTCGAACACGCCCAGATAATGATGGGGAAATGTTTGGTCTCGCTATAATATCTCCTCTAACAATGTTTCATGACTCATTCATATAAAAAAATTAAAAAATAAACTAAAAATTCAGCTTCACAGTAACTCAACCAAGTCTTTCACCTGTGGTGAGGGCTTGTCCTGAGATACCAAGAGATAGTCTCTTTGTAAGAGGAATATCTACACCGGCACCAAAAACTCATAACGTTCATGTCTTTATATGAGTTGATTTAGTATCCAGAACATGAATAGCCTTTGCTTCAAAAGTTAAAGTAGCTCAAGCAACATCATGTGTGCTCTTTAATCATGCATGGACAAATGATGTATCGAGTTCTCCAAAATCATATTCTGCACCAAGCT
>CAYUVP010000097.1:0-2580 GCA_964448195.1 uncultured Candidatus Peribacteria bacterium | reverse complement strand
TCATAGAGGCAGGAGGACATGTGGGCTACGGTATTCGTCCGAGCGAAAGAGGGAAGTGATATGCCACAGAGATGCTTCGATTAGCACTTCCAGAAGCAAAAGAAATAGGACTTGAAAAGGTCTTGATTACTTGTGATGATGACAATATCGCTTCTGCAAAAGTCATCGAAAACAATGGTGGGATCTTTGAGCGATTTGTTGAAAAAAATAGTAAAAAAATGCGGAGGTATTGGGTTAATACGACTCAATAATTCTCTCTAATCTCCTGCAAAATTCTTCGAGATCAGTGAGATAGATATGTTCGCGAGTTGTGTGCATATTGTGACAGGTTGCACCGATAGAGACCCATTGCGTCCCTGGATATTTATCTGCGAGGATGCCTACCTCGACTGTAGCATGTGTTGCTATTGTCGGTATTTTTACACCCTTTTTATTGTTTATGGTCTTTGCTATGTTTTGTATGAAATCGTTGTCTGAATCTGCAAGCCAAACCGGAGTTTCATGATCGAGCTCATAGGATACTGGGTGTGATTTTGTCTCAAGAGATGAGCTGAGTTTTTCAGTTATTTTCCTCTTCATAGGAGCAATACCTCCTGGTGTATTGGTGCGGAGAAAATATCACCATTTGAGTTTTCCTTCTTTGAATCGGAGTTTTCAGAGATTCCATGATGAGAGTGGGGTGTTGTCGGGGAGTGATTTTTGTATGCCTGATCCGAGACTATGAATAGCACTGAAGATATCTTTTTGATAGTGAACCTCTTCTTCCTCTACGATCTTTGCTGACAGGCTGATGTCTTAATTTTTATATTTTTTTTGGAGTGATTTCTCTCTTTTTTCGAGCCATTTTTCTAATTCTTTGCTATCCCCACCAAAGAGAACTGTTGCACGTGCGCTTCGAGGGATTGCATTATCAGCATCTCATCATTTTATATCAGTGATTCAGAGTATATCATCTCGTTCAGCTATGATTTTTGAGACTTCAATAATGGCATTTCCTTGTCATTTATCTATATCTATACCAGAGTGTCACCCTGCGAGTCCAGAGACACGGATTCTCATAGTTTGTCCTTTTCGAGAGATTTTTTTTGGTTCGTAGCGACATGTGATGAGGAGGGTTCCGCCACATCCGACGCCTATACTGCTCGAGTCGCACCAATCGAGATTGATCCCGTAGTTTGCATTGATATCGAGCTCGAGGTCATGCGCACCTATGAGTCCTACTTCTTCGCCCATAGTGAAGAGGAGTTCGAGTGATGGTCGATTTTTCAGTCCTGCAACTGCCATCATCGCAGCTACTCCGATACCATTATCAGCTCATAGTGTTGTTTTATCACCCCAGAGAATATCATCTTTTTCTATTACGGTGACTCATTCTTCGGACCAATCATGAGATTCTTGTGCTACGCATACCATATCCATATGTCCTTGGAGACAAAGTGTCTCAGAAGTATTCCCAGGTGATCTTATGAGGAGATTTCCAGCTTCATCACTCTCATGCTCCCAATTATTTTCACGAGCCCATGCGGTGAGCCATTTTTTGACTCTTTTTTCTTCGTGGGATCTACGTGGTATTTTTGAAAGCTCTTGAAAGTAGGCAAATGTCTTCTTGTAGAGACTCATAGAGTTGATTGTAGTCAGTATTTTTCATATTCAAGAGTCAGTACTTGCGACTTTTCGAACTTCTGTATAATCTGAGGACTATGATTCGACGTATTTTTCTCTTTGTGCTCACTAATATCGCGATTATCGTGATGGGCACTATTATTCTCGGACTTATCGAGAGGTTGTTTGGTATTGATATTCGTGGCTCGCTCCATACTAATTATTTTTCTCTTGCTCTTTTTGCTCTCTTTTATTGATTTTTTTGAGCCTTTATCTCGCTTTTGACCTCTCGATGGATGGCAAAGAAATTCCATCATATGAGATTATTGTCGCCTGATGATATAGGCGCTTGGACGGCAACTGAGAAACTCGTTTATCAGACAGTTGATCGTATTGCTCAGAGTAATGGTATCAAGATACCAGAAGTTGGAATTTATGAATCTCCAGAAGTAAATGCTTTTGCTACTGGTGCTACCAAAAACTCATCCCTTGTGGCTGTATCAAGTGGGCTCTTGAATCAAATGAAAAATGATGAAATTGAAGGGGTAGTTGCACATGAAATGGCTCATATTCTCAATGGCGATATGGTTACTATGACACTTCTGCAGGGTATTATCAACGCATTTGTGATATTTCTCTCTCGTGCTATAGCTCAGATTGTTTCTATGGCTGGTCGTCGAGATGAAGAAGGCTCGAATGGGCTTGTATATTTTGTAGTTACAATTGTCTTGGAGATTCTTTTGGGGCTTTTGGGTTCACTCATAGTGATGTCTTATTCCCGCCGTCGTGAATTTGCTGCTGATTCGGGGAGCGCTACGTTTGTCGGGAAAGATAAGATGATCAATGCCCTCAAGGCACTTCAAAAAATCCACGAGACAAATAGTGTTATCCCAAGTGATCCAAAAATTGCTGCCCTCAAAATCGATGGGAAAACAACTGGATTCATGCATCTTTTTGCGAGTCATCCACCACTTGAAG
>CAYUVP010000096.1:0-2640 GCA_964448195.1 uncultured Candidatus Peribacteria bacterium | reverse complement strand
CAAAGATGATTCCACAGGCGCCGATAGAAACCGGTCACCCCCTTTACGAGAACAATTTGTTGAATGCGGACATTTAACCTCTCTATTATACATATTTTTTTGATTTTGTGTAAAGAAAGTGTGAATTTAGTGCTGAAAGAAGTTGCAGGAATATACCCTCTGGAGTAATATTATGCTATGGCCTGAAATATCTTTATTAGCCCAGGGAATAACATAACTCCGATAATCCCCTCTCCTACGACCGCTGTTACCGTAGAGCAACATATGGGTCTGACCTATACAGAATGGGTCTACTGGATTATTGGCGTCATCATTGCATTTTTTGTGATCCGATGGCTTGCTCGTTTGCTTTTTGAGCTTCTTCTCTCTCGGCATCTCGTCTACATACAGGTAGCACTTCCCCGTTCAGACTCCAAACTCGATAAAGAACACGAAACAAAAAAAGATTTCAAGGAAAAGATGGGAATCATGAATCTCGTCCACAATGCTTTCTGGAAAATCAGCTCTACATCTCTGAAATATTCTATACTCAATATGATCTTCAATCATATGAAGGTATCCTACGAAATCATCTACAAAGATGGACAAGTATTTTTCTTTCTCGTGACATATAGAGATCTCTTCCCCACAATTAGCCAAGCAATTACTTCTATTTATACCGATGCAGAAGTAGTCGTACGGAGTAAAAAAGAATACATAGAGTTCTCTGGTAATCACAATGTCATCCGCACAACCAGTATCAGAAAAACTGATGACCCTTATTTTCCGATAAAGACATACAAGTATTTCGAAGAAGATCCTCTCACGACTTTTACAAATGTTTTCTGAGGTCTCAAAAAAACTGATGTCGCAGTCTATCAGGTTGTAGCAAAACCGCTCTCTCACAGATACAATACAAAAGCAAAAGAAATCGCTGGGCTCTACAGCAAATGAAAATACAAACAAGGAGGAAGCTTTCTCTTTTCTCTTACTTCGCTCAGCAAGCTCCTCTGACCGCTGAGTTGGATTATCACAAATCTCGTACAGAATAAAGGTGAAGACAGCAACGCTCCGTGAGCTTCAGGTGGTGATTCGTATAAGATTTTTAATCAAGCAGAACAAGAAGCTCAAAAAATGGTCGGTGAAAGTGCCGCACAGAATGCTTTCTCGGCTACTATACTCGTACTCGTATGAAGTGATTCCATAGAATGAGCTCAGAATGGCATCAACAGTATGCTCACTTCCACCAGTGTATTTACGAACGAGTACTGTAATGAGCTTGATAACAATCAATTTTTAGAAGGTGCTTTTCGTTGGCTCGTGAAACCACTTCATATGCTCGCATTTCGATTCAAACTCGCAGGATTTTTCACCAAGATGTCATCCTTTAGTGTCGATGAAATCACTACGTTATATCACTTTCCTGATGTGAATTACAATAAATCACCAATCATATTTTGGCTGGGATATAAGAAAGTTGCACCCCCTTCAAATCTCAAGACACCAAAAGAGAAAGTCATTATGACTGACTACGTTCGTGATGGAGATTTTATTCTCACAGAAGACGGCACGAGACTCAAAACCGACAAGCATGGTAATATAGCTCGTGGAGCAAATGATGGATTTTTGACAGAAAAAGATGAAGAAATACTTCTCTCAACAGAAGAAGCGACAAGAGGAAAACCAGTAGATCCTGGTAAAATGCCAAAATCAGAAGAAAAAGAGAGACTGCTCGGTGGTTTTCCGGTCTACAAAAATTCAGTTCTCCTAGGCTGGAATGAATATAGGAATAATAAACAACCCATCTACTTTGATAAAAAAGATCGTGGTCGACACCACGATATTATCGGTAAGTCATGAGGAGGTAAATCCGTCCTCATAGGATACCTCGCAAGACAAGATCTCTGGGCTGGAGAAGGTATCGGTGTGATTGATCCCCATGGAGACCTGATAGAGGATATTCTGGCTTTTACACCAAAAGAGAGAGCAAAAGATATGGTTATATTTGATCCTTCTGACTACGAACGCCCTATGGGTATGAATATGCTCGAAGTCATTTCGACAGATCCTGACTTGAGAGCTATAGAGAAAGACCGCGCCGCACTCGATGCAACATCAATATTTATCAAGATTTTTGATGAAGAAGTCTTTGGTCCTCGAATTCAGCATTATTTCCGAAACGGTGCTCTGACACTGATGGATGATGAAGAGGATGGTGGTACGCTCATAGATGTGCCACGTCTTTTTGTCGATGATGCATTTATGAAATACAAAGTAAGTAAAGTAAAAAATCCTGTTGTAAAAGCTTTTTGGGAACATGAATATGCTCAAACTGGTGATCGTGAAAAACAAGAGATGATTCCCTATTTCTCTGCAAAATTTGGCCCCTTTATCACCAATACCACTATTCGTAATATTATCTGACAACCAAAATCAGCATTTAACATTCGTGAGATCATGGATAACAAGCGCTGTCTCCTAGTCAATCTCTCAAAAGGTAAAATCGGCGATCTGAACGCTCAGCTACTCGGTCTTATCTTCGTCTCAAAAGTAAATATGGCAGCTATGAGTCGTGCTGATATGCCCGAGGAAAAACGAGAAGATTTCTTCTTTTATGTTGACGAGTTCCAAAACTTTGCGACAGATACGTTTGGAGAAATA
>CAYUVP010000095.1:0-2682 GCA_964448195.1 uncultured Candidatus Peribacteria bacterium | reverse complement strand
CATTTTCTATATGAAAGGCAAGCTCTGGACCAATAATCTGAAATGGCTTGCCAGTAGCGGGACAGCGAAACACAGTCTTGAGAGCATGATCAATATTTTTCTGAGCCATTTCAGCTCCGACAATTCGCTCATCATATTGTGAGATATGTAGCGGTTTTTCATCTGACATATTTGATGACTGTGGCACATCTCATCCATATCGTCCTCCTCGTTTTTCAACTTCACTCTGTAGGAGAGGATACCAGTCTTGTGCGGCAGTATCTTCGTAGGGATGGGGTGAGAATTTGAGTGGGAAAAATTGCCCCCATTCTCCAGTACTTTTCATGTGATCGATAATTTTATGTTTGAGTATTTCATATTCTTGTTGTCCGTATGCTTTATTCATAATCGCATATTTTCCATGATTCATTCCGATGCACCCAAAAAGGTCTGAAGAGTTTCGACAACTATCACAATACAGGATATCTTTTGAATCAAAAACGTAGAAACTATATTTTGCGTTAAATACATTGGTTGCTACACAAGTATGTGTGCAAGATTCTGCATTTGGCATACCGAGAGAATAACACCATACACAATCCTTGGACGTACTAAAGTTGATACAGTGTCTACAGTTCTCACTCTCCCATGCATCCAGACAGTCTTCACAATCTCGGCAATTCTGGAGATGGTCTCCAGTAGAATTCTCTACGCTGGTAAATTGGCTCGCAGGGCGCAAGCTGTCTGCACGGATTTTCTCAAAAACAGTCTGTGCTTGGTTCCAGACTTGTTGGCTTGATTTGAGGAGCTTGAGAGTCTTTTCGTATTCTTCCTTTGTCGATGGTTTGTTGTAGATGTAGTATTGTTTCCCGACGAGACCAGAACAGGCAATACAATTCTGACAATTACGAAGTTGGTAGGAGAAATAGCATTCCTGAGAATCACGACATTCTTGGCAGCCAAAACAGAGAGCACAACGAATCACATCGAGACAATCACAGATATTTTCACATGATGTCACCATTGAGGAATTAAATACATTTTTTCCATCTACAGTCCAATAAGAATAATACACTCGTTCCGATTTCGTGAAGAGTGAGCAGAGATAACAGTCTTTTGAATATCTTGCATGGCAGTTGTAGTCACAATTTTCAGAATTGAAAATGGTCGTACCGACTCGTGGTACAACATCTTGGAGGGATTTGTATTGGTCAAAATAATTCCGTGAAAAATCAAAATCTCGACCATATTCAAACGCACTCCAATCATCTGACCACCACAGCTTGTGATTATAGACTGGGAAGATAGTATCTGGTCGATATTGCGAGAGCATAGTTGCTCCGGTTTTGCTACATGTGCGGGGAAAGAGATTCCATTCATTTCGAAATGCAAAGAGTTTTCTCCAAAGTTCTCTTGGGCATAGTGTTGGACTTGGGATTCAGAGTTTTTCAAAAAAAACCATATCACGATCTGTCACAACAAATTCTTCGCCTGTGAGACGACATATCTTTTTTTCTACGATGTTTTCATCAAATGGTACGTACATAGAAAAATGTATTTAGAGATAATATTTTTCCCAAATATTTCGGACAAACGGCAGAGCAAGGGTTGAAAGGAGATAACCACACGTAGGAACAAGAGCATGAAGATACCATTTCTCTACTCCGAGAAACATCATATAGATGCCGAGTATAAGGTACGTCATAACTAGAATTGAGATTTTCCGTGTCAGAGAAGTTTCCCATGCTTTATCATTTTCGACACGAGCATTGCGGGATTCAATTTCAGCGAGACGAGATTCAATAGTTTTGTTCATAAAAGGAAATTAAAAAACAATCACTCTCCTGCCGTGGAGAATTATTTTATTTTCGGCAAATTTTTGAAGTGCTTTCGTGAAAGCAAATGACTCGTTTGTTCGCCCCAGTTTTTTCAAATCTTCGACAGTCTCCGTATGACTCACTGCTTGCCATGCTTGTGCAATGATGGGCCCCTCATCGAGATCAGCCGTTGCAAAGTGTGATGTCGCTCAGACCGCTTTTACACCTCGCTCATACGCATCTTCATAGGGCCGTGCTCATTTAAATGCTGGGAGCAATGCATGATGCACATTAATAATCGGATAGGCTGAGTTTCCGACGAAGTCACTGGAGAGGACTTTCATATATCGAGCAAGCCCGACGAGTTCAGGATTATATTTTTGAAGTACTTCTGTGATAGCTGCTTCTCGTGTCACTGTATCACCTGTATCTGGAATATGATGAAATGGTATGCCATATCGTGCTGCGACTTTTTCTCACTCCTTTAAATGACTGATAATACATGGACAAGTAATCGGGAGAACGCCTTGCTCTGCTTCACTGAGAACATGATTGAGACAATGAAGCTCGCGAGAACAGAGAAGCGCTACACGTGTCAAACCACCACACGAGAGGCGAATAGAATACACTCATCCAAATTTATCTCGGAGAATATTTGCAATATCAGTATCTATGCCGTCGAAACTGCATTCATCAGTTTCCCAGACATAGCGAGCAAAAAATGTATCACCTTCTGTATGTGTCTGCGATTCGACTATGGCGATATTATGATTGATAAAAACCCCCGTCACGGCATGTGTAATACCGAGAATATTTTTACAAGAAAATGTGAGAGAGGCTTGAGACATAATAAAAAAATCCCGAGCAATCACACATATGCGGACTG
>CAYUVP010000094.1:0-2892 GCA_964448195.1 uncultured Candidatus Peribacteria bacterium | reverse complement strand
TTGACCATGTAAGTTTCTTCCAAAGTGTATCAGAGCTTTGCAAAATATGGCCGTACGCCCACTCAGGCGATAACGGCTATTTTTGTGATTGTTGGGTATTTCTCTTGTACGATTCTTTCTGCTTCTAGGACGAGATTTTTTCCGAGGCCTTGATGTTGTATGGCATCATCTGCACGACTTCAAAGTGCCAGTTGTTCACCAAAAGTATGGATTTCACGGATGATGGCTGCATTTTCGAGTACAGGCAGAAAATGTGGTTCATGTGAGAAATACTGAGAGGGGATTCGAAGTCTCAGGAGGGCGTAGAGTGTTGCATTATCGGGCGTTCCTTCCGGAGTTCGAACATATCCGTCGTCCTTATGTTTGTAGGGATTTTTAACTTCTTTCTCCTCAAAAGAAAGAAGATATTCTTGTCCAAGAGATGCTTCGTAGGCTCGATTTACGAGATGGATATTCTCAGTATCAAATGTTTTTCCTTTTACCTCTCGAGAAGCCGTATCCACGACGAGGCCTCCGCGAGAGACGAGAAGTTCTTCTGATATCTGTCTGAGATTTGCAAGATGAGAACCATGGAGTATCTGGTGAGCGGGGATATCACGATACACACGGTTCATGCGGATATATGGTGGTACCATTTCAAGGAGGTCTGCCATGAGAGCAATGAGTGTCTCATCATCATACGCAGTAAAGCCGCCATTTTTCCATATTTCTGTAAGCTCACTTTTGTCTGTGACCATCATCGGGTAGATCTTGAGTTCGTCGGGGCGATAGACAGAATTATCGAAAACTTCTTTAAGTGACTTGCGGTCAAGCTCTGGAGTTGATCAGAGGAGATTGGGCATGATATGAGCACAGACCTTAAATCCTGCATCTTTGAGCATCTGTGTGCAGGCTATAGATTCAGCATTACCATGTCATCTCTTGTTCATCTCATTTATTTCATCGATGGTTGTTTGATAGCCTATTTCTACACGCGTCACATCGTAACTTCTGAGTCGCTTTATCTCATCGATATTGATCCAGTCAGGACGCGTCTCTATCTGAATACCAACGACACGAGAACGGGACTTCATATTTCGCTCTTTTGCTTCTTCGAGCGTTGCACTCTCTCGCATTTTGTAGCCTTCTCTGACCTTGAATTCAGCAAATCTATCTGTCCCTGTCGATGTATCTTCTATGAATGGTTCGAGTTCCTCATAGGTTGTATGTGCATCGTAAATAGCCTTGATAAAGAGCTCTTGATAGAGCTTTGGATAGACAGACCAGGTTCCACCGATTATACGCACATCGCATTTATCGATACAGTGACCTGTGATTCGGAGACTCCTGAGACGATTGTAGACTTGTTTTACTGGATCAAATTGGTTCATTTCAGCACGCATGACGGCTGGCTCATCGGGGATGTAGCTCCGAGGGAGACCAGCAAAGTTTGGACAAAAAATACACTTCCCAGGACATCACCAAAACTTCGTCAAAAGTGATATGACAGCTATTCCTGACTGATTACGGACACCTCTTTTACGAAAAATCCTCTCTGCTCGTTGAGATGGGCTAATTCTTCCATCACTAATCATCTCATGATAGCGCTCCACAAAAGCGATATTTGGTATTGTCTTTGCGAGTTTATGAGTCGCATAGTGTATATTGCAGAGCTTTTGAAAATCTGTCTTCGTCAAAACTTTCTCGTCTTTTATCACGGAGAGAATTATTTCATCAATTATGTCAGTGGAATGCTTACTCAAGAATAGGTATTAAAAAGCCTCCATAGTGTATGGAGGCCGAGAGATATGTCGAGAGAACTATTCAGCCTTCTTTGCTTTTGCATTTCGAGCGTTGAATCGATCAACAGCACCTGTACGGAGGATACGTTTCTCACCAGTATAGAAAGGGTGTGATGCAGAAGAGATTTCGATATAGATAAGAGGGTATGTCTTACCATCGACTTCTACTGTTTCCTTGGAATCAAGGGTAGAACCAGTAATGAGTGTGTAGCCTGTAGAGAATTCTTTAAAACAGACTTCTCGGTATTGTGGGTGGATATCTTTTTTCATAAAGAATTGTAAAAGTATGTCTGGATTATAAAAATTTCGTAGGAAATGCAAGACAATATTGTGATTTTATCTTTGTTTTCTTTCTTTTTTTGTATTATTACTCAATAATAAATTCTTTTTATGAAAAAAATCCTTCTTTTCTGGTGTGTGTTTTTTCTTCTTTTCTTTGGGATTACTGCTACTGCTTTTAGCCTTAATATCAATACAAATATAGTTATAATAGTATTATTATCAGTATATTTCATTTTCCAGCTTCTATCACTCAGAAACGCCTATAAAATTGGAGCAAATTGGCTCATAGGAAGCATCATCATTCAGGCACTTTTCGCTGTTTTGAGTCCGCTCTACTATTCAAATTTTGGTGACCCAATCTATGAGCTCATCTCTGGTCAATGGTTTGATAGTGTTGATGCTCTGGATCCGTGTCATCTGTGTTGGTGGGCTCGTATCATGATGTTTCCGATTCTCCCGCTTTCTATTATTTATGCTTTCACACGGAATAGAGGCATAGTCTGGTATATGTATCTCGTGACTTTCCCGGGTATAGCATTGGAAGCATTTCATTATATCCTCCAAAAGCCTGGTATTATTGGGAAAGTGACTATCGTAACTCCTTTTGGATGTACTGCAGCAAATCCTTGTGCCGCTCTTCACGTTGATTATATGGGAGTCATAACTATACCACTTCTCTGTCTTGTAGCGTTTCTCGTGATAAATTTATGTACTTGGATGCTTCTCTTTTCAAAAAAGATTGAGAAAGTTGGAAAATAGATAGAATGAATCACGTGCCCAGATGGTGGAATTGGTAGACACGACGGCCTTAGAAGCCGTTGCCGCAAGG
>CAYUVP010000093.1:0-2940 GCA_964448195.1 uncultured Candidatus Peribacteria bacterium | reverse complement strand
TGGTTTATGTTCGAGGGCCATCTCACGGAGATTTTCATAGTCCATGAAGTTATTATTTGCAGCACTCGTTTTGTATCGGACGAAATTGTAGACCTTGCTCATGAGAGTAACAGGAGAACCGTGTGTGAGATGACCTCCATGGCTCAAATCCATACCGAGGATAGTATCACCTGGTTCGAGGAGAGCATTATAGATACAGACATTAGCAGCAGCACCAGAGAGAGCTTGGACATTTGCATGATCAGCATGAAAAATTTTCTTTGCACGTTCTATCGCAATTGTTTCCATCTCATCAGTGAATTCTTGGCCACCGTAATAGCGTTTTCCTGGGAAGCCTTCAGCATACTTATTACTAAAGACACTTCCGAGCGCTTCTTGTACTGCTGGAGAAGTATAGTTTTCTGAAGCGATGAGTTCCATGCCGTCATTTTCTCGGAGAAATTCTCATTCGATAGTCGCAAATATAGCTGGATCAGTGATTTTGAGGGGGAGGTTTTTGAACATAAAAAGACAATTACGAATTAGAAATTAAGATCGAATTTTTATTGTACCGAGATGGCCGTAAAGCCAGATTGTCTGTTTATATATTTTGGCATAAGCAATTATTCAAAAATAGTTTCAAACGGAATGCTCTGGAGTATAGTCACTTTTTCATACAAGTCACGAGCTGTTTCCCAGGAAAATTCTGTATTTTCTTCATTGAGTAAAATCGTTGTTTCATCCATAAATATCGTGCAAGGGCAGATCAGGATAAAGAGTTGTATTTTTTCTGGCGAGAGTCTCGTGAATCTATCTGTAGGGAGCGCTATGAATCTATCAGCTACACTGTAAGCATCTGATGGTAGACAGAGCTCTTCACGGAGTTCCCGTCAAAGAGTATATTTCCAATCTTCACCAGGCTTGATGCGACCTCCAGGAAGATCAAAAAATCACTCTGAAGATTTGACACAGAGATATCTCCCATGAGAATTTCTCATCAATCATTTGACGCCAATGTGGAAGAGCTGTTCTGATTCTAGATGATTATTCATGAGAGCATTATACGTAGGCCCCTTCATCTATCAATGCTTGAATTTTGTTTTTTGCTTCCGCGCGATCAGGAGGATTTGTCATGCCAAACCATTGACTCGTCGTGGAAAGAGCGGTAATAGTACCGATATCTTCTTTGATTATCTGCATGACTACAGAAGGAAGGAAAAATTCTTGTTTTGGGGTATCGATAAAAGCTGTGAAAAATTTGAGACATTCACGATTGAGTATTTCAAAAAAACTCTGTTGAAATGCAAAAAGATTCATATTCGCTGGAGCATTTTCTGATACTGGCACTTCATGACCATCCTCAGCTGTATGAATGAGCTTGCCATCTATACGGGCAACTTTTGTATGTTCGACTATTTTTGTGAGATGCCCGTTTTGTACTTCACAAATACCACGAGAAACTGTGCCATATTCGGAGAGCGTACTCGTGATCGGGTAAGTTATGATGCAATGTTCAGTTGGATTATCGTGTGCAAGGAGAAAATTATATGCCCGAGAAAGAGCATCTCTACCATAAAAATCATCAGCATTCATCACGATGAAAGATCACTTGATATTATCTCGCGCACACCAGACTGCATGAGCTGTTCCCCAAGGTTTCACGCGCTCTGGATTTGGTGAAAAACCTACTGGTAAGGAAGTAAGTGTTTGAGTCACGAGAGTTATTGTGAGCTCTGGATATTTCGAAACTATCATAGACTCAAAATCAGAACGAATAGTTTCACTGACTACCACAACGACTTCTTCGATACCCAGAATTATTGCGTCTTTGAGAGCAAATTCGAGGAGGATCTCTCCATTTGGCCCGACAGGATCGATTTGTTTCAATCCTCCATAACGGCTTCCGAGTCATGCCGCCATTATCAGTAATACAGGTTTCATAAAAGTTGAATAGGTTTATTAGGTTGATAAGTTTACTAAGTTGAGGATTTTTTATAAGAGTGTAAGTATTTAAGGAATCAGAGTGTTATATTTTGAATTGTTTGGTTGTGCTCTAAGAGTTGAGTGTGAGTTTCTTGTGAGATGTATCACAAGTCATAAGCTAAGTATATCATTGACCGAACTTCACTAAGAGAAGCAATTGCTATATTGAAAAATTGTATGGTGTCTTTTGTTGTAAATCGTGAAAAACCTTCTGCTATATTGTTCATGACAGACACAGAGGCTCTCTGTATTTGGTCTTTGAATCAATAATCGCGACAATTTTCTAGTGCTTTATATATAGTTTTAGTTCAATTTCTTGCTTCCTGCCAGCACTGTAAATCTTCAAATTTCTCAATTTTTGACATACAAATAACTTAAAAAACCTAAAAACTTACCAACTTAGTAAGCCTTGGCGATTACATCCCGCCCATCATCCCGCCGAGGTCGATTCCCATGTCTTTTGCGACAGATTGCATCTTCGTAGATGCAAATTCTTGAGCCTTTTTCATACCTTTATTTGTCGCAGTCATGATAGCGTGTTCGAGCTTCTTTTCATCACCGATAATTGATTTGTCTTCGAAGACAACAGAGACAACCTTCATCTCACCATCTATGGTGATGACGAGTCCATCGACTTCTGCTTCGATATGTGTATTTGCGAGTTCTTTTTTTACCTTGCCCATCTCTTGTTGGAGACGCATCATTTCTTTAGCTTTTGAGTAGTCCATAGTGAATAAAATTAAAAATTAATAATGAAAAATGAATAATGGAGGATTTTTTAATTGGAGCCCGTCATTCCAGCCAAGTGAACTAGTGAACGCGAGGTGGAATCCATGTTCGGGAAGAATTGTATTCTTTTTTTAGAAATCTCAACTCTCCCTAGAAAACTTCTGCATTTGCCTATAATACCTCCAACTTCCTAAGCTCGTTTCTATGTCCCTCGCCCTTCCTCTCCTCTTCTGACTCCTCGCGTGTGCT
>CAYUVP010000092.1:0-2946 GCA_964448195.1 uncultured Candidatus Peribacteria bacterium | reverse complement strand
TTTTGAACATACAAAAATTGCATTATCAAAACATGCATTTTTTCATAACTCTGGATTCCTGACGATGTATTTTGTACGTGCGAAGGATTTTACTTTGAGATTATTTTTTGCTATATATTCATCATAAAATATTGAAACTCATGACTCAAAACTCATTGTGCTATCTTGAGTCAATTTTTGTTGTTTTCTGCTGCTTAATCAGTTTCCATAGCGTGCATGTATAGGGAAAGGGAGACTGATAATTAAGAGGCCATTTTCATTGAGTTTTTCGCGGTATTTTTGTATCATTTTCTGTGCATTAGTACATCTATCGAGGAGATTGAGCATCAGGATAATATCAAAATTAGCTTCTTCTTTTTTGTATTCTAGAAAACCTCTTTTTCGTAGCTGTCTTCGAAAAAAATATGATGATTCAGTGTAGAATATTTTTTCTACGTAAGGTTTAAAAACCTCTGTGATTGATCAGCTACCAGCTCATATATCGAGGAGCTTTTTCCTTTTTTTCTTGCCCAATAAATCTCTAATGTATCCTGTATCAAAAAGATAGCTCGTATAACCGAGAACTGCCATGGTATTATAATGGGAAAATCCGCATATTCGTAGTATACATATGAGTAACCATGTCCATGGAGAAAAATGAGTTTTGGTTTCTTCGAACTTTTTTGAAGCTTTTGACTGTATTAGAGTGGTATGTACTTTTTGGAGTTCTCTTGGCAAGGAATCTATATCGCAGGGGGGTATTTCTATCGTTTTTTTCATTTATTGACGAAGGCTATAATTAATAAACTAACTTGCGATAACACTCTTCACACACGACCTTCTCTTGTCTTTCTGGGGAATAGGTAGTGATCATATCTCTACTACATTCTGCGCAGTTTCTATTATAAAGCTCTCTTTTATTTTGATTTCACATCCTAGTTTTATGTCTTTGTTCGTAGTGTTTTGTTGGTATTGGCAAATTATTTTGTAAATAAAAAAGAAGTTCTTGTTTAGTTATTTTGAAAGCTTTACCAGACAAAGTACATACAAGCGTAGCAGACAGAAGTGTTTCTATATTTTTTTGAGCTATTTCATATCCTACGTTTTTTTCATCGTAATTATCAAGAGTTAATGGTGTATAATTTGAGCCACTGTATTTATCAGACTCTTCTTTTATTCACCATCCTCTTTTTTGTATTTCGGAGTTTGATAATGGATAATAATCATATGCTGTGGTTTCATTGTAGAAAAAAGGAGAATGTTCAACTGGAAAAAATTCTCACCACTCACCAGATTGTACCATGTGTTCTATGATTTTTTGGCTTAGAGTTTCATATTCTTCTTGTCCGTAGCTTTTATTGAGGATTACATTTTTTCATTTTCTGACACCAATTGAGAGTAAACAATTTTCTCATCCACCACACCATTCCGAGTAGAGGGAGTTTTTTTGACCATCCCAAATGGTGTTTGAGAAAATAATATTGTATGCACCATCTCATACACTAGCGCATTCATATACGAGCTCGACTCAGCTACCGCCCCAACCACTCATATCCATACAATCACGACATCGTTGACTATCTTGGATATATCTACAATCAGAAGACTTTTCTAGATAATATCATTCAAAAATATTTGCACACTCCGAAAGTGCATCTCAAAAACAGTTTTCATTTTTGGTTCAGACCATATGGCGTCGCAGTATATGGAGATTCTTCTGGTAGATGACCTTCTGTACTTTTTCTAGTGATGATTCTGTAGTTAATTTGAGTTCGGATATTTTTTGACGATATTCTGTCTCTGAGAGTGATTGTCCAAAAAGATGATAGCTCTTATTTTTGAGACCCACACATCCAAAGCAATCGTGACATCAAGAGCATGATTCGAGAAAATATGAATCACGACATTCGTGGCAATCCTTTGAGAAGAAAAGTCTGTATGAATCACGACAATTATGAGATCCATATGTTTGCTCACAACGTAGAATGTAGGATGAATCAAAGCAATCTTTATTATGAAAAGAATTGTTCAGATACATACATCTTTCATTTTTGTCTGAATAAAATATGAGATGACAATCTTTATTCCAGGCTGAGTGACTCACATAGGGGGAGTTTTCATTTGCCACATTTTCTAGGGCTATATGTGGTACGACGTTTTGTAGTTTTAGGAATTGTTCAAATGCATTTTTTTCAAAATCATAACTGAATCCATAATCATACGGACTCCACGAGTCTCATAACCAAGCATTTTGAGAATATACTGGGAATGGTTTTTGTGGAGAAAAACCAGAGATAATTGACTCTCCAGTTTTGTCACATTTTCTTTGATAAAAACTTTTTTCATTTCTCCGAGACAGTCTTCTCATAGATCTTTCTTCGGGGCAGAGAGTAGGAAGTGGTATGTTAAATTTTTTCCCACCAATTAACGGAGATATTTTATTATAAAATTCTAAGTCTTTGTCTGTCACTACAAACTCTTTACCAGAAAGGCGGCATTTTTTGGTTTCTACGATTTTTTCTCCAGGAGGAATCATGGAGAGATGATAGAAAAAAGAATTTAATATACAAGTTTCCTATAGCACTCTTCGCAGACAATTCGTTCTTTTCTTTCTGGCGTAAATGATGTAGTGATATTTTTGGAGCATTCAGCACACTTTCTCTCATATATTTTTCGTGGATTTCTCTGAGAGAGTCTTTCTTTATGCCTCTGGTCTGGATGTTTTTTAGGAAGCTGTATATGATTCTCTATATGAAATGCGAGTTCTTGCTTGATTATTTTAAAAGGTTTTTCAGTGACTTTGCATTTGAGTATGCCTCCGAGAATATTTTCTATATTTTCTTGAGCCCGATCGTATCCCACTATTTTTTCGTCATACTCATGGATAGGAAGTGCTGAATAATACTGACCGTGATAAGAAGATGTTTCTTCTTCGCCTTTCCATTTCCATCATTTTTTTCATGCTTC
>CAYUVP010000091.1:344-2972 GCA_964448195.1 uncultured Candidatus Peribacteria bacterium | reverse complement strand
TTTTCGAACCCTCAGGCTGTATTGATACCTGAGATGAAAAAAAACGCGCCAAATCGAAGGATTTTGGCACAGTTTTTTGAACCTCTGGATGAGTGAAAGACAGGAACGCCCACATATGACGTCCGTATTGTTCAACCGTCCGTGGACTCATACCACGAGTGATAGTCAGATACATCAGAAATTTTTGAACAGCTTCAAAAAGAGACATAAATATATTATAGAGGGGATGGTAATTCCTCCAAATCTATTTTCACATAATGTATGTTATGTGTAAAAATATAATTAGAATACTATAAATAAAGCGATTACAACAACTGTATTTGTACTCCGCTAAAAATACCTATAATCACGCGCATGAATATCCTGAAAAATCTCCTTTTTTCCTTCGAAGGAAAAATCGGTCGTGCAGATTATATATATGCTATCGTATATGTCGTTCTACTCGGCCTAACATCTGTTGATATATTTATGAGTTTCCCGAGTATATATCTAATTGGTTGAGGAATAGATTATGGAACATTTGGACAGTATATATTATCAGTTTTAGGCTTTGTATGATTTTGTTGGTCATTCTTTGCAGTGACAATAAAAAGATTAAGAGCAATGGATTTAGATGTTCGCTATAGTATAGCAGGGCTCCTCTTCCCTGCTTTACTCATCGTAGGGTTGTTACCAGACAAACAGAAATATTCTTATCATAATGATTTTTCCTTTATTGATCATATATTTTTCTATATCCTTATTGTATTGAGCATTCTCTCTCTTTTTGTCCTCTATAGACTTTCCATCTACTCACGCTTTTTTCTCTTTCTTGTTGCCGCAATTTGCGCTGTAATGGTCTATTTTTTCTGGAAAGACAAAAAAAATTCTCATAATTCAATTCGTCTAAAATATACCGGTCTTGATTCATGGATTGACCTTATTTTTGTACTTGTCATAGTATTTTTTGTTCGTTCTTATATTGTCTCCCCTTTTCAAATTATAGGTCCATCAATGGAATCAACTTTTCATGGTGGTACCATCAGTTATACATCAACATGACAGACATTTAGTGACGGTGAATTTATCCTCGTAGATAAAATGAGTTACAGATTTTCTTCTCCCCTTCGTGGTGATGTTGTTGTATTCACACCATGAATTTGACCTGAAAAACGATACTTAATTAAGAGGTTAATAGGCATACCGGGCGACACAATAAAAATAGAAAATGGTTTTGTTTTTATAGCAAAATCAGACCATCCAGAAATTTTTATCAAACTGAATGAGTCAGTATATTTACAAGAAAAAAATGGACATACTTGTCTAAATTCTTCCGGAGTCTCCTGCGATCAAGAAAGCCAGACATTTAAAGTTCCTGAAGGAAGATATTTCCTGATGTGAGATAATAGACCGCAATCCCTCGATGCTCGTAAATGTTTTAGTAATACTGGTTGTGTAGATGATTTTAAATCTGCTCAATTCGTTCCTATTTCAAATATTCAAGGTAGGGTAGCTTATTCACTTGGACATTTTGATATTTTTTCACAAATTTTCCCTTATCCAAAATTATGATCAATGAAAGAAGTGATACCTTTCGGATGACTAAAAATACACAATACTCACACCTATATCGAGCTTCAATAATATGTTACGTTTCTTTCGAATATTTTTCTGAGTGTGTTTTGTAATCTTGACTCTCTACATTGTACTCTCTTTACGACCATTCAAGGTAAACGGAGATTCTATGCAGCCAGCATACAATGATGGACAGATTCTTCTTATTGATCGTATTTCAACACGTATTAACCCTCTAAAACGGTGAGAGAATATTGTTTTTAGGGATATGAACAATAATTGAGAAAAGAAGGTAAAAAGAGTTATAGGTCTTCCCGGGGAAACTATTGAAATAGTCGGTGGAAAAATCATAGTTGAAGAAAAAGAAATCGAGGAAAATTACCTCCAAGATAATACTCATACTTGTCTCCCTTGAGCTTGTACTGATCTCACCTCTCACGTATTTAGTGTTCCAGAAAAATCTTATTTTGTTCTTGGCGACAACCGCTCAGTTTCGCGCGACTCTCGGGGGTGCAAGGATATAACAGATTGTCAGAATCAAAAACCAGTCTATATACCTTCAATAGAAATTATTGGAAGGGTTATTTTTGCCTGGTAAACTGACTTATATGTTTTATCTCGTAAAGAAACCTCACGGAATAACGAGTAATCTCGTCGTGAAAATACTCAAAAGAGTTCTAAATACTCCAAAAATTGGCTTCGCCGGAACACTTGACCCCCTGGCAACTTGACTCATGTTGATTGGTACAAATTGATCCCCTAGACTCTTCCCACTAACGGAATGATTCCAGAAAACATACAAAACAACTATTCGTCTCGACGGCACAACACTTTCCTATGATCTCGAGCATACTGTGCAAGATATGTCTATTTCAGAGGAAATTATAAAAAGCATAACAGAACAAAAGATGCAAACAATTATCCAGGAATATTTCATAGGAAATATATCACAAATCCCCCCTCTTTATAGTGCAATATGGGTCGACGGTAGACGATCATACGACCGTATCAGAAAAGGTGAAACAGATATCACATTAGATGAAAAACCACGAACCATTCATGAGTTTAAAATAA
>CAYUVP010000091.1:0-334 GCA_964448195.1 uncultured Candidatus Peribacteria bacterium | reverse complement strand
AATTTCTTACCAGTGGCCCTCCCTCATCTGTGAAATAACTGTCTCTCACGGTACATATATTCGTTCCATCGCACGGGATATTGGTGAAAAGCTCGGCTGTGGCGGCTATCTCGAATCACTAGAGAGAATTTCACTGGGGCATATTTCATGAAAAACTGAGAGAAGTTGGATAACTCACAATGACATAAGCTACGCTGAAATTTCTCATCATGAACTATTTCCAAATATACCATTATTAGAACTGGATGAAGCCTCTAAAAAACATCTCAGGCTTGGTAGTACTCCGATCAAAACAACAGAAAAAAATGGCTACTATTTTACTCTATATGAAGAT
>CAYUVP010000090.1:0-3044 GCA_964448195.1 uncultured Candidatus Peribacteria bacterium | reverse complement strand
CAGAAGTTCACTATATCGTTTTTGTCCTCTATATGGCAAGGTTCTATCAACTCATTTTTCAAAACGGACTGAACTATCTGTCCTTATGCCCAGACGTTGAGAAGTTTTACGAATAGTCACGGCATCAAATGAAGCAGATTCAACGTAAATTCTCTTTGTTGTATCTGTTGTTCATGAGGATTTCCCGCCCATTATACCAGCCAAAGCAAGAATTTGCTTCTC
Organism: uncultured Candidatus Peribacteria bacterium; assembly: GCA_964448195.1. Taxonomy (GTDB): domain Bacteria; phylum Patescibacteriota; class Gracilibacteria; order BD1-5; family JAGOOR01; genus JAGOOR01. The sequence continues at coordinate 2,822 of CAYUVP010000090.1, read as the reverse complement.
ATCCACTATGACCAGATCATCTTCTGTGAGTTCATATATTTTACCATCCAATCCTAAGAAGTTTTCTCCTTTCCTTGCCATCCGAAGAGTGATTCCTCAGACTATAGTATCAGCATCAAAAACATGCATAGGCTGTCCAATCTCTGTCATAACTATATTGGTCAGATCTGGTAATAAACCATGAGTTCATTGATTAGATCTTCGGAGCAATGTCTGAATAATGAACGGCGAAATAGCGAGTGATGGCAATGAATACTCTGTCAGAAAATAATTAATGACTTTATCCGATTCAATCCTTATATCTAAATCGTTTATTGCTGTTATTTTATCATCCGTAATACTTTTAAAATCGTTTTTATAAATACAGGCAATCTCTCGTGCATTCCCTACTACTGAAAAAAGATCTGGACGATTAGTAATAAATTTATTATCAAGGTCAAAGACAACATCATTCATGGGATATTTTATTTCTCCTCCGTAACTCGGTAAGATAAGCACAAGTCTTCAAAAGGCCTTTCCAAGATGTTCCTCTAGTATTGATTCAGTCCAAACAGTTTCAAGAGGGAAAATCCCTTCTGCACGGTCTGTCTGAAATCAAAGCTCATCGAGACTACAGATCATCCCACAACTATCAATTCATCGAATAGCTCGCCTGGCAATAATGAGCCCACCTGGAAGTGTAGCATTTTCAAGTGCCACTGGAACATATTTCGAAGTTTTTGCATTCGGAGCTCCGCAAACAATTTCATGTATACCACACCCACCTGCATCTACTGTAACAAGTCAAAGCTTGTCAGAATCTGGGTGTGACTTCCAGGAAATAACCTTTCCAACAACAATTTTCTCATCAAAGAGATAGCTATCCATGGCCTCAACTTCTGCAGTATAAGTTGAGTACGTATGTGCGAAAGATTCAAGCGTTTCGGGAGTATATTCTGGAACTTTTGTCCAATACTGTGCCCAATTAAGTGAGATTTTCATGAAAGTATTCTACGAAGTTTTTTCAAAAATCTACTCCTTGGCAGCCGAAATATCAGCCTGATACTCAGCACTACACCCAGCATAGAGAGCCACATCACTCAATATTCTCTCCCCTGCTATCCTTCCTGCTAGATATACGGGTTTTTCAACAAGTCCAGTCTCATTTTCTGATAAAACAGTCAATTGTTTTATTTTATCAAATTCAGAAATTTTTGAAGCAACTAATTTTTCAGTTTTTGCGTCAAAATCCTTAATTATTTTGAGAATTTCTGGTTTATTTTTTGCACTTTCAGTATAGATTTTGGAGGTACCGCGCACTTTCTCTAGTTCAGTGTTAAAAAGATTTGTAAGAGCTTCTTTTGGGAGAGTTTTAATTGTATCTTCTGGGAATTGCCATGTTGGGTAACTCATGATATCTCTATCATCACATTCTTTGACCTGAGTCCCATTTTTTGAACACTCAAAATATGGTAATTTTGATATAGATCGACCAAAAAGTTGTTTCTGGGCAGCACAGTGAGGGCACCAAGATGCCCCAAACATAACTACTTGTTTTCTATTGAGACATTCAGTAAATTTTGGATATTCAGTATTATTGAGACAAGAAGACAATAAAAAAGGAGAGAGGCAAAAGAGAATTATTTTTTTCATAGAGATGAAGAAGTTATGAACGAATAAGACTATTATAAAAATTTACCCATAAATAAAACAGTATGTATTGTACAAAATCAATTTATAGAGCCTAGCATGTAGAACAAGTATCACAAGAACCTGTCGAACAAGTACCACAACCTCATTTTTTAGATTCTTCACCTCAAAATAGAGAGATAAATAGACTCACAAGTTCATTATGCTCCGGAACAACTCATTCAAATATCATATCACGAAAATTGATAGAAGGTTCTTCTATACATAATGCTGGCAGAGTTGTTATCTTCATTTGTTCTCGATATTCCGGCGTATCATAGATCTCCAGTGTCGTATGAGACAAAAGTCCAAGCTCCTCAAGGGAAACCTGGACTCGTGTCAAAAGTGTATCTGTATCTGGTGATGTCCCGACAATACGGATGATCATAATTATTTGTCTGACTTTTCAGAAGCATTTGCTGATGCGCCACCTTCAGAACCCTCTTCTGGTTTCGCAGTCAATACTTCAACTTCTTTTGGAAGCTCATCTGGTACATATTCTTCAAATTCTGAAGTTATAACTACTGGATCTGTGAGCTCATGATGAACGAGTTCATGTTTCTTTGAATCAAGATTGAGATCTGAAATATGGAGAGAGTCTCCTGTTTTTACAAGTTTTGATATATCAATAGTGAGTTCCACTGGGATGTCAGAAGGGAGACATCGGATTTCGATATCCTGAAGAACCTGATCGATAATCGCACCATCTCGGACAGCCTGAGATTCACCTGAGAGCTTAATTGGAACTGTCACTGTGAGCTTGTCTGTAGCGCTCACTGCGAGAAAATCCACATGAATAAATGTGCCAGCTACAGGATGAATATCTACATCATGGATGATTGCTTGATGTTTTTTCCCATCAAGAACGAGCTCTATAATATGAGAATAACCAGCTACACGGAAGACACGGAGTAAATCAGAAGTATCAACCATAAGAGGTGTACTTGGGCACTTTTTACCGTAGATAACACCAGGAACAGATCCTTTTCCACTAGAATTACCACGAATAGTTCTGAGATCTGTTTTGGGATCACGAGTGACCGCTACTAGAGATAAGAGAGACATAAAATAAAGATTAAATAACGAATACGGGGATAATAGTGAGGAAGCAAAAAAGTCAAAATTCTTTAAAATAAAGACACTCTAGTTTCTCT
>CAYUVP010000089.1:257-3059 GCA_964448195.1 uncultured Candidatus Peribacteria bacterium | reverse complement strand
AGGACAAAAACGATATAATGAACTTCTGTTCTATTTTGTTGATGGAGTCCAGTGATGAAAACAATCGATCATAATGGCTGAGAAAGTTCCGATTGTAATTCCAGTTTCTCATGAAATGATTGTGAAAAAAATATGAACACAGGTAGATCAAGCACAAATGAAAGATATACTTAATCGTCTATGATTTGAGATACAATATGAGGATAATATCTATCACATAACTGTACCATCTTGGCGTGCCACAGGTGACGTCAGTATTTCAGAAGATATTGTTGAAGAAGTTGCTCGTCATATCGGGTATGAGAAAATCCCTGCAGAATATCTTCCTGGTCCATTGTGAGTTACTCATGTTCACTCATATGATGTTACGACGAGCCAAATAAGTACTTTTTTTGGGAATTATTGATATCTTGATTCGTACACTTATCCTTTTACCCTCTCAGAACGATTTAGCAGATTTTCGGATACTTCGCCAGCAGTTATCCAAAATACATCTGAGAATCGTACACATCTCCGTGCTCATATTGCAGAGAATCTTCTTGAGCTTGTTTCAAATAATTATAGAAATCATGCCGAGGGTGCTTTTTTTGAATTTGGGAATATTTTTGATAATCATGAATCTCTCCAATGAATGGGGATTCTTTGGGGAAATAAGACTGATGAATTAAACAATCATCTGTCAAATTATATGATGACATTCTTTGGTGTCTCTGGAGAAATTATCCAGGGCATTTCTGATACGAAACTTTTTGCCCCAAAAGCTTATGGTGAAATAATCGATCAATTTGGCGAAGTAACTCTCCGATTTGGTCTTATCCGCCCGACACTTCTACCGCTTTTTGATATCGAGAATATTGATGTATATGCTTTTGAGATTGTAAAAATACCGACACTCCATAGGCCAATAAAGCTTATGTCAATCCCGGAATATCCTGGTACACGTCGTGAACTCAATTTTATTATGCCGGAAGAAACTTCGGTTGCTGTTGTTACGGGATTTGTTGTTGGGGCACATGACTGGATCTCTGATGTTGGTGTGAACGAGATTTATCGCGATGAAAAAAATATTGGAAAAGATAAAAAATCTATTGTTGTATCATTTTTGATTCGCAATACTGCTGCTACAATTACTGATGGAGAAGCTGCGAAAATCCAAGAAATAGTAGTTCAAAAACTTGGTACAGAAGGGTATAAGCTCAGAGGTGCAGAGTAGTATTTATTTAAATTTGCTATTTATTTTATTATCAATACTATAACCTATACCTGAGGTATAGGTATATGCCAAAGGTGGTTTATTTTCTCACCAATTTTTTTATGGCAAATTGTGCTTGTCAGTCTACTGGTACATGCGCGTGTGAGAATTGTTCTTGCACTGGCTGCGGTAAGTAGTCTTATTCTTCCCATCTCGGTTTCCGGGATGGGATTTTCTTTTTTATATGAAAAAATATTCTCCTCTTCTGCTCGCTCTATTCGTTATCGTGATTGCAACGATAAGTCTCTGCACTCTCTTTGAATATCCGATTGTATCGATGATGGGTATGAATATGCTTATGGGTTCATGGTTTATTGTGTTTGGCGCTACGAAGCTCATTAATGTATCAGGATTTGTTGCGAGCTTTCGTCAATATGATATTGTAACGAAAAAATTACCAATTTATGGGTATCTCTATCCTGCAATTGAGTTCATCCTCGGTATTGCCTATATATTTGATCGGACTATGACCTACTGGTTTCCTATTAATATAGTGACTATCCTCATATCGTGACTTACAACAATTGGTATAGTTCGTAGCCTCTCTCATCCGACAAAAATACACTGTGCGTGTCTCGGAGCAAATACGGAACTCACGCTCTGATGGATTACTCTTGTCGAGTGTGGAAGTATGGTTATTATGGCTCTCGGTATGATTCTCTGGATGCTTTAATTCTTTTTTTATGATTCACTCTAATCCTGCACTCCAAAAAAAACTCCTTCTCGCCGTCAAAAAGGCTCAAGGCACTCTCACAAAAGTAAATAAAATGATAGAAGATGATTGTTATTGTGGAGATATTGCGCAGCAAATTAATGCTTCTATTGGGCTCCTTCGTGGTGTCAATGAGGAACTCATGAAGAACCACCTCCTCTGCTGTGGACGAAATGATCTCGCTGACAAAAATAGCAAAAAAGGCGAAAAATTTGTCGAAGAATTCGCTCGTATCTGGCAAGTGAGCAAACGGTAATCACTTCTTATATTATTTATTCTCTTATTTTCTTTATGAAAGAACCACTTTTCTCTCGTCATACAGCGACGCTTCTCCAATATATCGGTATCGGTCTTATCTCTGGAGCGATTAGTCATGGATTTTTCTCTGGCTTTCGGAGTCTGGTCACTGCTGTGATAGGAATTATTGTTTTCGTTGTTGGGCTTGCGTATGAGCGTAGGCTCTCAGGTTCGGGGGTTGATATGGGTAAAGTTCTCCTCATAGGAATTATATTTTCTATCAGTACAGCCATGGTTGCTTGAGGTTTTCAGCATTTCCTGGATTCTCCCTGGAGAAGTGTATGGATTATTCCATTAGGATATTTTATTTCTCTGCTTGTTTTTCGCGAAAAAGAAGGTATCAGAAACTCTGTCTCTGATACTTTCGGACGGGCTGTTCTCGTGACGGGCATACTCTTCATTATTTGTTATCCTCTCGCTCGCATAACTCCGGCACAGTTTGATGATCATCATGATGAAAATTCTCCTCACGAAATGATGGAACAAAAATATGACCAAGATAGCGCTCTCCGTGAACACTGTCGTGAAATGCCAGAAATGC
>CAYUVP010000089.1:0-247 GCA_964448195.1 uncultured Candidatus Peribacteria bacterium | reverse complement strand
ATTTAACAATGAAACTCCAGCTATGAGTGATATGAACCATTCTATGATGGATCATGGTGCTATGGCGACCTCAGAAGAAGCTTTCGTAGTGAATATGATACCACATCATCAGGAAGCCGTCGATACAGCTCGTCTCGTCCTCGCAAAAGGGGAGAGTCCTGATCTTAAAAAGTTGGCCCAAGCTATCATCACTGCTCAAGAAAAAGAAATCGCCATGATGCAGAAATGGTCAAAAGATTGGAATTAT
>CAYUVP010000088.1:0-3067 GCA_964448195.1 uncultured Candidatus Peribacteria bacterium | reverse complement strand
GGGGATTCATGACTTTACCATACCAATTATGCGAGAAGAAGATTCTGTGTAAGTATCATCATCTGTTAATACGATAGTGTGTGCCAGTTCGTGGACGACAGCTCCCATTTTTGGGCGTTTATTGTTGTCTCGGTCACCTGTAGCACCAAATACAACAATGATATTCTGCTTATTTTCCTTGAGGGTTTCTAGGACGCTCCGGAGACTTGTTTCAGTGTGTGCATAATCAACCAAAATTGTCAGTCAGAGATTATTTGGAACTGGTTCCATCCGACCAGGGACACCTGTAAAATCCTTCCATCCATTTTGAATGGGTTTTGTTTCTATCCCCATTGTTCGGAGGGTTGCATAAGCTGCGAGCATATTTTCAGCATTGAAGACTCCTACTATTTTTGATGAGATACGAGCCTCTTCAGCGACAGGAATAAGTGATTTTATAGTCATATCTATACCGTTTTCATCACTTATAAGAGAGCGTATTTGATATGTCGCTCCTCCTTTCATGCTATAGGTGATACAGTCGGTACCTGTTTTTTCCTGAAAGAGATAAAAATACTCTGAATCCCGTGGAAGAACACAAATCTTGCCTAATTCTCGTCGAAAGAGTCGAGCTTTTGTGTTAGCATAATGTTCCATGCTACCGTGGAGATCGAGATGATCTTGGGAAATATTTGTCAAAACGACAATGTCATATTTTATACCAAAATTGCGAAAATAATATATTCCGTGACTACTTGTTTCCAGAACGAGATGTGTCACCCCCATTTTTTTAGCTTTTTTGATCATCTTCCAGAGCTTGAAAGGGCTATCCATCGTCATTTTAGATTTATTTTCACTTTTCTCACCAGCTATCCAGATTTGTGCTGTTGAAAAAAGTGCAACAGGTCTACCAGATGATTCTATTGCTGTCGCTATCAGTGTCGAAGTTGTTGTTTTTCCTTTAGTACCAGTAACGCCTATGATATATATTCATCGTGCTGGATTGCCTGAGAACGCAAAAGCTATAAAACCACGACACCAATGATATGCTACGCGGATAGGGCTTCTGAGTCCTATGAGCTTTCGAAAATATTGTAAGAGTTTCATAGAGAGGAGTATAGTCATATATTTTCTACTGTCACGGGAGAAATAATTTTGACAATCGTTTTTATTCAGTATATTGAATTCATATTATATTTTATAATATATATTTATGAAAAAAATTATCATTCTGTCTCTTGCTTCGTTTTTGTTTCTTACATCAGCTTTTGCCTCTTCGGGTGTTTCAATTAATCAACCACATATAAAGGACCCAGTTATAATCATCAAAGAACCAGATATCGTCAAACCTCCCGTGAAATGACTCATTGTACTCAACGATAACTATTCAACAGATGAGAATGCTGTTTATGTTGTTGACGCAGCTCGAGGAAACTGGATAAAAATTCCCGATGCTGATCGTGCTACTTTCCGTGTCATCTGAGGTCAGTTTGCACGTGATGGTGATCAGATATTTCAAATGGGGAAAAATATAGCAAATGCTGATATTGCAAATTTTACACTTTTTGCAGGTCAAAATCTGTATGCACAGGATACAAAATATGTTTATGGCCCAGAATGAATCATGAAGGATGCTGATGTTGCAACTTTTCGTGTACTCCCAAGAAACTATGCTATTGATGCTGGTCGTGTGTATTTCGCTGGCCGTGAAATGCAGGATGCTAATTCTGGTGATTTTGAAGTGCTCGATAGTGGGCTCTATGCAAGAGATGATAAGGCGGTATTTTATGCAGGTCAAAATCTCGAAGACGTTGTGCCTGATGGACTAGTCGTAAAAGGTTCTCGTGCTGTAACAGCTGATGGTCGTACATTTGTTGATTGAAAAATCACTAATGAGCTTGTCGAACCGAGTACTAACACTCTGCGAAACTTCCTCGCGCCGTATATGGGACAATTTACAGGTCATAATATTCCATTTTGGATAGTTGTTGCTATGGGTTTTTGGGCGATGTTTAGTTTTATATTTGTCTTTTTTGCGGCGAGAAACGAAGAAGAGGTCTGATTCTGGAAAACTCTTATCAAATCACTTGTTGCTCTCTTTGTTGGTATTATTGCTTTTTGGATTGCATCATTCTTTGTATCACCATTTGCGTCACAGATTTTTGGAATCGTGATTTGATTATTTATGTTTATAGCATTTTGGAGCGCTTTGGGATGGATAAAATCAATTCTTATTACGCTCCTTGCTTGTATAGTTTTTATCTTTGTGCTTTCTGTTGGAGGTATTGTATCTCGTGCAGTTTTTGGTGATTTTTCTCATCTTATGAGTTTCATCGAAAAACCAGAAATACGACTCATGGGACTCATGAAAATAGCAGGAATATTTGTCGGTACATGGCTTATCATAACTCAACTCGGTTCATCCCTCTTCCGTGCGGTTGGTCAGTCAATAGTTGCAACAGTGATTTCACTCATACTGCTTGCTTTTCTCTTCTGGCTCGGAAGTATTGGTACTCTGACCTCTATTATTGTCTTTAGTGTTTTATACGCTGTTCTTCTCTGGATTATGCGTTTCCGAATGGTCTCAAATCTCTTTGCCGAGACAGTGCGGATAGTCCGTATAGGACTTATCTTGGCACTTATTTTAGGTGTGATGGCGTGGATTGTTTTGTAATGGCATAAAAATCTATGTTACTTACTTATATTGGCGATGAAGAAGATCTCATATGACTCGTGAGAGTTGGGCTGCAGGGGAGTTGAATAGATCTTCACACTGTATCCGCAGATAACCTCAACCAACAAACTCCTTGAGATGTTTTTGTGACTGAGGGTACAGTCAAATTTGCTCCAAATGATCCAGCTATAACTGATATTTGAGCTATTGTAGGTATTGTTCGAGGGAAAATAGCACGACATATCCCAATGATTATCTTTGTATCCCAACCAAAAGAACCTACAAAAATATCCTGATTAACTCAGGTTATGACTCTTTGAAGAAAGAGAGAACTACCCGATACTGCTATAGCTCTTTTCGAATCTTTGACATAAATTGGCGCTTCTGAGAAACTTGGTATAATCTATCTCAATG
>CAYUVP010000087.1:0-3175 GCA_964448195.1 uncultured Candidatus Peribacteria bacterium | reverse complement strand
TCTCTGGTATCATAGAGATTATTTTTGGCAGTACGAGCATCTCGAGAGAGACTGTAATAATTATTTACGTATTTCTGACATTCACTTCCAGGGAGAAGATCGGGGTAGCATACTGTTATGTCTGCTCCTATATGCCATCATTTTCTGAGTCGTTTTTTGAGAATATCAGCGACAATACCAATCTGAGAAGGACTCTTTTCTTCTTCTCACACGATAGAAGCCAATATAAGAACATCATAAAATGCATCAACAGGTTTCCCACTTGAGAGAAATGGTTCGTAAATTCGCTTGTTAAAATTTGCAAGCATCTTGTCGACCATAGTTGTCACATCAGTACCTCCAGCTATACGATACGTATCTGGCATAAGAAAACCTTCAAGAGAAGTTTTCCCAGCGAGAAAGGGGTATTTAGTCGAGAGGGTAGTGATGATATTTTTTTCTTCTATAAGTAGATCGCCATCAATATTCCGTTTCTTAAATGCACTCGATATTTCTCCCTTATGCCAACCAGGTAAAAGAGTGATCTGTTCTTCTGTTGGTGTTGGATTTTTGAGCATTTCAAAGACTTCTTCAAGAGTGTCTGTTCATTCGGGGACAGCAAAAACTCCTGATTTCAAGTTTATATCGGGAGCATAGAATGATTTCCATGTTTTATATCGCCAGTGACTTACTTTTACATCCAGTATTGTATCGAGATTTACAAGTGCTGATCACTTTGGTATAACTACTACTTTATCGAGATTTACTGGTATTCCCCCAGTCCAGCTAAACCAGAAGTAGAAAAATAAAATTACAAGAGCACCAAAGATGCCAAATTTTATTTGAGAGGATAATTTTTTCTCATGTATCTGAGATCGTTGGTAGTTCATACGAATTGAATAACGTTACTAGATGGTTGATGCCCAGCTTTTCCTGGTAATACTTTGAGTTTTTCCTTATCTTCTGAAAATACTTCATTTACTTCTTCAATAACAAAACATTCACCTTTGCCTGATTTATTTGCAGATGTGAGGAAAAGAGGATAGCGTATGTAGTCGATTGTTTCCGATGGTAGGCATGTTTCTGCAACTCGAAAGCCAACTGTTGTGTACTCATACTCACTGAGGAGAGGATACTCATCACGAAAATCATCACGAATGGTTGAAATAATAGTGAATGGAAATTTATACGTTTTGAGAAAATTAATCTGACTTGTTGTCAGATTACTCTCGTAGGCGAGATCTTCCCAAGTAGGTACCATTATAGCAATCCTCTTATTTTTATCTCTTCATTTTAGCTCAAAGAGCATTTCGTAGGCTTCTTTGTCATCAAGCCTACAACCAAAACCAAGACAAGTATCTGTAGGAACTATAAATATACGAGCAGTCATTTATCGAGAATATTCATAAGTCTCTATTCTACAAGTAGAAATCATCAAATATGCTGTTGACAAGATTTCTTCTGGTGACCTTTTATTAAACAAAAAAATACATCCCGATTCCTGCTGCAACAGCCACATTCAGAGATTCTTTCTTTCAGAGCATAGGGAGATGGCATATGGAATCTGCCATTTTTTGTGCTGTTTCTGATACTCCCTCGAGTTCATTTCCCATCACGAGAGCTACAGAAGCATTTTTTTTGAGATGGAGTAAAGAGCTGCTTTTTTTATTTTTTTCCATCACAACTATAGTGCATCATTTTTCCCTATAAGCGTTTATTGCATCTTCGATTTTCTCATAATATTCCCATGGTACCCAATTCTCTGCCCCAAGAGCAGTCTTGCTAATCTCTTTTCTTGGAGGAGTTGGAGTATAGCCTATACAGACTACCCGGTCGAAACCGGCACCATCAGCTGTGCGTATTATAGCCCCTACGTTATTGAGGGAGCGGATGTTTTCCAGGAGAATGGCTTTCATTCGACAAATAGTGAAAATTACTACAATAGCACCAGTATATCAATCTCTTATGAAAATCTACATCAAACCATCGTGCCCATATTGTGTACGACTTCTCCAGCTTCTTGATCAGGAAAGCCTAAATTATGAGAAAATAGATGTCATTGCTTCTCCTGATAAAAATGAAGAAATGATGGAAAAATCAGGACATATGGGTGTTCCGGAAGTGGAAATTGCTAATATTATTATCCCAGATTATGCCACGGAGGAAACTCTCGTTGCTGATATAAAAAAAATTCTTAAAACAGAGAAAGTTAATAAAGATCTCGAAGAACAACTCACGAGCACTATTGTTTATCTTTCATAAAATGGAAACGCTTTGCATCGATGAACAGAGCTCCCTCGAGCTCCACTTTGATCAAGGTGGGGAGGTCATAGTTTTTGACCAAACTGTTTCTCGTATAGATTTATCTCGAAAAGTTTTTGTCTCAAATAATACAAAACTTCGATGGTATGGAGTCTTAGCTGGTCAAAATAAATATTCTCTTCAATTTATAACTCATTCAGGAGAAAGTATTGTACGTATGCTTTTGCTTGCTATAGAAAAAGAAAAATTAGAAACGACTATTTACTCTATTCTTCCGACATCGTCTACAATTACCAATATTCATATACTCTCACTTGTGGCAGATTCTGGTATTATTGAGCTCAACGGTACAGTTCAGATTGATTCAAATATTCAGAAAGTGAAATGACACATCCTCGAAGAAAATATTTTTCTCTGATCAAAATGAAGTATTCGAGGTATTCCTTCGCTTCTGGTGCATTCCGATGATGTAGAGGCTGGTCATGCGGCTCGAATAGAGAGAGTCTCAGATGAAAAACTCTATTATTTACGTTCTCATGGTATATCAAAAGATGACGCGACTGTTATGACGATAGAAAGTTCTGTTTCAGGACTTTTAGAATGACTCGATACGGTGTACAGTGATGCTGCGAAAGAGAAAGTTTTGAAAATGTTTGTCGCTTAATTTTTTGTAGCAATCCTCAGGAGAGCGCTTCTAGCTCGGGGGTTCCTTTTGATTTCATTGTCACTTGGTGTGATAGGTTTTTTTGTAAGAACTTTTAGTATTCAGGCTGTTGTATCTTGTCCTGTTATTGGGTCTTTTTCTGCAGTAGATTTCTCGCGAAAAAAATGCTTCACAATACGATCTTCACCGGAATGAAAAGCGATGATGGAGATGTTTCCACCGGGAGTGAGATAATTCGTTGCGGATTTGAGTAGATCTTCAAGTGCCGTA
>CAYUVP010000086.1:0-3209 GCA_964448195.1 uncultured Candidatus Peribacteria bacterium | reverse complement strand
AAACCCTATGCGGTTGACGAAAACACTTCTTCATACCACAGAGAGTTATATCCAGAGACTCGCCCGATGAGGGATAGAAACAGTCGAGGATTTACTCTTGTTTTTTCCACGTGATATCGAGAACACTTCTCATGTCCTGGATTCTCTCGCTTATGTAAATATACAAGAAAAAAACACCATCAAAGTCACTGTTATAAATATCATCCAGGAACAAACTCGTTTTCAGAAAAAGCTCACAAAAATACTTATCATCGATAAGAACCATATCTCTGGTGAATGTATATTTTTTCATACTCCTTTCTTCAAAAAACCGATCAAGCCAGGAGATATAATTGTCATTCATGGAAAACCAAAGTATGAATACGGCAAACTCTCTTTCCCTCAACCAGACATAGAGCATTTCGACGAAAATCGTCAGGCTTATCTCCCCATATACACAGAGATTCAGTGAATTAATACCAAATGGTTTCGCGAGAAAATACCTCTCCTCTTTGACTATCTCAAGCTCATCGCTGAAGTACTGCCCGAGGAAATACAAAAAATCAGAAAACATAGGCCTCGTATCGAAAATATCAAAGCTCTTCATGCTCCACATACACTTGAGACCTATGAACAGGCAAAACATGAGCTCGCATATGAGGAACTTTTTGAGCTCCAATATAGAGCCCTACAACGAAAAAAAATCATACAAGAAGCCAGTATTGGTCATGTACGCGGCATCCCCCTTGATACTCAGTTCATGCGAGATGCTATTGCGAAACTCCCTTTTGCCCTCACTAATCATCAAAAGATAACACTCTTTGAAACACTCAAAGATATGGAGCGTGATATTTGTATGCAGCGGCTTTTGCAAGGCGATGTCGGTACTGGGAAGACTGTTGTTGCTTTCCTCTCTTTACTTCACTGGATACGGTGAGCTGGAGGACAGGTCGCATATATGGCTCCAACAACAATACTCGCAACACAAGTAGCAAAGAAATTAGGAGAGTTTCTCAAACCGTATGGTATCAACTCTGCCCTTCTCCTCGGAAGTCTCAAAACAAAAGAAAAGAAACAAATCAAAGATGCTCTTGGGACAGGAGAAATCAGTGTCGTAGTTGGGACGCATGCACTCATACAAGACGATGTGCACTACAAAAAACTCTCCTACGTTATCATAGATGAACAACACAGATTCGGCGTAGAACAGAGAGAAAAACTCACAGAATATATCAGTAAATGAGTATTACAAACTACCCTTTCGGACACGCCTGAGACGCTCCAAGAAGTAGGCACTTTCCCACATGTCCTCATGATGACAGCCACTCCTATACCACGAACACTTTCTATGGCTCTCTACGGCAACCAAGACATATCCATCATTCGTGAATATCCCGCAAATCGCAAACCTATCATTACAAAAATTGTCACACCAGCCCATGCTCATGAGGCATATAAATGGATAGAATCTCAACTTCAAAATGGTCACCAGGCTTATTGGGTTTCTTCATTGGTCGAGGAAAGTGACAAAATAGATGCCGTTTCAGTCCACGAGACAGCAGAAAAACTCAGCATGCTCTTCCCGGAAAGATCTGTAGCTATCATCCACGGACGTATGAGCGCAGAAGAAAAAGAAACCATTATGAGTGATTTTATAGCTGGTCACTATGACATACTCTCTGCTACTTCTGTGGTAGAAGTATGAGTAGACAATCCAAACGCAACAATCATGTGTATAGAAGATGCTCATAGATTTGGACTTTCTCAACTTCATCAATTCCGCTGACGAGTGGGCCGTGGTGATGCTCAGTCGTATTGCTATCTCCTCTCTGAAAACTCAAATACCGAGCGACTACGAGCCCTAGAAAAAACAAATGATTGATTCGAGATATCTGAAATTGATATGCAGCTGAGATGACCTGGCGAGGTTTACGGGGTGCGCCAATCTGGCGTTCCTGATCTAAAATTAGCTTCTATCATGGATCTCGAAAAAATCTATGAAATACGCAAAGATATAGAACAATACCTAGAAAAATAGATATTACGCACTATTTTTAATACTACACAAGTATTTTCGTGGAGTTTTTTTACGCTGCAGATTGGAATGTAGGAAATATGTGTGGTAGATTATCTGTGTATTCTAATTTTTACACGTATGAAAAGCACCAAGAACATAATCACTTTAGGGCTTATTCTCATTGGAACATCTGCATTTGCAAGCCCGATGCTCCCTGATAGTTCTTATGTAGCACCTGATTCAGCTGTTATAGTTTCTGGTGAAGCAGGCGCACCCAATCCACCACTCAGTCTCAATTCTGCTGGTGAAGAACCAGGAAATCTCGCTTCAGGAGAAATCAATCTCGATATACCTTTCAATCCTGATGAGGTCGATAAGCCAGAGGCATGGACTCCCGATGGTCCAAAAAATGGAAACCTCAATTCTGCTTCTGAAGTAGACGCTGGCCCTGCGCTCAATGTCGCTATCGCCCTTATGCTATCACTTCTGATATCAGGCTATATATACACTCGTGCGAAGCCGCACCTCAATTAAACCGTATAAAGAACGGATAAAAAATCAAAAAAGAGCAACAAAATGTTGCTCTTTTTTGATTGCTTTTTGATAATAGTTACGAAAATATCTGTACTAAGAACATATAAATAAAATTTATGACACACCTCTGACTTATCGGACTCGGCACTATGGGCGAAAACCTCGTCCGAAATATCATCTCTCATGATGAATCCATCGTTGTATGGAATCGATCGCTTGATAAAGTCGATACTCTGATCGCAGAAGTAGGTACTCCAGTCACAAAAGCGAGCACGATTGTAGAGCTCATTAAAAAAACTGAATCACCTCGCAGTATCATCCTCCTCGTCCCAGCTGGAAAAGTGACGAATGAAGTCGCAGCAGAACTTTTCTCACTGATGAATCCAGGAGACAGCATCTGGGATCTCGGAAACGCTCACTGGGACACGACACTCGCAAATCAAGCCGCAGCACTGAAACATGGGATTCACTGGGTCGGATGTGGCATATCTGGCGGCTCTGAAGGTGCGAGACTCTGACCTGCTCTCATGCCAGGTGGAGAAGAAGAAAGTGTCCGCAGAATGCTTCCACTCCTCGAAAAGATCGCTGCAAAAGATTTCACCTGAAAACCATGCGTAACGTACGTAGGAAAAGCAGCAGCAGGAAATTTTGTCAAAATGGTTCATAACGGTATCGAATA
>CAYUVP010000085.1:0-3237 GCA_964448195.1 uncultured Candidatus Peribacteria bacterium | reverse complement strand
TCATCTGCTACAGAAACAGAAATCAATCTCCCCTACATCACGATGGACGACAGTGGTCCGAAAAATCTCCTCGTCAAAATCACACGTGCAAAATTCGAAGAACTCGTCGCTGATCTCGTAGAACGCTCTATCGAGCCCTGTAGAAAAGTCCTCTCAGACGCAGGTCTTCAAGCAAATCAGATTGACGAGATCATTCTCGTCGGAGGTTCGACACGTGTCCCTATGGTACTCGCAAAAGTAGAACAATTCTTCGGTAAAAAACCAAATGCAAGTGTGAATCCGGATGAAGCAGTAGCTATCTGAGCCGCTATTCAAGCTGGTATTCTCTCTGGGGATGTCCGTGATGTTCTCCTCCTCGATGTCGCTCCTCTCTCTCTCGGAATCGAGACTCTCGGTGGTGTCATGACTCGTATGATTGAACGAAATACAACTGTCCCTACGAGCAAATCTCAAGTGTATTCAACTGCTCAAGAGAATCAGCCAAGTGTTGAGATTCATGTCCTCCAAGGGGAACGTGAGATGGCAGCCGATAATAAATCTCTCGGTCGATTTATCCTCGAGGGTATCGTCCCTGCTCCTCGTGGCGTCCCACAAATCGAGGTCACTTTTGATATCAATGCATCTGGTATCCTCTCCGTCTCTGCGAAAGATAAAGGTACTGGTAAAGAACAGAAAATCACTATTCAGAATAGTGGTGGTATGAGCAAAGAAGAAGTCGAAAATCTCGTCAAAGAAGCAGAGGCAAATCGTCACAAGGATAGTGAAAAGAAGCAACTCGTCGAAGCTCGTAATATGGCTGACTCTCATATCCATCAGGGTGAGAAACTCCTCAAGGAAAATGCAGACAAAGTAAAAGACGAAGACAAAAAACTCATCGAAGAAAAAATCGAGGCAATGAAAAAAGTCCTCGAAAATCCAGAAGCAACAAAGGCTCAAATCGAAGAAGCTGCCAATCCTCTCAATGAAGCTCTCATGAAGGTCGGACAAGCTATCTACGCTGCTGCTGGGGCTGCTGCGGATGACGGTGTAAAAGTAAAAGAAAATGTAGGTGGTGACGCTGCTGGCGAAGAGCCAACAGTGGAGGCAGAAGTAGAAGAAGACGACAAGAAATAGTTTTCCCATCCTTTTCCAACTTAATCTCAATCGTCGAATAGTATTCATCAATATACATGAATACTATTTGATGATATATTATTTATACTTTCAATCTCTATGAATCCACCTCTCCATAATGAGACATCCAAGCGATTTATCGCTATTCTCAATAAAAAAATCGAAATAGGTCGCGCGATGAACGCACTCGGTCATATGACTGCTGGTCTTGCTGGTGGTTCTGGCCATGCAGAAGCTATGAATTTCCTCCAATATGAGGACAAGGATGGTGGGATCCATCCCACCATATCACACTATCCTTTTATCGTTCTAAAAGCTGATAATTCAAATAAGATTCGAGCCATCAGGAATGAGTGTATAGCACGGGGTATTCATTATTCTGATTTTACGAGCACGATGATTGCCGGATCGACACAAGAGCAACTCGATGCCACACGTTCTACAGCCGAAGCTGATCTCGAGTACTGGGGCATTACGATGTTTGGTTCAACAGAAGAACTTCGTGAGTTTACAGGGAAATTTTCTCTGTACTCATAGTTCAATTTTTCTTGAAACAAAAATCCCCTCTCAAATTGAGAGGGGATTTTTATGATATTTTTCTTAGACGTTTTTAGAACCAAGAGCAAAAGCAGTTTGATCACGAAAGTGACGTGAAAGTGCTTCGACCATAGATGCTCACTCTGTTTCATTTTGTTCACCAAGAGCTCCTAACCGTGTTGGATCAGCCATAAAATATATGATTAAAAATAAACAATCATAATATAACACATATATTTATACTTGTCAATATTTCATAGAACATGCTCTGAAATATCTCTATAGGAAGGCATAGCGTGAGATATCTTCCCCTTTCCCTATCATCTCTCGAATCCTTGTCCCAGAAATATCGATGTCATAGGAATCTATCCAATCGGTCTGAATTCCGTGACGTTCACAGATACTCTTCACCCAATCATTGCCAGTAAAGAGGGTTACTTCTCATAAGAAAAGATGCTGAAGGTTCTCGCACCACACATCATCATCTGGAACATCTTCCAGACCAGCAATATCTATCTTTTCTTGCAATTCGAGGGGGATACTCGCACGGATAATCTCTTCTCGTTCTTGGACATTCCAAGGATTTTCATCTGTCCCAGACTTATCGGCTGAACCGATAATGAGGAGAAGTCTCTCAAAGTCCTGCTGAAAAATCCGATCCACAATACTCATATGGCCGATATGAAATGGCTGAAAACGTCAGAGAAAAACTGCTGTTTTGACCATATTTAGAGAGTAAATAATACTACTTCTGGATCCGCATTCATACGAAAATCAAATCCGGGACTATTTCCCATTCCTGTCGATACATAGAGTTTCCAGTTTCCTGTCTGTGCATATTTCCCTTGTGGATAATACCACCCCTTATATCGACCAAAACCAGTATTGCAGATGAAGAGCCCCAGTTTTCGGAAAAACGGTATATCAAACATGCCTCCATGTGTATGCCCAGCGAGGAAAAGTGTCGGTGTAGTAATCTTTTGTTTTGTAGACTTCAGTCGAGCGAGGAGAAACTCGAGACCATCAGGGTTATGAAGGAGGACAATATTTACATCGGTATGTGTATGATCCAGGATGTAGATATATTGGTCCAGAATCATGTTTCTCTCTCTTTTTGGCATACGGTGAAGATGATGTGAAAGGGTATGAAGACCGTGAATGCCTATACTTTTATCATCTATGAATATTTTTTTTGTATGTCTCGGTTCTGTCATGAAATGAATCTGATATTTCTCTTCGAGCCATTTTTGAGTAAAGACAAAATCTGAATTTTTCTCATCATGATTTCCTATAACAGCAAAATGCTTATATCCTGATAATCCGGCGAAGAGTCTCTCTGCAACATGAGTAAAATTCTCAAAAGAGAGAGATTGCTTGTCTCCATCAGAGGACATAAAGTCACCACCATGAAGAATGAGAGTTGTTTCTGGAGTAGTATTTGCGAGGAGCATAAGGAGGGCATGTGAAGTCTCGTGGACTATCTTGTCAATATTCCCCCCGATATGTGGATCAGTCAAAAAAAGTAAGGAAATACCTTCAAATCCATGGAGTCAGAAAAACTTCACTGGTTCACGACGAAAATGGATA
>CAYUVP010000084.1:0-3299 GCA_964448195.1 uncultured Candidatus Peribacteria bacterium | reverse complement strand
CGGATGATGCCTTCGAGGCTCTCGAGAGTCAGAATGATCTCCAGTGCAAGTATACGGGTTGAACGGTTCTGCATCTCTATATGGGAGAAAAACTCGAAGCTGAGCAGTGTAAAAGATTCGTTCGTCGAGTGATAGAAAATTATCAGCTTCCATATATTACGATCACTCCAACGTTCTCAATCTGTCCAAAGCATGGGTATATTGCCTGAGAACATGACTATTGTCCAAAGTGCGATGAACAGATTGGATACAAGTGACAGAAATTCGATATACCACTTCGAACTAATTATACAGCAAATCCAGTCAAACTTTCAGATTTTGCTACCGCTACTGTTTAGGGATTTCTGAAAAACTACGAATTTCATCGTTATAAAAATTTATTTCTCAGTCACTTCCACATTAGGAAGCTCCTTTCGAAAAAATTTTTATGCCTCGAACTTCTTGTTTTTGAGAAATCCAGAATATTGTGGAGGCCTCTTTAATTTTTTATTACTTTTTATTATTATGGGATCATTTATCGATGCAGAGGGAAACGAGATTGCTCGTACCAAGTGTGAGATCTATACTCGTGTGATGGGGTATTATCGTCCAGTGACTCAGTTCAATAATGGGAAAAAATCAGAGTTCTATTCTCGAACTTGCTTCAATGGAGAAGTAGTTGGAGTGTAATCATTTACTACAATAATACATTCCTATTTTGGGAATGTATTATTTTTATTTTTCAATCATGATAATTGCTGGACTCCAAAAGAGCACACTCATCGACTATCCTGGTCATATTGCTGCCGTAGTATTTACGGCTGGATGCAATCTCCGGTGTGGGTATTGTCATAATCCTGAGATGGTAGTGCCAGATCAGATTGTAGCGAACCAATCGACTCATCTTTCCGAGAAAGTATTCTACAATTTTCTTGATCGGAGAATATGAGTGCTCGATGGTGTCTCAATCTGTGGGGGAGAACCGACGATCCACCGAGATCTCCCAGATTTTTGTCGGACTATCAAGTCTCGATGATTTAGAGTAAAACTCGATACGAATGGTCAAAATCCCGATATGATCACGCGGTTAATTGATGAAGATCTCGTGGATTATTTTGCGATGGATATCAAGCATATTTGGGATAAGTACCCATCACTTGTATGAGTATCTATTGATTCAGAAAAATATAAGAAGACTATCTCACTCATCATGAATTCAGGGAAAGACTACGAGTTCCGCTCTACGATCATCGATGGTGTCCATACAGAAGATGATATCCGCGAGATGATATCTTATGTTACCTGAGCTCGGTCATATTATCTCCAGAATTATCGAAGTGGAACGACACTTGACCCCGATTTTCTGGGAAATTCTTTCTGAGAATCAGATTTGTATCGCTTTAAGCGAATAGCTCTTGAATCAGTGAAAAAATGTGAGATACGAATATAATCTATTCTAGATTTGGTAGAAATATGAAATGATACTAAGCTTTTGCAATATTTATTTGGATGAAAAGTCTTTCATCATTTTTATAAATAAGTTTCATATGAGCAACCATGTATGGTATCTTTCAAAAGTATACAAGTTCTGCTCATTTTACATCATTTTCAATATGATATATTTCATCATATTTTATGATAGTTTTTTCTGTTTGTATTCAATCCTCTTTGAGGACAGTATTCAAAATTGATAAATTCGTTCATTCTTTTCCTACTCGTATAGATATCTCACCAGTTTCAGGATTTTTATTGATCTCGAATCAGTTTGATTCGAGTATTTTTTCTAGATCAATTGGGATATCTAATGTTCTATTATTTTCTTCAGTGGTAGCTTCAGGTGTTTTTTTTGGTGGAGTTTCTATTGTCACTGTTTTTGTCCAATTATCTCTTGTTCCTACAGTATCTGGAGCGTTCATTGCTACAGTTTTTTCCCAATTTGTAGTCGTTCCAGACGGAGCTGTATTTCATGATTTTCCTATAGTATCAGCTTCAGATCATTCTGATGGGATCTCAGTATTATGGAAGTTGGTAGAGTTTTCTGGCTCTCTCTTTTTCACCCATACGCCATCTGGATTTGCTTTCAGTGACTCGAGGAGTGCATCTCCGGTAGTATCATTATTGTTTGATGGATCATCTTGAATAATAGTATTAACATCCCATAGACTATTTGTATCTCATTGTTCAAAATCACCTTCATTCCAATCCGAAGATTCCTTAGATCATTTTGGAGCATTTTTTGCTCGCTTCGCTCGTTGGATTCTTCTTGCTTCTTCAATAGCCCAGATTTTTGCTTCAAGTTCATGATCCATTCCAGTATGTTCAGGATTCGTTGAATCAGATTCTCATGATGCAGTTGCTTTCATAGCTTCTTCCCAGGTTTTACCAGATAGTTCACCATGATTACCATATTCAGCTCTTTCTCGTTCATATCGTGCTTCTTGTTGTTTTTTGTATATATTAAATAATTTTTTTCCAGCAAGACCACTTGCGAGTAGACTTGCGAATATGAGAGCCAACTTTTCATAAAGATGCTTTTCTTCAGTATCTGCTATTTCTTTTATCATCGCTTGTCTAGCGATTTCATCACATAGATTGATTCCTTGTTCACGTACAGTGATTCCGAGAGCACAGATATCTGCTACCTTAGTTTGAGTTTTTACTTCAACAGCTTTCTGTGCTGATTGTGCATGAGTTTCGGGTGATGTAGTTCCAAGTGCTAATGCTGTTGCGATAGCGAGGGGTCCGAGGATATTTTTTCACATATACTGAAATATATTTATTGATGTAATTTGATATTATTTTGCTTTATTTAGTCCTATTTACGATTGGTGTTTTTGGCATATATCTATAGGCATTCCCATCTTTCCATACTGGCCAAACTCCCATTTTATCTGTAAGAGTACCATCTGGCATTATATTTCCAACATAGATTGTTCCTCGTGTTTTGATAATAAGAGGACGTGATCCATCTTTTGCAATTTTCCCCCAAACAGATACTCCATCTTCCTCTATAACTTGAGCAAAATTGACATTATCCATATTCTTTCCTGAATAAAAAGTTTTCGTAGGGTCTCTTCATATAGCAGAAAGATTAGTACTATCAGTGCCTATTAATGCATGAAGGTCTGAAATGATTTTATTACTATATTCTAGACTAGCAATTGATTCAGCCCTGAGTTTATCTGCCGCTAGGCTAGTAGTATGATCAGAATTTTTTGCTGTATCGAGGGCTAGAGTGAGTGCATCGATGATTGCTTTTGTTGTTTTTGGACCTGGTATACCATCAGCAGCCTTTCAGTTGAAATGAAGAACATCTTTCT
>CAYUVP010000083.1:0-3311 GCA_964448195.1 uncultured Candidatus Peribacteria bacterium | reverse complement strand
AAAGTAAAATGAAATTCAGAAGTAGGTCTCTTTTATGGAAGGATTTCTCTCTCTCCTATGACGTATATGTCTGAAGCATCTGCCCATGTATATAGAAAAATTGATGCTCAAGAAGTGCCTCATTTTTTACCGAATTCAGGCAATAGTTATTTGAGTCGTTTTGTGGTAAATTTTTCTAAAACAGGTAGATTTGGTAAATGGCTGAGATGGTTTCTCGAGAAACATATAGAACCATATATTCATCCTTGCATTACGAGAAATAATGCCATGAATGATTCGCGAGAGGTGTGTTATGTAACTCGTAATCAAGAAATGTATGATAACATGAATTATCTGAAAAATAATCTTCCAGATACTGATATTTTGCAAGAATGTTTTATTCCAGAGGCAAAAATGAGTCTCTTTATAAACGGCTTGAGAACTATTGTAAAAGAAAATGGTGCCAATCTCATAAATATAACGATTCGTGTCGTTGAAAAAGATTCCATATCAAGTCTTCCTTACGCTCAGGATGATATGTTTGCATATGTATTATATTTTAATCAAAAATTGAATAAAACTGATTCAGATATACTAAAAAAAACAACAACTGAAATCATAGATTTAGCTCACAGCCTCAATGGTACTTTTTACCTACCGTACCAGCTTTATTACTCTCGAGATCAACTAGAAAAATCCTATCCTAATATAGAGAGTTTTTTTCAGGAAAAAGAAAAACACGACCCGAATGCTTTATTTTCTAATACTTGGTATGAGAAATATTCTCGTTAAAACGCTTCTTCTTTTTTGTATAGTCTTTTTGTTCGGATGACTTTTTCTCTATTTCTTTCAACGACAACTGACGTATTTTCCTAATAATTCAGATTTTTATACTTGTCCTGCTTTTTCTGATGCCGAAAAAATCACACAAGGAAATACTCGGATGTACCTTGTTAAGAAAAATCCGGATATATTGGTGGTTTTTTATCACGGTAATGCAGCGTCTGCATGTTCAACATCACATATTCGTGATGTTATTGATAGTTCTGGCGCGTCGGTGCTTATACCGGAGTACTTCTGATATGCCGGAGATGGACATAAACCATCAAAGGAATCAATACTAGAAAATGTTCGCGATGTCACAGAATACATTAAGGCACAAAAATATACATCTGTTATTGTTGTTGGTGAGAGTCTCTGAACCTGAGTTGCATCGTATCATGCCTCTCTTTTATCTCCTCAAAAATTAGCTCTTATTTCACCTTTTTCGAGTATGAAAGATGTTGCTCGTACGAGATTCTGGATGTATCCTATGATTCCGATATCAGAGAATTATGAGAGTATCAAATATTTAGAAAATTACAAAGAGCAGCTTCTTATAATTCATTGAGATAGTGATGATGTCGTACCTCCAATTCTTTCACAAAAATTATTAGATGCAGTTCCATCGCTCAATAAAAATCGTATTCTCATACCGTGAGGAGAGCATGAATATATATGGTCTACTCCTTGAGTGAGAGATATGGTGAAGGGTTTTATAAAATAATACCTTGCAGACACCTTTGTTTCTCTATAATTACCTTATGACTTCATTTACAAAAACTTCCAATACGGCTGAGCTCCAAAAAATAGCTCACCAACTTCGTCTCGATGTCCTCGAGATGCTACGCCACGCAGGTTCTGGACATATAGGAGGAGCCTACGGTATGGCAGATATATTTGCTGCGTTGTATTTCTCTTTTCTCAAAACTACACCAGAAAATCCATCTGATTCGAACAGGGATTATTGCCTCCTCTCCAACGGCCATATCTGTCCTATATATTATGCGACACTTGCTCGTGCAGGTTTTTTCCCAATCGAAGAGATGCAGAGACTTCGAAAGATTGATTCGCTCCTCCAGGGGCATCCAAAGCTCTCTATTCCTGGTGTGGAAAATTCTTCTGGTCCTCTTGGACATGGGCTTTCTCAGGCAGTAGGTATTGCTCTCGCACTTCGTATGGATGGCAAGAAAAATCGTGTGATTTGTTGTATGTCTGATGGTGAACATCAAGAAGGACAAACATGGGAGGCGGTCATGTCTGCCAATAAGTGGAAGCTCGATAATCTCATCGCTATTATGGACTGTAATGGTCTTCAGATAGAGGGGACAACGGATGAGATTATGCCTATGGGTAATCTCGCTCAGAAATATCGTGATTTTGGTTGGAGCGTGCGAGAAATTGATGGACATGATTTTCCCCAAATTCTCGAAGCACTTTCATGGGCAGATACAAATGATACGCCGACTATGATTGTTGCTCGTACTACTCTCGGAAAAGGTGTTTCATTTATGGAAAATAATTGGGCGTATCATGACTGGGCAGGAAAACCTGGTGATGCAGAAAAAGCACTTGCTGAGCTTACTTTATCTCAATAGAGAATGATTCCTCCTTGAGAAAAAATAATAGAAAATAAAAGATGTTGCATAAGTGGACAGGATTTTTTTGTGACTGATAAAGATATTGGTTTTTATTCGCAAGTTTCGCCTGTTCTGGGTGGTAAAAAATTTGAATTTCCGACACCGAAAACTTGTCCTTACGAGAGAATGATTCAGAAATTTGCATGGAGAAATGAGCGGAATATTTATCGCCGAAAGTGTGGATTGACAGGTAAAGATATAATTTCCATGTATCATCCAGATTCACCATATATGGTCTATTGATCTGAAGCTTGGTGGAGTGATGATTGGTCATGTTTTGATTATTGAAAAACCCCCGATTGGAATAAAACTTTCTCAGAACAATTTTCTGATCTTCTTACATCAACGCCATTATTATCGCTCTCGGTGCTTCATTTGGAAAATTCAGAATTTAATAACTGTGCCGGTCATCTCAAAAATTGTTATTGGTGTTTTGATGTTGATTATCTCGAGAATTGTTACTATATTGGTAATTCAAATCACTGTAATACTTGTATTGATGGTGAGATTGTTCTTGCATCTGATTATTGTTATGAGTGTTTCAATTGTAGTGAATCCAATTCGTTATTCTTTTGTACAGATTGTGCGAGTTCTCGTGATCTCCTCTTTTGTCATTGATGTACAGGCTGTTCGAATTGTCTCTTTTGTTTTAATCAATATCGCAGAGAATACTGTATAAATAATATCCAATATACTTCCGAAGAATATGTTCAAAAGAAAAATGAAATCATAATAAAACAAAACTATCAAGAGATGTGTCAATATTTCAATAAGCGTCGGAAAGAGTATTCAGTAAAGTATATGCATTGAACACATAATGAATCTTGCACCGGGGATTATGTTTATCATTCTCGTAATGCCTATAATTCATTT
>CAYUVP010000082.1:0-3400 GCA_964448195.1 uncultured Candidatus Peribacteria bacterium | reverse complement strand
GAATGCTATAATTTTATGCCACACAACTTTGACACCCTTATCAACAACCAACAGAGAGAAAGAACATGAATTAAAAAGTGAAATCACAAAACTGTTAGAACGCGGAAAACTAGATTTATCAATCTATGTAGACTCTAAACAACTAGAAACACCTGATTTTAATCTTATAGCTAAATTTGATTTATAACACCATCTTAGACATAATTGAAAAGAGGAAAGAATACTTTTTGACCTTGCATATAAGCCTTTAGCTATAGCATATATCAATATTATCTCCTAATTTTTCAGTGATGAAAGAAACAAAACTCCAAAAAAAGCCGTTCCCTCTCTCTATTCTCGGAACTCTCATACCAACAGTTATAGATAAAACTCCTTCTGGAGAACGTGTGTACGACATCTATTCTCGTCTCCTTGAGGATCGAGTGATTTTTCTCTGAGAAGCAATCGATTCTATGATAGCAAATACGGTTATTGCCCAGCTCCTCTTCCTCGAAAAACAAGATGCAAAAGCTCCTATTACCATGTATATCAATAGCCCCGGCTGACACGTCACAGCTGGTCTCGCTATCTACGATGTTATGCAGTACGTCAAACCAGATGTCATAACAGTCGCTATGGGTATGGCAGCAAGTATGGGCTCTGTGATTCTCGCTGGTGGAGCAAAAGGAAAGCGCTATGCTCTCCCTCATACAGAGATCATGATCCATCAGCCTCTTGGTGGCGCAGAAGGTCAAGCAACGGAGATCCGTCTCGCTGCAGAACATATACTCAGGACTGGAGAAACCCTCTATACAATCCTCGCAAAACATACAAGTCAACCAATTGAAAAAATCAGACAAGATTGTGATCGTGACAATTTTATGGATGCCAAGCAGGCTCTCAAATATGGACTTATTGATAAAATAATCAATAACGCTGTCTAATTTTTATTTCTCTAATTTTTTCCTATGAAAAAATATACTGTTGAGCTTGTCGGTACGTTTCTCTTTGTTTTTGCTATTATAGGGGCAGTATACAACCTATCCCTCTTGACACCGATATACATAGGTGTTGCTCTCACGACTCTTGTTTATATGGGAGGGGCTCTCTCTGGTGCACATTACAATCCAGCAGTTACATTTGGACTTTTTTTAAATAAAAAAATTGGGGCTCATGATGCTTTTTGGTATATCATTTCCCAACTCCTCTGAGCAGGTCTTGCATTTCTTGTGGCAACAAAATGACTCCACATGACACTTCCCGCTTTCTCGATAACACTTGATTTACCAGCATTTTTCATAGCTGAATTCCTCTTCACTTTTGCTCTCGTAACTGTGATATATAATACTGCTGTCAACAGGATGACAGCTGGAAATAGCTATTTCTGACTCGCAATTGGAGCCATAGTGACTGTCGGTGCTATCACCGTAGGGAGGATTTCTTGAGGCTTTTTCAATCCAGCAGTTCTCCTTGGTGTAGGCCTCTTTGGTATTCCTCTAGAAACAGTTGCAGTACTATTAGCAGGACAATTATTTGGTGCTTTTTGAGCTGCATGGCTCTACCGATATGTCGTCGGAAAATAAGTACTTTGTACTTTTCCAGAAACAGCTCCTTCCTTAGGAGCTGTTTTTTTGAAATATTGTTGTTTTTAGGATAAAGATATGCTAACATAGATATATGATAGAAGAAACAACCACACAACCGACAGAGAGACACAACGCCATGGTGAGCTATTGTTTCTTAGCGCCATTTATGCTCTTGTCTCGGGATGATAGATTCCAGAGTGATTTTTTTCGATGACATGCGAGATATGCCCTCCTCTTACAATGAGCATTTTTATGACTCATAATACTCTTGATTCGTTCGAGAAATTTCGAATCAATGATTATCTTCTGATCATCTTGGTTACATATCATACTTTTCGTAAGTTTCCTTATTTTACTATGATTCCTCGGTGCTGGTATATATACTGCATTTAGGGGTGAAAGTCCTAAGATCGTACTACAAGGCCTCTCATGGTCTTCGCTCAAAAATATCTGAGAAGAAGCGCAGGTATCAGAAGCTCAAAAAACACCACTTATACTCTCTCATATACCATTTATTGGGACATATCTCTCGCATAAATATGGAGATTTTTTAAATGTAGGAGAAAAATTTGGAAATTGGGTATTTATACTCTGAGCCCTATCTCTCTGGATTGATGAGAGTATGACTTTGTTTATAGTCTGGATTACGCTCTCTACTTTTTGGATTGTTTATCAAGCAACATTGGTGAGCTCTGGAGATAACATACGTCTCATTGGCTCCAAACTCCCTGGTGGCACGATATGTCATATCCTGCTCCGGAGTGTCATATCATATTGTCAACTTCTCTTTAACCATGATGACAAGCTTCCTCTCTGGTCCACAATAATCAAAGAAAAAACTGAAAGCTACACGCCACAGATGAGTACAGAAAATACAAAACTCACTATTCCAATTATAAATATCCCATCTATCGTGAAGTTCCAAAAATGAATACCATTCACATCAGAAATTATACAAGCAATCATCATAAATATTCTCACTTTATACGCCATTTTTATCGTACATATACCACTATTAATGCTTCTAATGCTCGGTATTTGGTGGATGTATTGGCAAGCAAAAAACCATCAAGATATATCGCTACCATTACTCGGAGAAGTGAGTACTTGAATCGTAGAAATAATCGCTTGGAAAAAGAAAAAATCAACAACCAAGGAGACACATCTTACCTCTACACCATTATAAAAAATGCAAAAAATCGCTCGAAAAATTCTTGAATCCTATATATTTGAGAAAAAAATCCTCAGTGCAAGCGACTTCATAGAGAGTCCTCTTATGCTAAAAGAAAAAATGCCAGTATTTGTAACAGCCTACGATTGAGATGAAGTGATTGCTAGCAGTGGTAGAATATATCCCATACACGAGACAGCACTAGAGGAACTCATAGATAACACCATTTTACTGACAAAAGATACTCGATTTGAAATCTACAAAGAAAATCCAGAAAGAGCTAGAAAACTCAGATATAGAGTAGATACATTTGGAGAAGATGATCGGCACCTTCTCCATCATCCTGACGAGCTCAAAAGCGAAACAGAAGGTATCATCATTCTCTGTCAGAAACAAGGGAAAGTCGGCGTCATACTTCCTCATATGTTTCCAGAAAGCCTCTCAGGAGAAGAAGTATATCACCTCGCTGTAAAGAAAATTCATCTTGATACACAACATCTCTGAAAGTGAGATGTAATAATCTATGCTCTCAAAACGCAAAGATTTGATGAGGTAGTATAAAAAGATTTATATAAATTGTGTTGCATTTTACTTTTTGCTTTTATAATCACCGTACGAGTGTATGGGTGTGTAGCTCAGTTGGTTAGAGCGCTTCTCTGATAAG
>CAYUVP010000081.1:0-3535 GCA_964448195.1 uncultured Candidatus Peribacteria bacterium | reverse complement strand
AATAGTTGCCTCTATCGTGAGCCCCTGAATAAATACTTCTATCACATCCCCTATTTTTACTCCCCCTATTTCTTTGGCAAAATTATCATCTATAGAGACAGATTTTTGGAGATTTTTTTCACCGTGCCACTCTCCTCGGATAATTTTTTCACCATTGATGAGCACATCCCTGTAGGTCATATTGAATTCTCTCGTGATGCCTGGATCATCTGATTTGGTCAGGTCTCGTCCATCAACTTTTAAGAGTCTTCCACGAACAATGGGATATGCCTGGAGAGATCCTGTGATTTCTTTGACGCCCGCGAGCTGACTCTGAGTGATATCGATGATATAGAGTGATGGGGCTTTTTGAGACACATTTTGACTGATATTGGCCTCGATATTTTTCTCCAGGACAGAGATGATAAATACACCAGAAAATGCTGTCATAATTGCTGCGATGATGATCACAGCTTCGATTCCTCTCCACTTGAGCGATGCGATGCTACTCTGCACTATAAATCAAAAATACGTGCGATATCGTGAGAACAGGCGGATGACGCTGTGAGCGACAAACATAAACAACACAAAGAGGACAATCAGAGTCAGTACGCTGTAGAGTACGAGCCATATATTTCCAGAGAGGATATAGAGAGCTATCGCAAGTACGATTGGGATGGCTGTATAGGGAACAGATTTTTTGAAATAGGAGATTTCAGCTATTGTGCTGTTTGTCAGGAGTTGTTTCGGGGAGACAGACTTGAGAGAAGAGAGAAAAGGTATTGCCGACGAAAGGACGATGGCGAGACCAATTACACCACCTACTGCTATGACTCACCAGAGACTCATCTGACGGATATCTCCTGTGACAAAAGTACCAAAATAGTGCAATAATTCTTGTGTCGCGATGGAACCCATGAGTGCCCCCGTCGCTCCAGCACAGAAACCAATAACGCCAAGAATAGTCATAAATATAGTACGAACATCAGTATTTCTTGCTCCAAAAATTTTTAAAATTGCTATCATTTTCTGCATCTTTGCGAGTATATAGGTGAGATTGGCAATGATATTCACTGATACCAGAAACAGAGCGATAGAGATAATAATAGAGACAAAACTCTCTACGCTCGAGAGACCTCTCACAAAACTATTCGGGCCATCAAGAGCATTATCAAAACGGAGCTTGCTTGACTCAGCAAATCACTCAAGGAGAGCCACATCTTCTTCTGTCGGAGTGCCTTTATCTGAGCGAAGAGCGACTCTATAGTTCGTACGGCTCTGAGAAATATCTATATCAGCTACTATGAGATCTGCCCGACGAATAATCACCTTTGGAGTGAAGGAAAGTCCGAGCGAGAGAGAATCAGGTTCTGAGATTATCACGCCTTGTGCGACAAATGGAGTTTCTCCGAGGATTACCGTGTCCCCCTTTTTGATGCCGATACGATCATAGAAAGCTTGTTCGGCATAGAGGGTATTTTTCTCAAGAACAAAAGCTGGTTCACTCACAAGAGTTCCATAGAGTGGAAAACCAGAGTCAACTGCCCGAATCGATGCTGGCGTACTTTTATCTTTCCCTGCATTACTAAATACCGCCTGCACACCATACTGCTCTATGATGGTATAACCAGACTCTCTGAGGAGCGTAAAAGGTACAGCATCAGTATCAATAGGACGAGCACCCGAAATGATAAAATCTCACCCCGTGAGAACTTTTCATTCTTCTATAAAATAGTTTGATACGGATCTCGTCAAAGCAAAAGTCCCTCAGAATAAAAATGCACCAACAAGAATACTCAAAAATGTCAGCAAGAGATACCGATACGTGCGAGCGAAAATAATTTTGATAAAATATGATTTCATGGTTTATATTGTGTAGGGAATCAGAAGTCCATCTTTTATTTCATAAATTTTGTCCATCTTTTCTGCGATATGCATATCGTGAGTGATGATGATGAGAGTTTTACCATTCTCTTCGATAGTTTTGAGGAGGAGGTCGAGGATTTTTTTACCATTAATCATATCGAGATTCCCTGTTGGCTCATCCGCACAGATGACATCACACCCTGATGCGAGGACTCGTGCTATAGCGACACGCTGTTGTTCACCTCCAGAGAGCTTTGATGGGAGATTATTTTTTCGATGTTCGAGTCCGATATGCTGAAATATCTCATCAACCTTTGCGACGTCT
Organism: uncultured Candidatus Peribacteria bacterium; assembly: GCA_964448195.1. Classification (GTDB taxonomy): domain Bacteria; phylum Patescibacteriota; class Gracilibacteria; order BD1-5; family JAGOOR01; genus JAGOOR01. The sequence goes on along the minus strand of CAYUVP010000081.1, from coordinate 1,365 downwards.
TGTGCTCCACGTATCGAGAGTGGCAACATGACATTTTCATAGGCAGTGAAAAATTGTACGAGCTCAAATGACTGAAATATAATTCCTATTTTTTTGTTTCTAAACTCGACGAGCTCTGCTTCAGAAAAGTCCTGTATCGATTTTCACTCAAATAGCACAGTGCCAGTTGTCGGTACATCGAGACCAGCAATGAGTGAAAGAAGAGTAGATTTACCAGAACCAGAAGGTCCTATGATGGCTATTTTTTCTCATTTTTTTATCTTCAATGAGATATCGTTCAAGATAGTGGTAGATTCACCATTTTGCGTGTATGTTTTTGAGATATTTTGGAGTTGCAGTATGTCCATGGAGAATAATTGTGAAAAAATAATCTAGCGATATACTCAAGGTCATGAAAAAAATCATTGCAGTCTCATGTATTTTAATCGCCTGAATAGTGATGTATCTGTTTCTAGACAGAAGCGCCACCAACCCTACCGTACCAAATCAAGCCGACATTTCTAAACCAACAATGACTATCATAGCCTTCTGAGATTCTCTCACAGCAGGACTCGGAGTCGCACTCGATGAGAGCTACCCGAGTATATTAGAAAAGCGCTTAAATGAAACATTATCCGTGCGAGTTATCAATATGTGAGTCTCTGGTGAGACGACTACTGGAGGAATGGAACGTGCAGCATTTGTCATCCAACAAAAACCCAACCTGGTACTCCTGTGACTCTGAGCCAATGATATGCTCCGTGGTACAAATCCAGAAATCACTCGATGAAATATTGAGAAAATTATCCAGACTTTTCAAGAAAATAATACCCCCGTAATACTCTTATGAATGCGCTCTCAGGCAAGTAATGGACCACTCTTTCAACAAGCGTTTGACACTATCTACCCTGACCTTGCAACGAAATACTCACTTCCACTCGTCCCATTTTTCCTCGAAGGAGTCGCGCTCATCCCTGAGCTCAATACTCAGGATGGAATCCATCCAAATAAGGCTGGATATGAGAAAATAGTGAGTGAGAATATACTACCTATTCTTATTCCCTATCTATCAAAAGAATAGTTTGAAGTTTAGAGTTTGGTTATAAAATACCCTAGCACAAATATCTTCTCAGTACCCTTTTATGATCAAATACGGCTACACGATTCTCTATGTCGGAGATGTAGAGAAAACAGTAGAATTTTATACGAAAGCATTTGGACTGACACAAAAATTTATCACTCCAGAAAAGGACTATGCCGAGCTAGAAACTGGCAGTACTGTCCTCGCCTTTGCAGGCTATAGTGTCGCAGAATACAATGGTATTGATATCACCAAGTCCGATGCGTCCACTCCTCCGCCAGCGGTTGAAGTCACTTTTGTGACGG
>CAYUVP010000080.1:0-3592 GCA_964448195.1 uncultured Candidatus Peribacteria bacterium | reverse complement strand
CTCCTCCGAAATCGTAGACAGCGACTTTTTCATCTTTCTTTTTTGAGAGACCATAAGCGAGAGCTGCTGCTGTAGGCTCATTGACGATACGCTTCACATCGAGACCAGCGATTTTACCAGCATTGATAGTAGCTTGTCTCTGGTCATCGTTGAAATAGGCAGGAACAGTGATGACGGCTTCTGTTACTTTTTCTCCGAGATATTTTTCTGCATCTTCCTTGAGCTTCATGAGGACGTGTGCTGAGATTTCTTCTGGTCGAGCTTCTTTGCCATTAAATGAGATCAATGACTCTCCACTAGAACCAGCGGTGACTTCATAGGGCACATTAACCACTTCAGAATCTACTTCGCTTCGTTTACGACCAATAAAACGTTTTGCAGAAAATATAGTTTCCTTTGGGTTCGTGACTGCTTGTCGTTTTGCCGGCGTACCGACGATGATTTCGCCTTTCTTGTTTGCAACAACCGAAGGTGTCGTGCGGTTACCTTCTGCGTTGGGGATGATTTTTGCTTCACCTCCTTCCATAAATGCGATTGCCGAGTTCGTAGTCCCGAGATCGATACCAATAATTTTTCACATAAAAATAGGGGTTAAAAATGTATTTTACCCCCCTAGTATACCAAGAATTTTTTACATTGCAAATGTTTTTAGCACCAAAAGTGTTTAGGTGCTAGTTTTATAATTGTTGCTGCTCTACATAATGACCAGCACATCCTCGAGCAACGATTTCTGCGACATCCCCATAGATTCTGATTTCGCCCTGATTCGTCCGTAAGAGGCAGAGTCGAGAGGTGCGTCGAGGAGAATAGGAAAATGACATAATTTGTGACCAAGGTATTGCAAAAGATTTATGGAAGAGGAGAAATACTGTCGGCTGAAAAGCTACACCATATTCTTCTATACCGATTTTGATAGCGTGATTGTAGCTTCCAAATTTTTTGGTTGCCACTGCAGAAGCAAAGATGACATCCCGGGTGACCTCGCGATGAAAAAGTCTTTCCCATTTCCACCAACCAGATACTCGGTAGGTAAACCAAGATAATATCGGCCACAAAAAGAGAAAAATACCACTAAGTACAAGCATTGTTTTCATATGACTCAGTATATCTGATTATTGAGCCAAAGTAAAATATTTGATTAACTCAATTATATGCCTCGCGCAAGGGAATCTGGATAGGCAAGCATATTGGTACCTGAGAGACCTTGAAACATGTCAAAAACTCATATACTGCTGATGTTCAAATCAGAAGAGAGTATTCTTCATTTGAGTTCGAGAGATATCAAATTCAAAAACACACTTTTATTCCACTATTTATGCCAAAAAAAGACGATACAGATTATGGTGCGAGTTCGATTCAGGTCCTCGAAGGGCTTGAAGCAGTCCGCAAACGTCCTGGTATGTACATCGGTTCTACCGATGCAAAAGGTCGTGATCATTGTGTAAAAGAAATCGTCGATAACTCTATCGATGAAGCACTCGCTGGTCATTGTACGCATATCACGCTCAAGCTCACAGAATCGGGGAGCTGTCAGGTACAAGATAATGGACGAGGTATTCCTATCGAGATCCATCCAAAGACAGGCGTATCTAGTCTCGAGACAGTCATGACAGTCCTCCATGCGGGAGGAAAATTCGGTGGTGATAATTCTGGATACAAAGTCTCAGGAGGTCTGCACGGAGTCGGTGCGTCTGTTGTCAATGCTCTTTCATCTCGTACAGAGGCAACAGTTTGGAAAGACGGGAACGAATATTTCCAAGCATATGAACGAGGAAAACCAGTATCACCCATCGAAAATCGTGGAAAAACTACTCACGCAAATGGGACGATGATCGAGTTTTGGCCAGACAAAGAAATATTTGAGGATATCGTATTCGACTTCAGTTATATCAAGAAAGATTTCCGAGAGAGAGCGTATCTCACCCAAGGTATCACACTCACAGCTATTGATGAACGGAGTGGATCACGAGATCGTATCAGATATTATTTTGAATGAGGTCTCAAATCCTACATTACCTACCTGAATCGTCATCATGAATCTATCGGAGAGATATTTTGTACCGAAAATATGGTAGACCTCGTATCAGTCGAAGTCGCTCTCCAGTACCGAAAAGAAGACTACTCAGAACACCTCACGAGCTTCGTCAATAACGTTATCACGCCAGGTGGCGGTACGCATATGACAGGTTTCCGAACAGCACTCACTCGTACCATCAATAAATACGCACGAGAGAAAAATTATCTCACAGAAAAAGATACCAATCTCACCAACGAAGATGTCGCGGAAGGTCTCACAGCGATTATCTCTGTGAAAGTCCCAGAACCACAATTTGAAGGTCAAACAAAGGATAAACTCGGCAACTCAGAAGTCCGAGGTATCGTCGATAAGTCTGTCGCAGAAACACTCTCAGATTTCCTCGCAGAGCAACCAAAATCAGCTAAATCAATCATTGATAAATGTTTACTGGCAAGTCGTGCTCGTATGGCAGCTCGCAGTGCTCGTGAAACTATCATCCGAAAAGGAGCTCTCGAAGGCCTGACTCTCCCAGGAAAACTCGCTGACTGTGCGAGCAAAGATCCATCAAAATCAGAAATCTATATCGTCGAGGGAGATTCAGCGGGAGGTTCTGCAAAACAAGGGCGAAATCGTGATATTCAGGCGATTCTCCCACTTCGTGGAAAGATCCTCAATACAGAGCAAGCTCGTATCGACAAGATATTCTTAAACGAACAAATCAAAAACCTCATCACTGCTATTGGTTGTGGTATATCGGACACATTTGATGCTGCAAAGGCTCGTTATCATCGTATTGTCATCATGACGGATGCCGATGTCGACGGAGCCCATATCCGGACACTCCTCCTGACTTTCTTTTATCGATTTATGCGTCCGCTCATCGATATCGGATATCTCTACATCGCTCAACCACCACTCTACAAGCTCTCACGAGGGAAAGAGACATGGTATGCCTATAGCGAAGAAGAAAAACTCGAAATCATTGCAAAAAACGATGTCAAAACAGAAGGTATTCAGCGATACAAGGGTCTCGGAGAGATGAATCCTGAACAACTCTGGGAAACTACTATGGATCCAGAGCGTCGCGTCATGGCACTCGTAACTATCGATGATGCCGAAGCAGCTGATGAAGTCTTCCGTGTCCTCATGGGTTCAGAGGTTCCACCTCGCCGACGATTTATCCAGTCTCGTGCGAAGAGTGTGGCGAATTTGGATATTTAATGTTCCTGTCATCCCGAAGAAATTTCAAGCCTAGTTTTGAAAGTAAGCTATTCTTCGGTTTTATCTTTTTCTCAACGTAACTTACATATATCCAGTTGTTTTTGAAGATAGAGAATTTCTCCTCTGTTCCAAAGTGCAAAAAATTCTTCAGATGAGGATCATAGTCTTGTTGCTATTTCTTCAACTTTTTGCTCAAATCTTGTTTTGTCACCTTTATCAGAGAAATGCTCACCCCCGATCACACGTATATCCATGTTCGTCTGTCCAGGTTGTCTATATATTCTTACTACATTTCCTGGACCTTCCTCGCTCATAAGTATGCCCATTTCTAGATTCTTTTGGCATAATCATGCT
>CAYUVP010000079.1:0-3609 GCA_964448195.1 uncultured Candidatus Peribacteria bacterium | reverse complement strand
GTGACATTTGAAGAAGAGGGTGACAAAATCCGTGTCACAGAAGTATTTGATGCTGAAAATGAAAACCCAATCGAGATGCAACAAGCTGGTTGGCAGGCGATTCTGGATAATTTCCGGGATTATACCGAGGCTAGCATTTAAGCTAAAAATCTTTTGTAATGAGCAAACGATCTCTTTTTATCTTCAGGCAAGACCTCCGAACTGAGGATAATACCGCACTCAATCTCGCACTTTCAGAGTCAGATGAAGTAATGCCCATTTTTATCTATGATGAGCGATCTCAACAAGAGTTTTGAAAAGATGACAGAAGATTTGGGTTTATACGAGAGATGCTAGAGAAAATCGATGAAAATCTCAGATTACGCTGATGACGGCTCCACACATACAGTGGTGATCCTCTCAGTGTAGTCCGTGAATTAACACAAAAATACGATATAAAACATGTATACATAAATACATCGTATGGGCGGCAATGAGTGGAACGTGATACAAAAATTAGAGACTTTCTCCTCGCCCAGTGAAAATGATTCACCTCTTGTGATGATTTTCTTCTGGTGCCAATCGAGGCCGTACCTGTACGAAAAGTCTTTACACCTTTTTTCAATATCTGGAAAACTCACCTGTCTGCAAACAAAATTCAGAAGCTCACTCCAGGCAAACTATATTGTGTAGAAAAACATCCAGATATTTCACACTTTATGCCTCATGAGCACCATGCTTTTTTTGGGTATGATTTTGGCGTTTCACGATTGCGAGATTTTGACTTTGTGAGTTATATTGATACAAGAAATTTTCCCTGGAAAGATGGTTCTACTCGACTCTCGCCATATATTCGTTTTGGCGTTTTCTCTATCCGTGAAGTATTACAAGCTCTGGAAACAAGCCAGACACTCGTATCAGAACTGGCTTGGAGAGAATTCTGGTATCATATTGCTCACCACTTCCCTGAGACACATGAAATAGCATTTCAACAAAAACGCAGACATATAGACTGGGAAAACTCCTCTGAATTATGTGAAAAAATCGAAGCTGCCGAGACAGGATACCCACTCATAGATGCGGCTATACGGCAGCTCAAAACGACGAATTGGATGCATAATCGTCTCCGCATGGTTGTAGCTTCTTTTATCACCAAAAACTGTCTCATAGATTGGCAATGGGGAGAGAAATTTTTCAAGAGATATCTCATAGACTACGATGAGGCTGTCAATCTCGGCAACTGGCAATGGTCTGCCTCTGTTGGTGCTGATCCAAAGCCACTTCGGATATTTAATCCTCTTCTCCAATCAGAAAAATTTGATGAACAAGCCCTTTTTATCAAGAAGTATATTCCTGAGCTCGCTCACATCATTCCAAAAAAAATTCATACGCTCGACCTCGCTTGAGAATACTGTCCCCCAATTATTGATCAGAAAAAAAGTGCATGGAGAGCAAAACAAGTATACTATATACAGACTGCAAATACTCTTTTTTAATATCTATTCTTCTTGAAACATATAACTTTCATCACCTGAAACCAAAACAAGGCAGACTATCTCGCCAGGTATCTCTGAATGGAGGTTTTGCATGAAAAAATTGATCTCGACGAGATACAGTCTCTCGATCTGAGAGAAATCGTAGAACACAAAGTCAGACAGGCATACGAAAAAATACAAAAACCCGTTCTGGTTGAGGACACTTCTCTCAGCTTTGAAGTACTTGGAAAACTCCCCTGACCATTTATCAAATTCTTTCTTAAAGAATTATGACATGAGTGAATTTGTCGTCTCTTAGATGAGAAAAATCGTAGAGCAACAGCACAAAGTATGTTTGGATATTTTGATGGTGAGAGGTTGGAAGTTTTTGTGGGTGAACTTCATTGATCAATCAGTGAAAAACCTGGATTTGATAATGGATTTGGTTGGGATAGGATTTTCATACCGGAATGATACAATTGTGTCCGTTCGGAGCTGAGCGTAGATGATTACAAAGCAACGTATACCAAAGTGAAGCCCATTGAAGCAGTGAGAGAGTTTCTCATGTGTTTATAACTCCAAACTATGGCTAAATTAATTCGCGATAAAATACCTGCAATCATGGCTGAAAAATGACAAACAGCCAATACTTATATTGCAAATAATGATGAATATTGGGAAAGACTCAAAGATAAACTTCTCGAAGAAGCCCAAGAAGTTATTGAGGAATGAAATATACCTGAAGAGCTTGCTGATCTCACAGAAGTTATACATGCAATATGTAGTGCTCGATGAATTTCTCTCGAAGAAGTAGAAAAAATTCGTCAGGAAAAAAGAGAAAAACGTGGCGGATTTGAAGAAAAAATCATACTTCTATAATCAGCATATGAATCCAACTATTCAATCATACAACGATGCCCTCTCTGCATGAGATAAAGTAATATGTGATTCTCTTGTACAATTCATAACGAAAGTACTTCCCGAAACAGAAAATAAAATCTGGCACGGTCATCCTGTCTGGTTTTTGGACGGCAATCCCATCGTCGGCTATAGCAAACAAAAGGCTGGAGTAAAGCTCTTGTTTTGGAGTGGGGCAGATTTTGGTGAAGCATGACTTGAGCCAGGCAGTGGAAAATTCAAAGATGCATGAATTTTATATAATGATATATCAGAACTAGATGAAAAGGATATCAAACGTTGGCTCAAAAAATCTCGAGAAATCCAGTGGGACTACAAAAATATAGTCAAAAAGAGAGGACTCCTAGAACGATTATAATACTATGGAAATAACACCCGAACATAATGCAAAAATGGCAAAAATAATATTTGCTACAGTCTATCCCTACTATGTGGTGAAAGTGGAGAAAAAATGAAGAACAAAAAAAGAACTTCATGAAGTCATCACATGGCTCACGGGTTTTGATGAGAAAAAAATAGAGGAAATGATAGAGAGAAAAGTCACTTTTGAGACTTTTTTCGATGAAGCAAAACTGAATAAAAATGCTCACCTCATAACTGGAACGATTTGTGGATACAGAATAGAGGACATCTCGAATACTCTCACACAAAAAGTGCGATATCTCGACAAGCTCGTTGATGAACTCGCGAAAGGCCGTACAATGGACAAGATATTACGTACCTCTAAAAACTAATTAACACCTGTTCTTATGTTCGATTTCGTCGAATATTTCCAAACTTTATTTTATACTCATCCCGCCTGACAATCTGTCGGAATAATAGGAACTACAGTTATCTCATGAGCATTTTTCTTCAATAAAGAATCACGTTTTCGGCTCTTGCTCTGGATAGGACAATGAATTTTTGCAACTCATTTTCTCATGATCTGAGCAATATCTTGAGCTCTAACTTTTTGACTCTCATCCCTTCGTACTATTTGGTCTACCTATATCCGCAAAGAAAAAATAGATTATTTCATATTCATTTGAATTTTTCTGATTTTCTGAATTATTCGATATCAGAGTTTTATCGATATATTACCGATGCTTATGGGTATGGTTTCGACGACATCACTTTTTTTCTTTACAGGCATCAAATGAAGGATACTGTTTCTGGTGAGCGTAAGTGGTTTCCTCGTGTATAATATTGTAGTAGGTAGTATAGGCGGAATAATCAATGAATCGTTAGTTCTTGGAAT
>CAYUVP010000078.1:0-3613 GCA_964448195.1 uncultured Candidatus Peribacteria bacterium | reverse complement strand
TTAATTTATCATTTTATAATTTTTTGTCAAATTAAAAATCAGAACTAGAAATATCCCCGAAACCAATTCATCAAGAAGACATGCGTATAGTCCCCAGTGCTATTTCTATAACCTCTTTATACCGAGGAAGAAAAGTATTCTCAAAAATATGAAAATCTTTCTGAGAATGGATATACAGAGAGACGCTTCCTATAAAAACACCTCTAAACGAAAGAGGCATAGAAAAAAGAGAGGAAAAATTATTTTTCATTGCAAGAGTTTTCGATGAATAATCTGGAGAGAGGGACACGTCGAGAATTTTAACATTTTCTCATCTGAGAAATGCTTTATAAGCAAGAGATGTTTTATAAGAAACTCTTTTTTTTCCAGCCCAACCAGCTCAAAGTCCAAAACTGGAAATTGCTTCTAGATAATTCCCATTAACCACACGAACTATGGCACCATTAGCGCGCGTCAACATGATGAGAGAAGAAACAATAAAATCAGATATATCAAGAAGAGAGACTCATTCTTTTTTTATTTCACTCATGAGATCAAAAAGATAATCCATACGCCTTCTAATGATTCAGAATTCGTTATATGCTTCTTGCATTTTTTCATAACGAATCAGAATCTCCTTCTGCAGTTGGATTTGTTGTCCTATATTTCGAGCAATAAAAATATAGGAAGCTGGCACTCATGTATTTTGTTGAAAACGGGTGACAGTAACATCTATATGAAGGAGTGTCTGATTTTTATGAAGAGTCTGTATCTCAGTCTGAAGAAAAGACCGTGAAGTATATAATAGATGCGACGGATCAATAAAAAGGATGTCTATATTTTGAGAAATGATTTCTTCTTTTGAATAACCAAATATTTTCTCTGCTCAAGAATTCCAGGAAAGTATAATTCCATTTTCATCAAACAAAATAACGGCATCGTGAGAGTGTTCAATTGCACGTGCTAAAGTCAATGTCTTTTGCTCATTATTCTTCAAATCCGTGAGATCTGTCATAATACTAATCGTACCACCATCTGGCAATAAAGTTCAAGAAACTAATACAGGTACTTTCTTCCCTGTTTTAGAGAGGAGACTCCCCTGATAACTAGAACTCTCTCAATGTTTACGTTTTTTGAGGTTATTATCACGTACAATGATAGCACTTTCTTTATCCCAAAAATGATACGATTGAACTCAGAGCATTTCCGATAGACTCATCTCCATAAGTTCACAAAATCTGGGATTTGCATAGACAGTACATTCATTACTGTCTCAAATCCATACCGCCTCATTCATATGCTCTATGAGGCTCTTATACTTGATATTATCGTCAGATAGCGTCATGAATTTTTTTAAGAGTTAATTGATTTTTTATTTTAGGAATCCATGAAGAGTTTACCTGTTTTTTCTCTGCAAGCAAAATACGTATAACATCTCCTTCTTTTAGAGGATGAAAAATAGGTACATGTTTGCCATTCACGAGAGCTTTTTCTGCGAAATTTCCGAGATCAGAATGAACTTTGTACGCAAAATCGAGAACAGTTGCTCCTTCATCCAGAGCGATGATGTCTCCTGTGTAAGTGAGAGCAAGTAATCTGTTTTCACTTTTCTTCTCTGAATGATGTTGTATTGTTTCGAGAAGAATTTTATCTCGACTATTGAGATAAGTCTTTGCACCATTTTTATAATGAAAATGCGAGGCAAATCATTGCTCACTTTTTTCATACATAGACTGAGTACATATCTGAATTTCCACAAGCATTTCCTCCCTATCTTGTTCTATACGAACTCCTGTATGGATACTCTGATACCCATTAATTTTTGGTATCGTGATATAATCCTTGAAACGTGACACGACTGGGAAAAAAGTATCATGGATGATATTGAGCATACGAAAGCAAAGAGAATAATTCTCATCTGAAATTATGATACGAAAAGCGATCAAATCATTTATATCATCAACCTTTTCTATTCCTTTTTTCTGCATCTTGAGAAAGAGCGAATACAATTCTTTCTTTCTCCCAGCTACAACACACTCTATGTTTGCACTTTTAGCGAGAGTAATAAGTTTCTCCCGAGTTATATCGAGAAATTTCTTGTGCTTCTTATCAAATTTTTCTATATCTAGGAGGAGTTTCTCGGCCTCTTCTGGATATAAAATAAAAAAACAGAGATCATCAAGCTCATTTTTAATCAGAAACATACCAAATTTTTCACACAACGGAGAAAGCAAAGAGAGATATCTCTTTGCCAGCTCCTGACTTCTTAATTCTCTAATTTGACCTCCTATAGCAACAACATATGTCTGAAAATCAGACAAATTCTGAGCAAATTCTCAATAAAAAAAATGAATCAATACATCCCTATGCTTGATATAACGTGTTTCTAGGAAAAATCTATTCCAGATATCTTCTTTCATAGGAAGGCAGATAAACAATACAAAATAATTCTATATATATTTTCCATAAATACAGTCTTTTGAGAAATCTAGCACCTAGATTACGTAGGTGCTAAAAATTTGCAAGTTAGAAAAAATATCTATAATGGATGGAGACTTATTTCATAACTATTTTCACTATGACTCGCGTACTTACTTCTGCAGATTTCGATAAAACTATCGAAACTGGCGTCACTCTCGTCGATATGTTTGCTGAGTGGTGTGGACCATGCCAAGCACTTGTTCCTGTTATTGAAGAGCTCGCTCATGACTATGAATGAAGAGCAAATATCACAAAGCTCGATGTCGATGCTTCTGGTGACATTGCAGCAAAATTTGGCGTCATGAGTATCCCTACCATCCTCATATTCAAGGATGGACAACTCGCTGATAAAGCTATCGGACTTCAATCAAAAGCAGACCTCGAAGCGCTTATCAATAAAAACCTCGCCTAAATCATGTTCACCATCATAGGCCTCTATTTACTCGCAGGATTAGCATTTTTCTTTGGTCTTCTTTATTGGGCGATTATTATAGATGTTCTCTTGAGTTGGCTAACACTTCTCGGAATACAGGTAGTGATAGGGCCTCTCAATAGTATCACTAGACCCCTCTACGAGCTCACAAGAAAGATTTTTCCAACACGAGTTGGAATGCTGGATCTGTGACCACTTATCCTCATTATCATCCTTGATTTGATACGCGCTGGTGTTATACCATTTTTCATTACTCTCCTCCGTTCTTAGATGATCCTTGATATAAAAACATTAGCAGACTCTCTTTCCCACGGAATAAGCAATGACGTGAAAAATCTAGAAATACCCCCTCACCTAACGATAATACAAATAGGCAATGACTCTGCCAGTGAAGTCTATGTCAGGAACAAGATACGAATGTGTGAGACAGTAGGTATACGATGAACTCTCCTGAACTTCAAAAATACGATTACAGAATGAAAGCTCATCACACACATAAAAAAAATCAACAATGATAATGACGTCGATGGTATACTCGTACAATCCCCCCTTCCTGCCCACATGAATCCAAAAAATATTTTTGATACCATTCATCCCCTCAAGGATGTAGATGGTTTTTCAAGTACAAATATTGCTCAACTCTATAGCGGAGATACCTCAGGGCTTGTACCAGGAACTCCAAAGTGAATAGTAAAAATAATTGAACAACAAAGAGAAATT
>CAYUVP010000077.1:0-3702 GCA_964448195.1 uncultured Candidatus Peribacteria bacterium | reverse complement strand
GAGATGTTTGTTATTTTCTCAAAAGAACATATCATTTTCTCATGAAAAAACTCATTCTCCTCACTGTCGCAGATTCTTGGCATCACTTTGAAAAACCAATTTCAGAATATGAAAAAAGGCTTCAAAAAGAGCTCGAGATAGTTCTTCTCAAACCGCATAAATCAGGTGAGACAGAGACGATTCGAAAACTCGATACGCAGGATGTCATTGCACAACTCGAGAAATATTCAGATAGTTTTGTGGTCTTTTGTGATGTCCTAGGGAAAGGTCTCGGAGACACAAAAGCGATGAGTGTCTGGCTGAATCAAAAAATGCAACAACATAAGAGTGTTGTCTTTGTCATCGGTGGTGCCTACGGACTGGATACGAGTTTAATGAAACCGCATGTAGGTTATATACTCAGCTTCACCGATTGGACTCTCCCCCACTGACTCGCTGTCCTCATGCTTATCGAACAGCTCTACCGCACGACCAACCTCCTCGCAGGAGGGAAATATCATCACGAATAATTAGGCAACACGAAGTTTTTTTCTTTTTCTCGGAAGCAGTCCATCATCGTGACTGACTTTTTTTATAGGATTTTTCTCATGACCATGTGGTATGTGATCGGGATGTTCTATGTGTGCTGATGCTTTTTTATCATCATTTCCCTCTGTTGCAGCATACGCTCCTACAAAAGAAAAACAGACAAGGAGGATAAGAAAACGAATCATATATGTATAATATAACATATATTATTATTATTGTCAATTTATCTTATTTGCTCTTAATGAGGACTTTTGAGAGTATAAGAGCAGTGAAAATCATGCAAAGAGAAAAGATATGTCCGAGAGTCATCCATCATCCAAATATATAACCTATTTGAACATCTGGTGTACGGAAAAATTCTGCAAAGATCCTCATAATACCATAACCTCCGAGAAACCAGACTCAGACCTGACCGGGGTATGCTATGCTTTTCTTTTTCCAGATTAAAATGATGAGTAAAACTGCTCATTCTAGGAGTGCTTCCAGAAGTGGTGTTGGAAAATATGTCGTACCGTCGATGGTTCACGCGAGCCATCAAGTATAACCAGGTAAACCCATAAGTTCACCATTGATATAATTTCAGATTCTTCAAAAAAAGAGACCAATAGGCACGATCCAGACGAGGCTATCGGCAACGTTGAGGAATGGTTTGCCTATTTTTCTCGCAGCTATATACCATGCCATTATGACACCGAGAGCTCCGCCATGAAAAGACATACCACCTTTCCAAGGCATAAATATCTCTCAAGGATTATCTAAAAAATAGCTCAAATTATAAAATAGGACATAGCCGAGTCTTCCTCCAAATATCACCCCTAAAACTGTTGCGAAAAAGAGAATGTCTGTTTCTTTTTCTGAGAATTTTTTTTGTATGAAATAAAGCCCAATCAAAAAACTCAATGCATACATAAGTCAGTACCATGTTGGTGCGACTGTGAGTCAGAAAATATTAAGTGTGAAAATGGTCATTGCAAGAAGTGTATTTTTATTATACTCTTCAAAGTCTAACGAATTAAATCTATTAAACAAATTAAATCTATTAAACTTTTTCTATGCGAATTTTGATTAAAATATCCGGTGAAGCTCTTGCCAATAAAACACATGATAATTATGATTTTGAGTATTTGAGAAAAATTTGACAGGAAATTTGTGATCTCAAAAAATATCATGAAATAGCTGTTGTATGTGGCTGAGGCAATATATGTCGCGGTGCGGAATTTGCAAAAAATGGTATCTCCCCAACAGTTGGGCATGAAGTTGGTATGCTTGCAACAACTATGAATGCTCTCATGCTCGCTGATGTAGTTGAGAAGCTCTGAAATAAGGCCACTGTTTATACTGCACGTGATCTCTCAGGAATAGGTCAGGTATTTGATTCAAAGAGAGCTAAAGCCGACCTAGAGAATTGAGACATTGTTTTTCTTTCCGGAGGGACAGGACATCCATATTTTTCGACTGACACTGCTTCTGTGCTTCGATCTTTAGAATTATCGTGTGAAATTATGATTAAGCTAACAAGTGTTGATGGTATATATTCTGCAGACCCTAAAAAAGATTCGTCAGCTACGAAATTTGCTTCTGTCACTTATGACGATATTCTAAATAAAAATCTCCGCATTATGGATCAGGCTTCTATAGCTCTTGCTCGTGACCATAATTTCAAAATTGGTGTTTGTCATATAGACATTCTCCCCTCTCTCTCAGAACTTATTGAGGGGAGATTTGTAGGATCTATTATCCAAAAATAACAATAATTCTTCTTTAGAACGATAAAATCTCCTGCATCAAGAGAGTTTTCTTGTATCAAAAGATATGAAGACCATAATAATGATGTTTATTTGTTATATAATCATTACTATGAAAAAAACCATACTGTTTATTTTATTTTTGAAAAATTTATCACTGATTTCTTTTGCAGACAATCTTCAGAATATTGAGGCTATGATGAGAAGGGTCGATCCTAAAATGTTTATGAATTTCGGATTGGGATGAATTATTTTCTTTGTTGGATTGGTTTTTGGTTATCTGGCATTTTCCTATTGACTCTATCTCTTATCAAAGAAATTTGAACCGTCACTCCATCCAGCTTTGTCATGGATACCTGTTGTAAATGTTTATCCTTTAGTAAAAATTTCTAATCAACCCCTTTGGTGGATTTTTATACTTCTGTTATGATGACTTGTGCCATTTTTTGGTCCAGTGATTATTATTACATCCATTATTTTTATTTATTACAAGATATCAGAAAGAACTGGCCGTGGTTTTGGTACAGTCATTTTACTCACTTTTTTCTCAGTTTTTACATTTCCATGGTTATGATTGACAGTGAATAATAAGAATACGATAATTGGCTGGATTCTCAGTGTTATATCATTTGTGTGTGTTATTTCTGGAAGTGTTATTGGTTGAATTAATGCTATTCAGATATTTATGGAAATTGATAAGAATAAATTTATGGATAATTCACGACAGGAAATCATGAAAGAAATACAAAATAATCCTACGATGCGTGAACAAATGAAAGAATTCCAAGATAAAATCGATCAAACTGATACCGATCTAACAAAAAAGTCTGATAAGCAAGCCGTCCAGTAGAAATATTTTTTTCAAGAGTACCCTCTTTTTCTTAGAGGGTACTTTTTTATATTTCCCCTTCCACAAAAGAAAAAATAGATATAATCAAAGTATATTTTATTAATTTTCTGTATTGTATGTTTAACCATAGTGAAATAGAGCAAAAGTGGCAAAAATATTGGTCAGAACATGATACTTTTGCTTGTTCAAATCCAGAACTCGAGAATAGTCATAAACCAAAATTTTACGCTCTCGATATGTTCCCGTATCCGAGTGGAGCAGGGCTCCACGTTGGTCACCCAAAATGATACACAGCAACAGATATTATTGCCAGATATAAACATGCAAAAGGATTCCATGTTCTCCATCCGATGGGTTGGGATGCATTTGGTTTACCAGCAGAGAATTATGCTATCAAAACAGGCACTCATCCTGCTATTACGACTGCTGTAAATATTGATCGATTTCGTGAACAGCTCAAGAAATTTGGTTTTTCATTTGATTGGAATCGTGAGGTTGATACGACAAATCCAGAATATTACAAATGGTCTCAGTGGATATTTTTGAAGCTCTTTGAAGCAGGTCTTGCTTATGAAAGTG
>CAYUVP010000076.1:0-3754 GCA_964448195.1 uncultured Candidatus Peribacteria bacterium | reverse complement strand
TTGGAAAATTTCCACGATAACCCTGGGGGGAGACTTACCTAAAAAAAATGGATAAGTTAAAAAAGTTTTAAAACTATGACTAGCCGAAAATCTTCCATCGATGCAAGAAAAATACAAATTCTCTGACTCATAGTCAGAGAATATATAAAAAGCGGTTATGCAACTGGAAGCAAGTCTCTCGTTCGAGATGAAGCGATGAACATCTCTCCTGCAACAATTCGCAACGATATGAAGCAACTTGAGGAGATGGGTCTCGTCTACCAACCCTACAATTCAGCATGACGCATACCTACAACTCGTGGGATCAGGATGTATGTAGACTATCTCATCGAAGTTGCCCCTCAGCGATATCTATGAACGCCCATTCTCACAGAAGAAAATACTCTCGAATTTCATGACGATCGTCTCTATGATCTCGTCTCAGAAATAGCAAATGCTACACATGACCTCGCATTTTGTTCTTCGCCAGATGCTGGCATATATTGCATAGCTGGTCTCTCTCATTTTCTCAGAAAACACAGCGAAACACTCTGAGAACAGATATTTAGCATCCTGGATACTATCGAAAATCGTACTCTCTTCACCCGGACAATCACGAACCTAGCTCAACCAGGACGTATCACAGTTTGCATCGGAGAAGAAAATATACTTCCAGAACTCGAATCATGCGCTCTCATTGTCTCCGATATTTCTCTCGCTGGACATCGATGTCACCTCGGTCTTATAGGATCAAAGAGGACAGATTATGGATTTAACCTCAGTGTACTGCGAACCATGGGTGTATAATTTTATAATTTAAAATATAGGTATGCGTTCTCTTCTCAATCTCATCATAATTATTGGCATTCTCGCTATGACTGGGATATTTGTGTTCCAGAATAATACGCCTCTTGCCGTCCATTTTTTCTCATGGTCATATGAATTAACCTCAGGAACTATTGTCTTATTTTCTCTTATAATTGGTATTTTTATAGGAATATTGTGGTTTGTACCTAGAATAATTTATAGAAATTTTGTGATTTGAAGCCTGAAAAATAAACTCGAAAAAACAGAAACCTGACTCGCCCAAACTACTCAAAACGTTCACAGTCTAACAGAGATAAGAGAAAACAATGAAAAAAAAGATATGATTATAAAAGAATTTCTCCCTAAATAATACTATGTCCGAAAGCATCATCATCGTCGATGAAAATGATAACATCATAAAATATGTACCTCGAAATGAGAGACTATCAACCGATATTTTTCGTATCTCATCACTCTGGGTAACTAATACCAAGTGAGATGTCCTCCTCGCCCAACGACACAAAAATAAAGAAAGTAATCCTGAGAAATGGAGTACAGCTGTTGCAGGGACAAATGCCGAAGGAGAAACTTACGAATCGAATATCTACAAAGAAGCAGAGGAAGAAATAGGACTCAAGGGAGTAGTGTTTGAAGAGCGAATGAAGCTCAAAAAATTTGATCGATCATATCCTTTTCACTGTCAGTGGTACAGCTGTATTATCGATCGAGACATAAATGACTTTCACATACAGGAAGAGGAAGTTCAAGACCTCCGATGGTGGACTCGAGCAGAACTGCAAAAAGCATTTGCAGAAACACCAGAAATTTTTACCAAAAATATGCCCCGCTATTTTGAAATGTTTGACGAGAAGTAAATAAAAAATACTTGCATCGAGTAAAATAAAACTACACTTTTCGTATGAAAAAACTCCTCCTCTCTTCCCTCGTCGCAACAAGTATATTCACCTTTGCCTATACAACCACTGATGTCTCAAATGCATCATTTCTAGCCAATCAGGGAATCATAGTAAAACAAAGTATTGAATCAAACTATCGCCTTGATAATACTATCACAAGAGCTGAAGCTATTGGTATAGCTCTGAAGATCAAGTGAGTCACTCTCCCTGACTCTTACTCTTGTAAGAAGTACTTCTCTGATACAACCACGAACGACTGGAAATGTAGAGCGATAGAACTCGCTGCTGATAATGGTATCATTACTCGTAATAACACAAAAGCACGACCCAATGATACGATTACGAGAGCTGAGGCTTTAGCGATAGTGATGAAGGCGGGGGGAGTTGAAATACAAAATATGCCCTCTATTAATAACTACGATCCTAGCCTTGGAGATTTTGTAATAGATTTTATGTACACTTACTCTGAATATGCATGATGGCAAGCAAATGTTTTCTACACTTATTGAATCAAATGAGAATTTGATCGTCTGAATAAAACATACAAAAGATGCAATTTATGACCTTGCCATATTAATCTTAAATTTAACGATAGTGCAACGAGAAGTGAAGTATTTGGTTTTACGAAAAATATTCTCGAATACAAAGCAAAAATCGTATCTGGCGAAGTAACAAATTAATAATCTCTATTTCTTTACTTTCTTTTTATGAAAAAGTCTCTCATTATCCTCGGGATAGTCCTCATTATAATTCTCTGGTTCGTAGGACAGTACAATAGTCTCGTAGCTGGTCAATCTGGCATCGCTACAGCTTGGTCAAATGTCGAAGTACAATACCAGCGTCGTGCAGATATCGTCCCCCAGCTCGTGGCTACAGTGCAGGGAGCTGCCAATTTTGAGAAAAAGACACTCACGGATGTGGTTGAAGCTCGTGCTAAAGCAACATCTGTCCAAGTAAATCCAACTGATGCTAATAGCCTCAAAGCATTTACAGCATCACAAGGAGAACTCTCTGGTGCACTCTCTCGTTTGCTTGTCTCAGTTGAGGCATATCCAAACCTCACAGCGACAAAGTGATTCCAAGATCTCCAATCCCAGCTTGAGGGAACAGAAAATCGTATAGCCGTGGCTCGTGGAGACTATAATGGCGCAGCAAATAATTGGAATGTGATAGTTTCTCGTGTACCAACTGTTTTCCTCGCTCGTCTCTTTGGTTTTGAAAAAGCAGCACTTTTTGACGCAGAGGCTGGTTCTGAAAAAGCTCCAAAGGTAGAGTTTGATATTAAATAATCTAAAAGATTTTAAGAGACAAACTGTTTGAGCAGGGTGAAAATTGATACCTGATATAGCCTGCTTATTATGAAAAATGTTTTTATCCTCTTCTGTCTTGGTCTAGGGTCCTATGTGTATGCAGACTTTATCGCCCCTACACTCCCCTCTACTCCTGTTTATGATGAAGTTTGAATCCTTTCAATTGAAGAAAAGACAACTCTTGAAACAAAGATTTTCAATTTAGAAAAAGATACAAACCATCAAATTGGTATAGCAATTGTAAAGAGTTTACAAGGTCGAACGATAGAGGAAGTGTGAATTAACATAGCTCGTGCTTGGTGAATTGGCCAAAAATCACTCGATAATGGTCTCCTTATACTTATTGCTCCGACAGAGCGCGAAATGAGAATAGAAGTCGGACGAGGTCTTGAATGAGTTTTGACTGATCTTATGTCAAAACGAATCATTGACGAAAACTTTAAACCAAACTTCCAAGAAGAAAACTATTCATCTGGTCTCAATGAAGGTATCGATCGTATGACTCCTCTCCTGAGAGGAGAAGTTCTGGAACTCCCAAAAAAACCGGTCGACAGTTTTGGGGCATTGATAACTCTTATTTTTTGGCTTGTTTGGGGAGGATTTTTTCTCTGATCAGCATTTTTTGAGCCATCGAAAGCTTGGTGGCCAGGCATAGTCCTTGGATGAATACTAGGTGGCATAATAATGTGGTTTATTGCCTGAACAATGATTATGACAGTAGTATGAATATTATTATCTGGA
>CAYUVP010000075.1:0-3806 GCA_964448195.1 uncultured Candidatus Peribacteria bacterium | reverse complement strand
TAAATGGTAATTTCGTAGAACCAGTAAAATACTATGCACCAGAGAGAGACAAGAATAATAATATTGCTTTTCGAGAGAATAAAAAAGTTTGACTCAAAAATAATAGGGGGAAAGTGATTATATCTCCAGAGTATGATTATATTGGTTTTAATATAGAAGGTGACAACTCAACTAATTATTACTATGCTTCTCAGAACGGTATATATTATATTTTTGAGAGAGACGGTAGGAAGATGAAAAAATTACCCTTTTCTTCTGAATCATATATATCTGCCAGGACTGATGGAGCTGGAACTATATATTCTATTAATGAGAATTGACAGAGTTATGCGGTAGATAAGAACGGAAAACAAATTGGTATCAAAATACCAAATTTCACAAAAGAAAATGGTAAATGTGGCGCAAGAGATTGATCTGGAAATATTATTATTCCATTTATATATGAAGAATGTTATTTAGAATGAGGTGATCGTAGCGGATTTAATCAGGTATCAGAATATTTTTCTTTTCCCCGACTTTATTTGACAAGTTTGGATTCTGAAAATCCTATTTTTGATACTCTGTTATGAGATGGTAAAACTGTTTTGAAAAATGCAGGTATTCTTAACTTCTCTTGGAAGAAATTTGGAAAAAATGAGAATTTTATTTTTTCCCAAGATGGAAAGTGGGGAATTGGGAAAATAGACGGTAGCCTCCTCCTGGAGGCGCAGTATGATTATATTGGGAATTTCCCTGGGGATATAAACAATTGAACACAACTACGAGATGATTTTTTCCTAGTAGAAAAAAAGGATGGCGAATTTTCTCAGTATGGTATCTTGGATCATAGAGGTATATTAATCGTGCCTATTCAGTATGATAAAATAAGATATCTTTGATATGGAAATTATGTTTCTGTAGAGCAAGGTAAAAAAGTCTGAGTTGTACAAATATTTGCTGGTGCGAAGAAAAATATAGTGTGAATAGAATACGATGATGTTTCTGATATATCTGGAAAGTTGTTCACTGTTTCTAAAAAAGAAGAATCTATGGAAGTTATTTCTTCAGCTGTTTTTGATCTCACAGGAAAACAAGTCACGTCTTGGAAGAAAAATAGCGATAATCTAGATTTACTTACTTTTCAAGACAAAAGAAGTTCGCTTTTTGGTGTCAGAAATCTATCAGGAGAAATCATAGTAGATCCTCACTATGTCGCTGTTTTTTTATCTGGCAGCAAAAGTGGTGCCCATGCTTTATGAATAACTCCGGATGGTGCACTTGATTTTTTTGATGAAAATGGTCAGCTGTCCGATCTTATGTATCAGTCATTTAATCTGGATGATTTTAACTTTTACCCGGATGATTATTCAGAAAATAAAAGAGTATGTCATACATGGGGGTGGTATTCTGATGAATATTCTAAAGGTTTTCTTGATGCAAAAAATCGCCTCTTGATTCCACCTCTTTTCCCTGAAGATACATCTCAATACCCTGATGATGTTTGCCGAGAGACGTCAATGCATGAATTGGATTCCACTATTTTGATGACCGAAATTATAAATCCTGACAGCGAGAATAAATATGGACTTGTGCATGCTATTGAAAAATATGGTATTGATTTTCAGATAACTACATTTGATATGTTCTCCAGATTGCCATTGTTTAAAATCTATTTTGATACCAAAGAACATTTTCAGAATAGTGAGGTTGTGTCTCAAAAATAATCATTTTTCTTATGAGACTTTTTTCCTGGAATGTGAATGGTATTCGCGCAGTCATGAAAAAGTGATTTCCCGAGATTCTCCAAAAACTCAATCCTGATATTATTGGCCTCCAGGAAATCAAAGCAAAACCAGAACAAATCATTGTTGAGACCGATATTATTCAGTCCCTCTGATATCAGTGTATCTTCAATTCTGCAGAAAGACCAGGGTATTCGGGAACTGCTGTTTTCACGAAAATTGCTCCTCTGGCAGTCATGAATCGTATCGGTACAGAAGCGGATAATGAGGGGCGTACACTTGCTCTCGAATTTGAGGATTTTTATTTTGTGAATTCATATATTCCCAATTCCAAAGATGACCTTTCTCGCCTCGAATATCGACAAGAATGGGATCGTGCCATGTGTCTTTTTCTCGACAGGCTCCAAGTTCATAAGCCAGTTATATTTTGTGGAGATCTCAATGTGGCACACCAGCCGATAGATCTGAAAAATCCAAAACAAAACGAAGGGGAACATGGTTACACGCTCGAAGAGAGGAGAGGATTTGATGCTTTTATGAGCATCGGTCTTGTCGATGTCTTCCGTGAGCGCAATCCAGAGCTTGCAGGGGCTTATTCTTGGTGGTCCAATTTCAATAACGCTCGTGCTAATAACTCTGGTTGGAGAATAGATTATTTCCTAACTTCACGCAACATCACGTGACGTATTGTAGATGCAACTATTCATCCTGATATTCTAGGCTCGGATCATTGTCCTGTTTCTATTATTATTGATTAGTATCTTACGTACACAGATTTTTTTGGTGATATCGCTTGTCGTCCTGCATAACGAATAGGCGAGAGT
The DNA here is from genome assembly GCA_964448195.1 of uncultured Candidatus Peribacteria bacterium. GTDB lineage: Bacteria > Patescibacteriota > Gracilibacteria > BD1-5 > JAGOOR01 > JAGOOR01. Next base: position 1,261 of record CAYUVP010000075.1, on the reverse strand, counting down.
TGATATCCTCTTTCGAGAAGTTTTTTCCCAAGACCGTTATGCGTGACTAACATGAGGTATTTTCGTTCTCTTTTTGCAAAGGCTTCTGAGTACTCAATGATTTTATCGCTCCATCATTGCTCACGATACCCTGGATCGGTTGCGAGAGCTCAGAGCTCAAGTGTAAAAGTATTCTCTGTTTGAAAAACTTCACCACAGGCAATGATTTTTTCACCATCACGGATTATCACAAATCAGTTAATATTTTGAGTAATTTCTGCTGTCTTTCTCTCCCGGAGTGCATTGCCTGTATTTTCACGGATTCTTTCTAGAAATGCGTGTATCTCAAGAGCCTCTTGTATTTCAGCTTTTTTCACGATTTCATCATCGCAACCGATTCGTTCCATCAGGACGTATATTTAGGAAATATTTCATTGTTTTATATTGATATTTTTGACATGTCAAATTAATTATTTTTATATCCTTTTCTTGCGAGTTTTCTTGTATCGAATATACTGCATAAAATAGTCATTTCTTGTCTTATGCTCTCTCTCCAATTTATCCGTGAAAATCCTGATATTGTCCGTGCTGCGATAAAAAATAAAAGTACCAACATTGATTTTGATGCTTTTCTCACACTCGATGAAAAGAAAAAAACCATGCAACAAGAAGTCGAAACACTGCGTGCAAAGCGTAATGAGCTTTCTGCATCAATGGGAAAAGGAAAGCCTGATCCTGCTGTTCTCGAACAAGCGAAAAAACTCAAAGAAGACCTACAAGCACTTGAAAAAACCTATGAAGAAATTGAGACAGAACATGTCTCACTCCTCAAGAAAATCCCAAATATTCCCACTGATGATACTCCAGTTGGGCATACGGAGGAAGAAAATGTTGTTGTAAAAGAATGGTGACAAATCCCAGAATTTGGTTTCAAGCCTCGTGATCATGCCGAGATTGCGGCGATACATGGCTGGATAGATAAAGAGCGTGCTGCCAATGTTGCAGGTTCCAGGTTTGCCTATCTCATGGGTGATCTCGTCATGCTCCAGTTTGCACTCATTCAATTTGTGATGAATACTTTGATGACTGAAGAAACACTGAAGAAAATCATTGCTGATCTCGGTCTCAAAGTCTCTTCAAAGCCATTTACGCCCGTACTGCCTCCATATATGATTCGTACTGAACCATATGATGCGATGGATCGTCTCGAGCCCCGTGAAGACCGCTACAAAATCGAAGGGCAAGACCTCTGGCTCCAGGGAAGCGCTGAGCATGTGCTTGG
>CAYUVP010000074.1:0-3883 GCA_964448195.1 uncultured Candidatus Peribacteria bacterium | reverse complement strand
AAGTCCTCTACGTCCACGCCTACTGCCTCCTCTGTCTTATCTGCGCCGCTATTATTGTCACTATTTTTGGGGTGAGTTGGACAATGAGGAAAAATTAAAAATCAATCTATGACAAATTCTTTTCTACAGAATTTTTTCAGAAAAGATTTAAAATTAGAAACAAAATGGTGGCACAGACTACTATCTGTAGTTTTCTGGTTTGCATTTATATGGGTATTAATAATGATTTTTTCAGAGAATTTTAATGACAATCAATACCCGAAGTATAAAAATATTGATACTTTTGAAAATAGACTAGCTGATGATGTGAAACTAATAAATGAGCTAGTATTCTCTTGAGAAAAAATAGCACAATATGAACATAATCTGTATTGATCTTTTGAAGGTGAAAATCTTTATGATAAAAATGGTTGATGGTTACTAGAGCAAAAATACTATTGTGCAAAAAATGTTTTCAATCATCTTGAAGATATTAGTAAAAAAACTTGAATAAGTACCTTTGAAGGTGACTACAAAGAAATTGTTACTTTATGACAATTTAGGAATTACTTAGAGGAAATGAATGCTGATTGTGTCGAAGTTAGAGGATATAATCTAGGTTGGGGCTTATTTACGGATAAAATGGTAATATGGAAAATATCATACCTAAAAACCGTGTTCTCAATTGTTGAAACAATATTTTTTGTAAATTTATTATTTATGGTGACAGTAATCTTTTATTACAAAATTTTTATCTACATTATTTTCTGAGGAATAAAAAATCATCAAAAATAGAAACAGGTTTTTAGGGGAGTAACTGTCTGAGCGTCGTGAATACAGATAATAAGTTGCTGAACGGGAGAGCGAGTTTTTGCTCCCCTAAATGCTTTTGGGTACTTGTACAAAGTAGAAGCGGAATCGCTCATTCCTATAGTATTTCTCTATTCTATTTCGTTGCGCCTAAGTTTTGAATTCACAAATAATATTTTGACAAATATTATTTTTAATTTATATTAAAACAAATGAATTCACTTTCACAAGCTAATCAAGCTATCCTAAAAAATGTAGTCGATACCCGCTATGTACCTATAATAAGAGCTATAGAAGGTGCCATAGAAAATTTCGCACCAATTTGGCTGGATATGGCTTTTAAGGATGGGGAAATTGCAGATAAACCGAGCTTTTCTAAGAGAATCGCAGATATTTGACGTCAATTTGGTCAGAACTGTATGATATATATCTGTGATACTACGACATGATGAATATACCAGACAAAGCCATCATTTTGTACGGGTAAAAATATAAACTTACAAGGTATGGGTGGAGGTCATATATATGATGATTTAGCGTGACTTGGTTGAGAAAAAACAGGAACATTAAATCATTCTACTCAGCAAGATTATGCAACACGATTGGCTACTGCTGGTTCTCCACAATTACTTGTAGAAACAGGGGCTGGTATGGACACTTCTAGACTCATCGAACTCCGCAGGGCACAAGAAGAATGAGGATGATTATTTGTTGCCCATGATATATCTCCTCGATTATTACAACAAGCAGTACAAGCAGGAGTTCTCAATATGCTCTACTGTGCTCTTCCGCCAGTGTATATCGGAGATCTTATTGGAGCTGTATCATGAGACACTACTATGAGCATGAAAGATACATTATCCTCTCTAGCTTTTGGACAAATTAATCAACTCATACATACCTGTAAAGAAAATCCAAATATTCAGAGAGTTGTAGTAACTCAATCGCTCGGCGAAGCATGATCAAGCAATAAATATCCTACACATCTTCAACCAAATAATCCCAACTTCGATACAGAAATTATAAATTATATTGCGAGGAACCCGCCTAAAACATCAGATATGGATCTATCTCCGAGTTCCTTATTACATCTCACTCAACAAATACAGCACAATGTTGGTACAATTATGATGGAAGTCGGAAGAAATTATCTCTTTAATGCAGCAGAAAAAGCTGGTTTCGTAAGATTTGATACAGAAATCTCTGAGACTTCTGAAGATTACCCAGCAGAAAAATCTCTTGAATACATACAAAATCACTATCCGTATTTATTACAACGTTTTCAAAAAAATGAAATAAATGAAATCGTTTTGTGACCTTTTTGAATCCACTGGAGAAAAAATCATAAAATAACCACAGGGCAACTCAGAGTCACAAGTCAAAATTCTCATTTTATAGTAGAAAAAAGACGCAAATATCAAGTAGTCGAGAAGCCAAAAAATCTCACGATACAGCAAATACAAAGAAGTAATATACTTACACCCAGAAATATGACAACATTAAGTCCTTTTACCTATATGGATAGATTATCTGAGAGAATGAGAGGTATAGTCACTGAGGGTGCATTGGGAGATATTCAAAGAGTATCAATTTTTTGAAATAAGGCAGCCTATTTAATGCTTTACAACGCATGGGCAGAACTTCATAACGAAGATGTTACAGAAGCATTTTTACATCCTGGTTTATTAAAATCCGTAAATCTCTCTGTAAAATAAATATTGGAATCATATTTTTTGGTAAAAAATAATTCCCTTTTTAAATTATAACATAGAATATCTTAACAATATTTTCCATTATGAGCTTATTCCTTTGCTCATTCTAAATAAATAAAATGCATCTTCTCAAACAAATAAAAACCAATGAGATCCAAGACGAGTCAAAAATAAGATTTCGCAGAGCTGTTCGAATTATCTGAATCGATGAGAATAATCTCATTCCGCTACTATTTGTCTCAAATCACAACTACCACAAATTGCCTGGCGGATGAATTGAAGATGGAGAAGATCAGGGAACTGCACTCGAGAGAGAATGTATGGAAGAGCTCGGTTCAGAAATAGAGGTTTTAGGAGAAGTCTGAGAAATCCATGAATATCGAGAGCAATCTCACTTGCACCAAATTTCATACTGCTATTTTGGGAAAATTACTCCAAAAAGTTCGCCAAATTTCACAGAAGATGAACTCGCATGAGGATTTCAAATAATTTGGATGACTCTCGATGACGCAATCCAACAAGTTAAAAAAGATGCACCTATCAATTATCAGGGCACCAGTATACAAGAAAGAGATTTGTGTTTTTTAGAAGCTTACAAAAAAATTATTCACTCTTAATTCTGAATTTTTCATTGATTATGAACTCCCCTTCCTACTTTGAAATCCCAGGTGACGTAAATGTCTCTAGATTGTATCAGATGGATGAGAGCGCGAAATAACTACTTCTCCGACAAGAGTTTCCTCAGAGGAGCCCGAGAGAGTGAGAGAGAGATGAGGTAGGCACAGAGTGAGACAGATACGAGAGAAAATGCGACTATCCAGAGTGGCGTACTATCAAACACAAATATATCAAAATCAAAGAGTGTGGCGTTGAGCACAGCGGTCAAGATGTGAGCAATGGTATATGATACGATGCTCGCTATGCCCACAATCGCGGATATCTCCGTGATGAAGAGGATAGTGGTAGCACGGCGTGAGAAACCAAACGCTCGTAATACGAGGACATCTTTTTGTCTCTCAAAAAGTGATTGAGCTGTCATCACCATGACGAGCATGAGGCCCAGAATGATACTGGGTATTCAGATGAATTGAACCACTCGGACGAGATTGCTGACGAGTGAAGTAACAGTACCCAATATTTTCGCTGTTTGAATGGGGATAATATTTGGATAAGCCTGTCAGAGTTTTTGTTCAATAGCTGAGATATCTGCCGCTGGTACATCTATGGTACCAAAGTATGACGCTGGGAATGAAGCGAGTACATCAGAGGAGAAAACAAGGTAGAAAAATGGCAAACCGCTCGATTGATCGGTACTACGAACGCTCGTAATAGTTGCCTCTATCGTGAGCCCCTGAATAAATACTTCTATCACATCCCCTATT
>CAYUVP010000073.1:0-3990 GCA_964448195.1 uncultured Candidatus Peribacteria bacterium | reverse complement strand
GCTACTAGAGATAAGAGAGACATAAAATAAAGATTAAATAACGAATACGGGGATTATAGTGAGGAAGCAATAAAGTCAACTTTCTTTAAAATAAAGACACTCTAGTTTCTCTATAACCAATTCACCTCCATTCCTCGTCATCGAACTAACTGCGCACGAAAAGGTTCAAGAAAAGCAATGATATTTGGACTTCGAATGAGGATTTTTTGCCTATATTTCCCGGCTCGTCTTTCTACAAGGAGATGATCATAAACGACTGATGTTCCCGGTATATTTTTCGCAGACTCAATGAGGGCAGAAGCAGTACCTGCAATTCGTTGCTTTACTATAGATTCACTCGAATCAGTTATATAGACAGTTACCATTTGTACTACTGGCGGGAGATTAAATTGTTTTCTTTCAACAATAGTCCTCTGAAAAAAAGATCGGAAATTTCCATTCACAACATCGGCAATAAGTGGTAATTTAGGAGATCGAGTTTGAAGTACGATATCTCGAGTACGTGAAAAAAAGTGACGAATTTGGTGATACATATCTTCCTCTACATCATACTCAGGAACAGCAAGATCAGATTCGACGAGGAGAAAAGCAACTAACCCAAGATTTTCAATCGGCAAAGAAGAAATCCTTTGAGTACCTATAAAAATATCATACTCAGAAAGTATTTTTGGAGTAATTTTATTGAGATCCTCTACAAGAAGAATTTTTTTATCTGGTAATAAATCTCGAACACTATTTTCAATGGATTGAACACGTATCCCACTCTGTAAGAGATGGGATGATGAACATTTTGGACAAAGATCGGGAATAGTACCTTTTGTTTCGCAGAAATGGCAAAGAAGACAATGTTCAGGTTTGAGATGAACACGCATCAAGAGATCGCATGAAGGACAACGTGCTGCCCAACCACAATCCTTGCACACAAGCGTACTCATAGCACCTCGACGATTGAGTGAGAGGAGGATTTTCTCGCCCCGTGCAAGAGTTTCCTGCATACGACCAAAAAGAACCTCAGAAATAAGAGGCTTCACTGGTCGAATTTGATTCATGTCTATGACGGTGATCATTCTTCGAATTCTTCGAGGATAAATTTCACGAAGTCACTATGACTCTCAAAATGGTTGTACACTGAGGCGAATCGAAGACACGCTACTTCATCTATATCCTTGAGCTTATGGAGGACATCTTTTCCTATGCGTTTTGAGGTAACTCATGTTTTATTTTCTGCCCATTCTATCTCGAGTGTATTGAGCATTGATTCGATTTTTTCTGGTGGGAGATTTCTTTTATTGCAGGCCTTGAGTATCGAAGTTTCAAGTTTTGATCGATTATAGAGCTCTTTTTTTCCTCCAGTTTTTGTGACAAAAAAACTCACGAATTCCATACGTTCGAACGTGGTAAATCGAGCTTGGCACGATTCACACTCACGACGACGACGAATAGAGAGCCCATCTTCAGAGAGACGAGAATCGATAACGCGGGTTTCGAGATTTTTACAACGAGGGCATTTCATGATGAGATAATAAGAGCAAAGCGAAAAAAGTAAAAAACAATATCTATGACTTGGATCGCTCTCTGATTTTTCGTCGATCGCTCTCGAGCATATCATCCCAAGCCTTTTCCATATCAATATCGTAACCGTCTGCTATAAATAAAACCTCTGCAAGTATATCCGCCAGCTCATCAGCCATTTTACTTTTTATCTGCTCCTCATTGAGTTCACCTCTGTAGCGATAATTTTGAAGCTGGAGAATGAGCTTGGAAAGAGATCCAATTTGATACTGGAGATCCTGAGCTGCGACTTCACGAGTCAAAGGATGTGTCCCTTGTTTTTCATAACTATTCCATGTTTCAAGAAGCTCGGCGAGCATGTCTTTGAGATTTTTGGTCATAAATTTGAATTTAGTAATTAAAACTCCCTACTCTCACCTTCCACCATCGGGATAAATTCTATTCCATTTTCTGGGAGAATACGGTTCGGAATTGCGTGTGATGCGAGAAATTTCACGGCATCATGCACAGGAAAAGCTATACGAGGCTTGAGCTTAAGAGCATACTCAATTGCTTCACTTGTTTTCATCCATGGACCAGCAACAGGGAGAGCCAGTACATCAATTTCTACTCCAGGATCTGTGAAGGCATCACCAGGATAAAAAAGCTTTTTATCAATCATAAAACCAATATTTTCACATGGAGGTAGTGCATGATAAATCTCGGCATGCAGAACACCGTGACCAGTAATCAATATACCGTGAAAATCAAAAGTCTGTGTATCTAGAATAACCTGATATGGTATACCTTCAGTGTCAAGCGAACTCCCTACAGAATTATTCGCAAATATTTGGACATGCGCATTTTTCTTAAAAAGTATCTTAAGGGAATCAAGGTGATAATGATCAGCGTGGTCATGAGTGAATAAAATGACATCAATATTTTCGAGCTTTGAATGAGCTTCTATCGTGAAACACCCTGGATCAGTCAGGAGTCTTTTTCCTTTAGTCTCGATAAGAAGACAACAGTGTCCAAGTTTTGTGATTTTCATAAAAATAAAATTAAAAACCAACAGTCTTACGAATCCCCTCTTCAAATCGCTCTTCAGAGAAACTCGCCCCATGTTCACGGATAAAATCATGATTCCATTGAATGGCATCAACTCTCTGAAGTGCAAGAGCCAGCGATGCTGGGGTTTGTTCAGAAAAGTGAAGTCCAGTCTGTCCATGAATAACAGTCTCGGTGGCACCACCCTCACCATAGGCAATCACAGGAGCGCCATGCGTCATCGCCTCAAGAGCAACTATACCAAAGTCCTCCACTTGAGGCATGATAAATCATCGTGCGTATTCAAATGCCTGCGAAACATCAGCATCAGAGGCATCAAATATCCATTCAACTGTTGGTCATGATATTTTTTGAAGTTCTTGTGTTACAGAATTATGGCTACTTGTGTATATCTTGAGAGGTAATTCCAGAGCATTACATGCTTCTATTGCAATATCGAAACGTTTATAGGGAACTATACGCCCGAGACACATAAAGTAATCGCGTGATTGATTTTTTATAGTAAATGACTCATTATTTTGTGTTAAAAAAGGATATACGACAACACTTTCTCTGTCATAGAATTCTGCAATTCTCGCTTGTGTCGTATAAGAATTTGCTACAAAGGTATCTGGTCTCTGGGCTGCACGATAATCCCACTTTTTCATAATACGAAATGCCATAGGGATAGTCAGTTTCGCAAGCCAGTTCAGCCATCCAAATTCGAGAAAATTTTTATATTCTTCACTATGACTCCAGAGATATCTCGTAGGTGTGTGACAATAACAAACATGTTTTGTTTTTCATGAAGTACATATGCCCTTCGCTTCTGCAGAACTCGATGAGATAACGAGGTCATACTCGGAGAAATCAAACCGAGCAAAAGCAAGGGGACGCAGTAGCATACAGAGCTTATGTTTTCGATTTAAAAATGGTATATGTTGTATAAAACTCGTGTAAACCTTTCGCCCCTTAAATACTTCAGGACGTTCCGGAAAAAATACAGAGGTATAGATATCTGCCTCAGGATACATCTCCATGAGTTTGACAAATACCCTCTCTGCCCCACCCCAGTGAGTTATCCAGTCGGCTACAAGTGCTATTTTTTTAGTGTGTTGATCCATCTCTTCAGAGAGTACCTATTTTAGAAAAAGCTAATAATAAAATAAGTTGACAAAATAAAAATGAGTTTATAATGAAAAATGATTTAATTTTTAATTTTATTTATATGAGTAACGTTCCACGCATTGCAGATGGCTCTGGTGTAAGTCCAAGAGCTAAAGTACTTTATACATGAGCTCTAGTAGCTCTCGGCCTCCTTCTTGCGCCTGAAAGCGCAAAAGATCCGACGGGTCAAAATGGTTTTGATGTACTCGGTGGCACTTCTGGTCTCGTCGATCGTGCAGCTGCAGCAAATCCTCAAAAACCTACCATACCTAAAGACATGGAAAA
>CAYUVP010000072.1:0-4149 GCA_964448195.1 uncultured Candidatus Peribacteria bacterium | reverse complement strand
GGTGGATGCTGTAGTGCTTCCGAGATAACAGCCAATACATTTTCATGTGGCAACACAATAGTCTGCCCAGCTTCAAATGGTACTTGTGATGCAAATGAGTGATGCCTCTGCCCAGACTGTAATACTGCTACGAATCTCACAAACAATACTACAAATCCTGTTGATCATTGCTCTACGGGTAATGTCTGTACCGGCTCTACTTCTTGTTCTGCACGTATGTGTTGTCCTGTCGGAAGTACTTGGAGTTGTACTGCAAATACGTGTGCGAGCACTTGTCAGACACATGTCCCGAGAACACTCAAAGTCAATGTCGATATTCCACTTATAACGTGCGATGCTATTCCAGGATATACGCATTTTCGGTATCAGATTACTCGGGGTGCTCTCTCATATACTTCAGGATTGTATTCCAATAATACTCCAACTGTTGAGCATACATGACCTCTTACAACTATAGGAGATTATTCTGTAAAATGTTTCTACGGTACTGCAACCAGCACTGATACGGCAACTATGTTTGAGAGTACTTGTGCTAAAACTATGAGTGTGACTGATACGTTTGATGGATGATGTACAAATATATATGGATATAAAGGTAATACTCTCTCGAATGAAATGTGGTGAACCAGTACTTTTAATGCTTCATTTCGCTGTGGGAGTAGCATTGATACAACCGGTACGCCTTTACCTTATCGTCTCACAGTTGGTACACTAGATCCTGTTTTTCTCACAGCAGATACACCTATTCCAGCTCTTCCTGGTTTTCTCTCTCAGCAAACACAAGCATTCACTTTTAACCGTGGTACCGATGTGACTTGTTCAGTGAAAAATGGCGAAGGATATGCCACCAGCAATAGTTGTAAGATACGTACTTGTATCGGTGATACATGTGCTACGCCTGAGACATTTGTCGTGAATCCATCGAGTAATATTCTCTGTACAAAAGAAAATAGTGAGACGTATACTATTGGTTGCAATCCTTATAGTGCTGATACGACCGAGTGTGAGGCATGGTTTTTAGCAGCGAACAATTCTACCACAGTGAAGGTAAATGGGACTGCACAAAATCTGACTTGTACTTCTCCTACTCCACCATGAGCACTTTGACCCATCAAAGAATGTACCCTATCTCTCTCAACTTGATGAGCACCTGTTACTCTCTTTGCTGGTACTGCAGACAGTTTTCAGACGACTATTTATACTCTCACAAAAGATAACGACAAGCCAGCGGGAACTCTCGAATATTATACGAACTACTCCTCTGGTATAAAACTTGATCCGAGCCAGTATCAGCTTTGGCAAAAACAACCTGTTACTGCGGTTATTACCTGTACCGATGCTCCATGACTCAGTGATGGTGGCAACTGTGCTTGTGCTTCTATGCTCAAAGAAACTGGTACAGAACAATTTTGGTCAATGGGAACACCGCTCAATACTATCAACTGACCTGATATTATGACTTATTCACGAATATTTAATAATAATGCATGAATTGCTCCTGATGTAGTCGTGAGAGATACAGCATGAAATGAAAGCGACCCAATATCCTCTGGTATTGGTATTGATGCAGTTCCTCCGACTGTGACCGTGAGTATACCAGCAGCCAATAGAGTACTTATTACAGCAAGAGATCCTGTTCTCGGAGGTTCTGGGCTGTGGAAACCTGCCTCTGTTCGACCTATTCCTGTAACCACTCCAGCCATATCTCAAAAAATTGCAGCACCAGCAATCCTCTATAAAACATTCACAAAAACACAATATACTGCTAATCCTTCACTCTATGAATTTGATGACACATGTGGGTTGGTCTCAGCAGATGGTGAAGATTATTTCAAATACTGAGAATTGACACCAGCAGTTGCGAGTACTCAACAGTCGACAGGAAATATAACGCTATCGGGGATTACTAGCTCTGTTACAACAACGACAAATATGATTTCCTATTGTGTCCAAGACAATGCTGGTAATGTCACACGTTGAGTTTATCCGAGCGAACTCGTCGGATGTTTCTCTGCTACGAATATGCCAACTATTCCTACTCTGAGTACTTATCAAATACCACTTGCCCAGAGACTCTATAATACTCCCGTACTATTAACAGATGGTCAAAAATACTGATATAGCCTTTCAGAGTCTACTAGTAATGCTGCTTGTTTTCACTCTTTATTATCGACCAATATCAACTCACTTATTGTGAATCAATTAGATCCAGTCATTACTGTAGATGTGCAGTGGGATAAACCTGCGTTTATCAAATGAACTACTACGGGTAATAGTTCTGGTTATTATTATTTCCGCAATAATTCTGGAATTGCTCCTACAACCTATGCTACTACATTGACGAATGTTCGAAAAATTACTACGTCTCCAACTGGTACAGGTATCAAGACTGTATTTGCAGAAGGGGAAAATATTCAGATAAATACTAATATCGATTATAGCGGGACTAATAGAACTCTGGTTATCATAGCACGAAAAAATGCAAATGGGGTTGGAGGAAATATCCTCATAGATCCGAGTGTGACATCTATTGATGCCATTCTCATAGCTGACGGATCAATTCTCAATGCAGTCAGTGGATCTATTAAGAATTCTATCACAGATGTAAATATTCTGAATAAACGTCTCATAATCCGTGGGAGAATCTATAGCTACAATACTCGATGAGGTTCATTGACTTCTGCTGATGGGATTGCTCTGAGCCCTGCACTTTTATTAAATAGAAAATACTTCCAAGATCTTAGCTTTGTGTCAGTTGTTGGTACGAGTAATAAGGCTGTAGAGCAAGACCTAGAAAGATTTCGTATGATGCTCAATGATGGTAATGAGACATGCAGCGTGTCTCTGGAATACCTGAGTCTGAATTCTAATAATCTCCCGCCTATACTACGTAGGCCACAAAATTTCACAGGATGAGCTTGTGAGTTTTAAGTTTTATCTCGTGTTCATTTTTGCTCTAAGAGGACTAATTATTCTGTGCAGGGGGATTTGGATTGTATTTTCAAAAAACCTCTCAAAAAATTGAGAGGTTTGATATTTTTTGGTGCCGAGGAGTAGAATTGAACTACCGACACAAGGCTTTTCAGGCCTCTGCTCTACCACTGAGCTACCCCGGCGACTGGCACTACTCTATTGATACTATGGAAATTGCAAACAAAAAATTAATGTTTGATTTTTATCTGTGAGAATTCGAGCTCTACGGGAGTATCACGACCGAGGAGATTGATAGTGAGTTTTAGCGTCCCTTTTTTCTCATTTACTTCGACTATTTTCCCTTCACTACCAGCGAATGATCCAGCAAGTATAGTCGCATAATCGCCGATTTTTACTGGTGTCTTATATTCTGCATTTTTCTCATCAACCATTCATTGTATACGGAGGAGTTCAGCTTCTGATACGGGAACTGGAGTTGTGCCAGCACCGAGGAATCCTGTAACATTTGGCGTATTTCTTACGACATACCATGATTCATTTGTGACAATCATTTTGACGAGAATATATCCAGGAAAGACATTTTTCTTTGTCTTTGTTGATCCTCCTCACTTCTTGAGAGTGACGACATCATGGAGTGGCACAAAACAATCGAGGATATATTTTTCAAGATTAAACATCTCTCGTCGCTGCATCATAGATGTACGAACATTATCTTCTGTACCAGATATAACTCGGATGACATACCATTCTGGTTTTGGTGCGAAGAGTTTTGACATGTGAGGAGATTAAAAAATTATTTCTTTGGAACTGCTACAGGAGTTACCTGGACTTTTTTGCCTCATTCCGTTGTTACTTCAATTGGATTTATGCCAATGTTAGCTTCAGCGCTTGCTACTGGGGAACCACTTAGATCTGCTGTCTTTGGTGCATGAATGAGTGTACGGAGTCCAAAAATACCATTACTAAATATCAGAGTGATGAGATATGTAAAAAGAGCCATTCCAGCTATAATACTTACAACTGCCTGAAAAAATTTCTTTGTTTCAATATGGGTTGGCCAGACGACGTGCTCGAGTTCTGCCATTGAATCTTTGATAAAATTTGCCATAAATAAGGTAATGAGAAAAAACCCTAGGAGTATAGAAAAAATACCAGAAGAGTCAACCAATATCAACTATCCCTTCACAAAACACATCTCAGGCTTTGGATTACATC
>CAYUVP010000071.1:0-4259 GCA_964448195.1 uncultured Candidatus Peribacteria bacterium | reverse complement strand
GATTTGGGTACTCGCGTATCCGAGTTGCTCAAGTCATCGAACTATACCGTCAATAGGACGTTTTCCTATACTACATCCGCCAGGATAAGTGAGATTAACTTCACCAAACTGAGCGAGGAGTGGCGGTATGAGATAGTAGGTTGCGCGTGCTTTTTTAAATAGATCTTGTCTGATATTAGACAGAGATAAGTGAGTATTATCGACCGTAAATATATTGTTTTGAAAAGTTACTTTTGAACCCAGGCTCTCAAATATATCTTTCAAGAGATGTGTATCGGAAATATCTGGTACATTCGTCAGTTCAGCTGTTTCAAAGAAAAGAGTGCTAGCAATCATTGGAAGTGCAGCATTTTTGGAACCACTGACCTGGATTTCTCCAGTGGTTTGTATTCATCATGTAATTGTATATATGCTCATACTTTTAGCACAAGGGTAAGAATTTTTCTCTTCTAAGCAAATTATGCTCCTAAGCGACGTAGATTTTTCTTTCTTGTTTGGATCTTGAGTGCGACAGAATCTACCTCTACTTTTAGCTTCTCGATACCTATTTTTTGAGACTTCATAATTTCTGTTGGATATTTTTCTAGAGCTGTTTTTATCACTATATATTCATCTTTTTGATATCCATCTACGGGTGTATCGAGATTTTTTGTATTTTGTAAAATATCTCACAGACCAGCCTCCACATAATCGAGAATACGCTTCATGAGGAGGATGAGTCTATGTTCTATATCTTCTTTTTCTTCACAAATCAGAAAATCGTGAAAATATTCATCCCCGACATCAAATACTTCTTCTATGACTGAAATCATCATGCGTAGTACTATACCATAATCTTTTATATTAGTTCATCGAATGTCTATACTCTTTATTATATCCTCCAAACTGGAGGCAAGCGTCCCCCAGTTTTCCATGTAAACATTTTTATTCCCAAAAAGTATCCGTTTTATTAATATTTGATAATCAGGGTGGAGTATACTTTTTTCTATGACATCCAGGAGGTCTTGTATTTCATGATCAATAATGTGTTTATTGACTAGTAAGTCGAGAAAATAATCCTCGAGGGCGTTATCACTTCCTATCTTTGTTGAATTTTGCATATGTTTATCGTATCAGAATTTGACCTTTTTTGCAAATCCCTAGCATGATACCATGTACGATGATGAGTCAAAAATAAAAATACTAGCTCATGTATCTCCACAAATGGAGATTTTTCTCGAGGCTATGAAGGCCACAGGGAAGAAGAGAAATATACCAAATGTATCATGGAATACAGCACTTTTTCTCCAAAGAAAAATCCAATCCAGACATATCGAAAATATCCTTGAAATAGGTCCGGCTAATGGTTTTTCTACCATGATGCTCGCTCTTTCTTGCCCAAAAGCTCGAATTACATCAATTGAGTGTTCACGTCATGCATTTGAGGAATTGAGGCATAATTTGACATCATTTAACGCTCTTCAAGAGCACCAAATCCAAGAATATATACCAGCTGAGTTTTGACCTAAAGTGACTTCTGAGATTTACCAGATAGAGATAGGATTTTTCTCTCTCTACTATGCTGATGCACGTGAATTGCTGTCAGCTTTTCAGGTAGGAGAGTTTGAGGTTATCTGCTCCAATCCTAAAAGTAAGATAACACAGATACCAAAAAAACAATTTGATTTTATATTTATTGATGGAGCCTTTCGTATGACGAGGGAATTTTTTGATCTTTCGTTCCCACTTTTATCAGATGGGGGGCTTATAATTCTCGATGATGCCATCAAATATCGTTCAAAAATGGATGGTTTTCATGAATATCTCGAGTCTAGGAATATTAGCTACGAAATAATACAAACAGATGAAGATGATGGGGTCATGGTGATAGATTTCTGAAATAATTAAATTCATTTTGCGTAATAGCTCATGTAGGGCAATGGAAAGTATTAAAAATTATGGATTCATCGTATTGAGCTCGCTCATAAATACATAATCCTCTCCATCTACTCGAAATATCTTTATTATATTTCTCCTCTTTCTTTGCTTTACTTGAATTGCTTTCGCTTTTCTTCTTAATTTCTCAACTTATTGTATGAATACAAAAAATGTCCTTGTAGCCGCTAGTGTTGCAACTGTTCTTCTCGGTTCCCTCACTTTTGCTGCTGTTTCTGGTAAAGCTAATCGTCCTGATTTTTTTGCTGTCAAAACAGCTGTAGAGGCAAATAATTATGCTAGTCTTCCTGATATGGCAAAAGTAAAAATTACAGAGGCACAATTTGCTGAGATGGTGCAAAAGACAACAGAACAAAAAACTGTAAAAAATGCCATAACAGCAGGTGATTATGCGGCATTTAAAAATGCGATGATAGCTCAGATTCCTAGTGAGGCTGAATTTCAGAAGATGGTCACAGAACACAAGGCTCGTGTTGTCAATCAGACAGCAATAGAAACAGCTGTTAAAAATAATGATTTTTCAGCATTTAAAACTTTTATGACTGCGAAAAAAGCACAAATAGATTCTAACCACGCACGTCCCGATGGTGATAATCATACCCTATCAGATGCTCAGATTCAGAAACATTTCGATACGTTGGTTGTTTATTACAAGGCAAATGGCAAACTCCCTTATGCAGATGCTCCAGGGTTTGGTCGTATGGTTGGTGAAGGTAAAATGATGGGTGGAAAAATGCGTGGACATGGTCCACTGGGTGACGGTAAACAAGGAGAGTAATTATCTCTTTTGGAACTCCTCTCATACATGAGAGGAGTTCTTCTTTCATATTTTTTCTCTATACTGTTCCCATGCCAGAAAATTTCTCCGATATTGACCTCGTCCAGAAAACTTTAAAACACCCTGATCAATATGCGTTAATCATTGATCGTTTTGAAGCGCCAATATTGCGCTATCTTCACAGAATCACTGGTTCTTCTGACCAAGAAGTAGAAGATCTCTGACAGATGGTTTTTATTAAAGCATATCGTTCTCTTAATGGTTTTGATACAAGGCTGAAATTTTCTAGTTGGTTATACCGAATAGCACATAATCTTGCAATCGACTACTTACGAAAAAATACTCGCAAAAATCATATAAGTCTTGACTCAGAAGACACAAATAATCAGGCTCTTCTTGAAATCTTGGCTAGCAATGAAGATATAGCTCTGAATTTTTCTTCTGAGGAACAAAAAAAGGCTGTCAGGGGCATTATTCATTCACTTCCTGAAAAATATAAAACTGTTTTGGTTCTTGCATATCTCGAAGAGAAAACTTATGAGGAAATTAGTGATATCTTACAGATTCCTATAAATACTGTTTGAACTCTGATTAGTCGTGCAAAAAAACATTTTCTTGCTCAAACACAAGAGCCACAATTTTCTCACCTTTTTACCTATGCCTAAACTTCGAGACTCCGTATTGGCTCATATTCAATCTGAAAATATTCGTCCTCGTCCTCGTTGGCAATACGTATTATTGCACATAGGCCTCTGGGCAACGGGTATTAGTACCATTATTTTAGGCTCCTTTGCTTTTGGTTACATGTTGTTTGAATTTTCTCTTCCCGAGAGAGTGTATTTATCTTGGATGGAAATGCGTGAAAATAATTGGATAGAAGCCCTTCCGTATCTCTGGGGTATTGGTATGGTTTTTGCTTTCACATTTGGGTATTTTTTATTTTCCAGAACAGAACGATGATATAGGTTTAATACCGGTGTTATAGCGCTTTCTCTTATACTCGGTTCTCTCCTTGGAGGGTGGTTACTTTATCGTACCCATACTGTTCATTGGTGAGATCGTCAAATACAGAGATTTGCAAAACCTTATAGAGAATTTCGACGTTGATTTTCTCATCGAATACCTCGACCGGAAGATGGTTTTTTGCCACTTCGTATTTCCAGTATAGATGGAGATAATGTTGTAGGTTCTGCTCCAAATAATGAGGTATGGTTGGTACAATTGAAATGCCAAAATTTGGAATGTAGAGAATGACAGGCGCATATGGCTCTCAATAAGCCTACTATCTTTCAGGGTAAAATCATAGGTGATAATATGTTTGAATCGGGAAATATACTCCTCCCAAGGCATACCCCAAAGTATAAAATACTAAATAGGCTTCCTCGATAATTTTTGCATTATTGGCTTTTCTTTCTAAATTGTATTAATAGAATTACTTATTCAGATCTTGAGGGCAATGTATAAAAATATTTTAAAAAAATCCCAAGAATTTTCTTTTCTCAAAAATTTTTTACAAGAAAAATCCCAAAATAAGAAAGTGTATTAT
>CAYUVP010000070.1:0-4325 GCA_964448195.1 uncultured Candidatus Peribacteria bacterium | reverse complement strand
GAAAATTTTTTGACACAATCACCTCTCTCACTACAATGCCTCTACTTTGTATGCGGACGTAGCTCAATTGGCTAGAGCTCCTGCCTTCCAAGCAGGTTGTTGTGGGTTCGAGTCCCATCGTCCGCTCCAAAATAAAGTATAAAACTACCGAAAGGTAGTTTTTTGTTTTTATATATGGGACATCGAACGAGTTCAAGTGATACCTAATCCTCCACCATTTCCTCAAGTGCTGTGAGTCGACGAGAGACGGATTTTGTCATTTTTTTTGCATGTAAATCTGTGACGCCTTCGTCAGATATATTTGCAGGATTAATATGGAAAACGTCCTCAAGAATTGTCATGAGTTCTTTTTCTGAACCACATTCAATTTCTGCATATTCCAGAGCATCGTGTGCTGATTCGAGACGATCAATAACGAGTTCAGCATGCTTGTAATGCGGTATATGATATGTTTCTCGCACTCGTGCTATGCTTTTTTCGAGGACGGCTCCAGACATCAGGAGTATTTGCATCATCGCCGAGAGAGACCCTATTTTTGTCTCTATTTCTTCACGTGATTTTATGCCCTTATTTTTTTTCTTTGGTCATTTAATCGTGATATATGGAACTGTATCCACGAGTCTCAGTCTGACTTTTGAGCCTTTTCCATATCTTTTTTCACAAAAATCTTCAATGTCTCGGAGCGCTTCTTCATGCGGTATTTCCACAGACACGTCTCCGAGACTGAGGTATCCTGACTTCTTCCCTACTGCATGCTCATAGTTCCACTTCTTTGGTGAGAAATGCTCAAGAGAGAATAAAAAATCCATAATATCAGCTACTCTTTCTGGCTTGATTTTCTTTTTATCTAAGACCTTTCTTATTTTTTTGATATTAAATATCTTTGTTTCAATTTCCATAGAATAATAATACAGTTAATCTTCAAATCTCAAGAAGAGAAGTATATTTGGTTATCTTTCCGAATTTTTCCCCAATAAAAAATCCCGACTCAGATGACATCATTTACCATAGATATCTATCAGTCTCACCATCATTTCATAGAGAGGCATTAAATTGAGATCATGGGCGAGATACTTGAGACGGTTTGATGCAGAGATATATCTGTGTAGTATAAATTCAGCAAAAACAGACTCCCGAAGAGAATCTCAATACTTCTTGAGCCATCGCTCCACTAATGTGGTATCAGCTATATCTGAAGCTGGCCGAATCGTAAGTGCTTCCAAAAGTGCGTGTTCCGGTGAAGTGATATATATATCTGTTTTTTCTAGAGAAACTTTTGTAGCGTATTTTTTTATGAGAGGATAGAGAGTCTTTTTTTTAGTTCGTATATCTTGGGAGATAATGAGATAGTCGGCGAGGAGGGTCAGACGTCCAGCGTTCTTTGGCACAGCCACAGAGAGAGTTTCAGGAAGTGAATAGTCTCGGAGCCCCAATGCCAACGCCTTCTCCCCTATCACGATACCCTTTCCTAGATAATTCTCAGCAATAATTTTTTTCACAAGTGGCCAATAAAAATCCTCTGGATCGAGTTTTTCTCCTCCATTCCAGATATAGATGCCACTACGTATAGATACCAGAACTCCAATTGAGACCAATCTATGAATGAGTTTGTAGGGTTTGTATTTTTCCACTGTCTTTAATCGAGTCTCACAGTACTTATTTATATCGGCAATAGACCATAGTTTTTGTCAGCTTTTCTTCATTTTGTGAACTATTTTGTCAAAATCCATATATGCCCTAAACGTTATAAAATAAACTAAATATTGTTATAAATTTATAATATTTTTATCTATAATAATACAATAGTTTTTACTATAAATATCATATCTTTTTATCTATTTTTATTGGAAATAAATGTACAAAAATTGCTCTATAAAAGGCAGAGAGGAGGTTTTGCACATTCTACAAAAAAACAAAAAATATATCTCAATTCGACTAAATAGAGACATCTATTTGTATTTATATTTTACCTCTCTATACTCTCTCCACTTAACTTTTATTTTTATCACATGAAAAAAACAGTTTCCCATATAACGGCGAGTATTTTGCTTGCGAGTCAACTCGTGACATCCTCAGCAGTATTTGCATTCTCAGGAACTCTCGGTGCAGCTGAATCATTGGCAGACCAAGGGATTATCACAAAACAAAGCGATACCAAGAATTATCAATTACTCAAACCAATTATTCGACAAGAAGCTATCGCTGTTGTAGGCAAAGCATCTGGAGTAGTTCCTTCAGAAGATAATGGATATACTTGTAGAGGAGTGTTTGCTGACGTCAGTGAAGGATGGGTCTGTCGTGCTGTTGAGCTCTCAGCAGATGCGGGTATCGTAGATAAGAGAAATACTCGTTTCCGTCCAAGAGATAAGGTGAGCTACTTTGAGGCAGCAGTTATGTCTCTCAAGTCAAGCTGTATCAATCCTGGGCATGCGCTCTCAGGTTCAAATGATCGTGAACGTATCCTTGCTCGAATTAGTGAGGCTGGTGTGCAGATAGATTTAAAAAATCAGTCCAAACCTATTACCCGTGGTGATTTCTTTTACTTTGTAGCGACAGTCCGAGATTACGCGAACAGTAATCCAGAACAAATCGACAAGAGCCAGGCTGGATGTACACCAACCGAAGAATACAAGACTGGTAATCTGAGCCTCCAGATACCGAGTGATTGGGAAAAGACAATAATAGAGAGTGGAAACTGAGTCTATTTTGATCAGCCAGACGGCGAGATGAGAGTATATATCTCAGAATACACTTTCGACATCACACTCGGAAACTGGTATGACAATACTCGACGTTCATTTCAAGATGCAGAACAAGGAGTAATCTTGTCAGAAAAACCTGGTCAGATTTATCTGAGTAAGATTTTTCACCACGAATCCATCATTGAGGGCACAAAGACACAGAACTATACCTATTTTGTACCAGAGAATGGACGTGTCTACGAAATCCTCTTTGCATTCACACCTCAGTATTTCGAAAAATACCGAACACTCATAGAGTCTACTGTGAGTAATACAAACCTCACAAAAACAAGAATGACAGGTAGCAGGACGAGCCTTGTCCCAAAAACAGGAGACACTGTCCTTGTCTCATACAAGAGAAACTCTGACAGTGGGAAAATATCAGATAGCGGTGAAACTGTTTTTGAAGTAGATAAAAAACAAGTCTACTCAGAAATCGAGCAAGCGGTAAAACTCATGAAAATAGGAGAAACTAAGAGTGTTCGTGTCCTTGCAAAAAACTACTTTGGAGAAACATACCTAGAAGAAACTCTCACTCCTGCCGAATTTGAAGAACTCAAAAAAGAACAAGCGTTTACTTATGACAAAACTGTTCTTCTCGGTACAGGCACAAAAGTCATCACAAAAGATCAAGCAAAGGCATCATTTGGTACTCTTACAGTAGGGAAAACAATCTCTGAAACATGAGCGACCTATAAGATACTAGAAATACGAGATGCTGAGATTGTTGTAGAGATAAATAACCCAAGCGCACTCTTCTACGGTAAAACTCTTGTTATCGGAACTACCTATCCAACAGATTCAGGAGATATCACAATACAGTCTGTCAATGGTGAAGAAGTTGTAGGACTCTTTCGTACAAAATACACTATAACTTCTCAGGATAGTACTTGAGTAAGAGTGAAGATCAAAAATAGCCACCCTCTTGCCGGAGAAAATCTCACTTTTGAAATCACTCTCGTAGAAATACAAAAAGCAAATTCAAGCACTGGAATCACAGGTTAATATTGATTCCTTATAAAGAAAAAACCCTCACAATCTCGTGAGGGTTTTTATTAAAATCTTTTTTTATTCTTTTCTTGGTAACTTCTCTTTTACACCTTCTCTCAAATGTTTAATTCTGAGTAAATGAAGTCTAACTGTTTCCCGTGAAACTTCTGGTGATCTCCCATCATCTATTTCATGGTCAAGTCGAGCTTTTTCAGCCATCTCTGCTGCGACTCGATCACGAATTTCTTTTTGTTTTGCTTCCGTATTACCACATCCTGCTATTGTCACTGCCGCTGCCATTACCATTCATAATTTATAACCGAGTTTCATAGAGTGTATTTATATACGCGCTTTATTCTAGTAGAAATATTTTAATGTCAAATATATCATAAAAGTCAATGGCCCAAGAAGGTCATTTTTACATTTCCAAAAATTTCCTATACTAAGCCCATCTCGTGCGGGAGTCTCTCCCCTTTTCTATTGTCTCTCTTATGAACCTCTCTACTGCCTCCCTCGTCGAAATCCTCGAAGCCATCAAATTAGGTGAAGTCACGCAAACACAAGTCTGGGAACACTTCGACCATATCACGACAG
>CAYUVP010000069.1:2592-4374 GCA_964448195.1 uncultured Candidatus Peribacteria bacterium | reverse complement strand
ATTCCCTCAACCACGAAAATACTCTCGTAAAAAAACTCCTCCCGATTCTTTCATCTCTTATAAAATAATATGTCGACAATTATCATTATATCTTTTCTTGCTGGTGTACTCACTGTCCTCGCACCGTGCGTTCTCCCACTTCTCCCAGTCATTCTCGGTGGTGGTCTCGCGGGGACATCTCGTAAACGACCCTATATTATCATCGCTTCTCTCATAGTATCGTTGATGTTCTTTACGATATTGCTAAAAGCATCTACATTGTTGATAACAGTTGAACCAAAAGTATGGGATTATATTTCAGGAGGATTGCTTGTTTTATTTTGAATAACTTTGGTATTTCCATCTATCTGGTCGTGGTTTGTCGTCAAATCAGGAATAGAGCATTGGTCTCAGAATTCACTTCAAAATGCGTCCGAAAAAGAATGAATCTGGTGACCTATTGGTATCGGAGCAGCACTTGGTCCCGTCTTTAGTAGCTGTAATCCTACTTACTCTCTCCTCCTCGCAACTGTTCTTCCACTTGATATCGTATCTGGGTTGATTGGTCTCACAGCGTATTTTATTGGGCTTGGCCTTATACTTCTCCTCGTGACACTCTTTGGACGTAGTATCCTCTGAAAATTTTCATTCTTTGCAAATCCAAGTGGACTCTTTCGGAGAATTCTCTGAATTATTATTGTTGTGGTAGGTGTTTTCGTCACACTCGGTACTATCAAAGACTTACAAACTTATGTTGTTGAAAATGGGAACTTTTCGTTTCTTTCACAGCTAGAAAAATGACTCAATGAAAAGATAGATACACAAGTACTCAAAGAAGATGCAGATGGTGACATGATGTGTAGTGGGGGAAATTGTATGCCGAAAAATCCGACTGAATCTGGAGTACTCATGGATATCTGAGATGCGCCTGAGATAACTGGTATAACAGAATGGATAAATTCAAACCCTCTTACACTTGCATCACTCCGTGGTAAAGTCGTACTCGTCGATTTCTGGACGTATTCATGTATCAATTGTCAGAGGACTCAACCATATCTCAATGCCTGGCATGAGAAGTATGCGAGTGAGTGACTCGTGATTCTCTGACTTCATGCTCCAGAGTTTGCCTTTGAGAAACTTCGAAAAAATGTCGAAAAAGCTGTCATAGGTGCAGGCATAAAGTATCCAGTTGCTCTTGATAATGATTTCAAAACCTGGAATGCGTATGATAATAAATACTGGCCAGCAAAGTATCTGATAGATCAAAAATGAAACATTGTTTACAAACATTTCTGAGAAGGTGAATACGCTGAAACAGAACAAAAAATTCAAGAGCTTCTCTGAGCAAAAAAAGAATTAGAAAAAGAAACAGAAAAAATATGACGACAGAAAACACCAGAAACTTACCTCGGTTCTGCGAGAGCAAAAAATATGGTTTTTGAGCAGGGGAATTTTATTGACTGACCACAATCATTTTTCACAACGGAACTGAAGAAAATAAATGAGTGGACACTCTCAGGACCGTGGAAAGTCACACCTGAATATATAGAGAGCCTCTGAGAACATACTGCACTTATCCTGAGATTCGCAGCAAGGTCAGTCCATCTCGTTGTCTCGTCTCAATCTCAGACATGAGAAATAATCGTAGAGGCACTTAATTCTCAGAATCAGGTTATCAGTTCAAAGACTATTACTGTCACACGAGACAACCTCTACAACCTCTTTGATACATCTGATTTTACACCAGACCAGATCATAAGAATACGAGCAAGCGATGGACTTCGCTTACACGCTTTTACTTTT
>CAYUVP010000069.1:0-2492 GCA_964448195.1 uncultured Candidatus Peribacteria bacterium | reverse complement strand
ACTCATATACAATAATTAAAAAATAATAATTCGCATGAATTTATCTATAAAATACTATTTGTCAAATAAATCTCCCATAATGAAATACTTTATCTCTCTCACTATTCCCATATTTATCAGCGTAATTCTAGCGAGCTGTTCTCTATTTCCTAGCCAAAAAAATGTGAATACACAATCAATTATTATTCCTGAAAATGCCAAAGCGGTGATTTTTTCTGGTGGATGTTTCTGGTGTCTTGAGCCTTCATTTGATGCTGAGCCAGGTGTTCTTCAAACTGTTGTTGGGTATGCAGGGGGTCACGTAGAGCATCCTACGTACGAACAGGTGCTTGGTAAAAAAACTGGTCACCGTGAATCTATCAAAGTCACCTATGACCCCACAAAGGTTTCATATGATCGATTGGTTCAAATATTTTTTCACCAGATAGATCCGACCGACGATGGCTGACAATTCGCAGATAGAGGCGAACCATATACAACGGCTGTTTGGTATAGTGATGAGATTGAGAAGAATATTGCACAAAACTTTATACAAGTACTCAGTAACTCAAAAAAGTTTGATAAACCCGTTGCTGTAAAAATCCTTCCATTTACGAGTTTTTACCCAGCAGAAGATTACCACCAGGAGTATTATAAAAAGGCATCACTCCATTATTCTCTCTACAAAAAAGGTTCAGGTAGGGAAGCATTTATAGATGAAAACTGGACAGAAGAGGAAAGAGAAGCGATTGCAGGAAAAGATGCAGAGTTTGCAAAGAAATATCGCAAGCCAGATAATGCTACAATTTGCAGTACTCTCAGCGAAGAGTCTTGCCGCGTGACACAACAAGAGGGAACAGAGCCACCGTTTGAAAATGCCTACTGGGATAATCATGAAGCTGGAATCTATGTCGATGTTGTTACAGGTGAGCCCCTCTTTAGCTCTCGCGATAAATATGATTCCGGTACTGGTTGGCCAAGTTTCGACCGTCCTATTAATCCTCATTTTGTTGTAGAAAAGACAGATTATAAACTCCTCTATCCCCGAACAGAAGTGAAGAGCAAATATGGTGAGTCTCATCTTGGTCACGTCTTTGATGACGGTCCAAAAACAACAGGAAAGAGATACTGTATGAATTCTGCCGCTCTGCGATTTGTTCCACTCGCTCATATGGAAAAAGAGTGATACGGTGAATATATTGCGAGCGTAAAATAATAGCTATCAAGGCAGTCCGAAACGACGTGAAACTAATTATTTTTTTATTTTTCTCTTATGAAAAAGACTGTTATCGGTTCTCTTGCTCTCGCAAGTGTCGTGTTGTTCTCTAGTTGTGAATTACCTGGTCAGAGTGAGAAAAAGATGGATGCTATGGTAAAAGAAGGTGATGCAATGATGGCGAAAGATAAAAAGGAAATGATGGAGAAGGATGATGCTATGATGAAAAAAGATGATGTAATGGATAAGCAGGATGATTCTGCTATGATGAAAAAAGAAGGTAATACTATGAAAAAAGATGATTCAGCCATGATGAAAAAAGATTCACCAAAAGTAGCTGGATATACGACGTATTCTTCTGCAGGTGTAGATTCTGCTCTCGCAAGTGGTAAAAAAGTGGCACTCTTTTTCCATGCTTCTTGGTGTATTTCTTGTAAAGAACTTCACCAAACTCTTTCAAATGAAACTATTCCAAGTGATGTCGTCGTCTTTAAAGTTGATTATGATTCAAGTACTGAACTCAAGAAAAAATATGGTGTTACTGGGCAACATACTATTGTTACTCTTGATGCAAATAAAAATAAAGTAAAACTGGAGAGAGGTTCTCAGAATATTGCTGAAATCGCAGCTTTATTTTAATAAATCAATACATTGCCTGTAATCCTCTTCTATTTTTGGAAGGGGATTTTTTTGCATTTTTATGATTTTGAATAATCTTTCTCTATGCTCATAAAACACATCAATTCAGATACAGTCACACAGACTGTCACGCTCTCTGGTTGGGTCGATAAAATTCGCTCATCAGGAAAAATCGCCTTTATCTCGCTCCGCGATGGTACGGAATTTATCCAGTGCGTCATAGAAGAAAAACACATCGGTGAAGCCGCATTTGCTGAGATTACAGCACTCGGACTTGAATCGTCTCTCAGCCTCACAGGTGAAGTCTCTAAACATCCAAAAAAAGAAGAATATGAGCTCCAAGTACGATGATTTCAGATTTATACACAGACACATGATTACCCAATTGGGACAAAAGACGATCATGGTCCAGATTTTCTCTTCGATCATCGTCATCTCTATCTCCGCTCGCAATCTCAGTGGGCAATTCAGCGCATTCGTGATACTATTATTCATGCGACCTATGACTGGATGCGAGATAATGATGTCCTCAAAATCGATGCCCCAATCTTCACACCAAGTGCCTGCGAAGGAACAACAGAACTCTATGAAGTAGAACATGTCAATGGTGAGAAGATGTATCTCTCTCAGTCAGGACAACTCTATATCGAAGCAGCAA
>CAYUVP010000068.1:293-4408 GCA_964448195.1 uncultured Candidatus Peribacteria bacterium | reverse complement strand
ACCATGCGAATCTCCGATTCGGTGAGACACTCATATTTTGCTGTGAAGAGCTCTGTATTCCTGGAGTGAATAGCCCTCGAACACTTGGTGGTGCTCATATGTCTATCAGTATAGAAGTAGCAAATCCTGACGAAGTTTTTGCAAAAGCTATTGAATCTGGTGCAGAAGAGGTTTCCCCTGTCGCCGATCAAACTTGGGGTATGCGTTCTGGCACTATTCGTGATCCGTTTGGTTACAAGTGGAGCATTTTTAAGCCTCTGTAATGTCTGTCAAAGCCCTCACCTCCGAAATTCATTCCCTCAAAAACCCTGAAAAGATACACATCTATCAGGGATTTTTCAAGACAGGTAAATGAGAATATGGAGAAGGTGATGTATTTCTCGGTCTCACTGTCCCCCAGACGCGTGGACTCGTGAAGAAATACGCTCCCGAAATGACTCTCGACGATATTGATATACTCCTCTCAGATAAACATCACGAAGTCCGTCTCGCTGGTGTTTTGATACTGGTCTATTTTGCACAGAAAAAGAAATGTCCTCTCTCCGAATTAGCACGATTTTATATGCAACATGTCTCAGGCATCAATAACTGGGACCTCATCGATACATCAAGTGAACATATTATCGGACCCTATATCCAGCACGAGCTGAGCCATGAAGAACGAGTCGATTTTATCACGAAGTGCATCGCGAGCTCCAATCTCTGGATCAATCGTATCATCGTCCTCGCTTCATTTTATCAGATTAAACAAGGAAATGGAAAACTCACCATATATATCGCCGAGAGAATGCTCACCCACAAACATGATCTCATCCACAAAGCTGTTGGATGGATGCTCCGTGAAGTTGGTAAACGTTGTTCGATGGATGAATTACGTGGTTTCCTCGATCAATACGCTCCAAAAATGCCTCGTACTATGCTCCGATATGCTATTGAGAAAATGGACGAAACTGAGAGGAAGAAATATCTTCTGCAACAATAAAAAGAGCGGATTACACATCCACTCTTCTCAGTTTCACCTTTTCTCTTACTAAGCTGGAGAATCAACTACTTTTGAGAGACCTATCATATCAAATATATACTGTGTTTTTGGGTGTACCTTTTGAAAGGTTATAGTTTTCCCCTTTCTATGTGCACGAGCGATAAATTCAGTCAAATATGCCAGTGTCGTCGAGTTTGTATAACTGAGTTTTGAGAAATCACAATCTATACGATTGTAATCCTGCTTTTTTTCGAGAGTGTTATTGAGACTTGCAAATGCTTCATCTGTATTTGTCTCGTCGAGCTCTCCCGAGATAATTACTTGCAGTCTGTCGTGGTATTGCTTTCGAACCTGAATTGTATATGGTGTATGAAAAGCGTGTACTGACATAAGAGGAAAGCTAAGAAGTAAAACTTTACTCACATATTATGAATCATATTTTACATTATGTCAAGTTTCATTTTTAATAATATAATTAAGACACATACTACAGAGATGCCGGAACCGACGTGTGGGAGCTTTTGGCAATCACCTCTCTGGGTCGATATACTCACAAAAACCAATCAGGCAGAAGTCATCATAGCTTCAGATAATACAGTTCAAATAATTATAGAACGAAGAAAAATATGGAGAAAATACACAGGTCTCTATATTCTCGGCGTAAACGGAGAAATAATTACCAAAGACTTTCTACAATCATTACAAGAAGAGATAGTAACTCCATATGATCTATTTTTACAGTTAGAGCCACTGCGTGAAATGAAGAATGAAGAATGAAGAATGAAGAATGAAGCACCTTTTCGGAGATTTATAGAGCCAGTCACTGCGCTCCTCAATCTGACTCTTCCAGAAACAGAACTGATGGCAAGCTTTGCAGAAAAGGGACGATATAATATCCGTCTCACGGAAAAGCGTTGATTGAAAACAAAATGGGTCAAATGATCAGATATGTATAATGAAAAAACGTATTTGGAAGCTTTTTTTGATCTTCTCGATGAAACCACTAAACGTGATAATTTTTCCCACAACTCTCTTACGTATTACAGACACTTCGTCGAAACACTAGAATCACACAATGCTGGAGGACTTCTCGTCGCAGAAAAAGACGGTATGCTTCATGCTGCGGGCATTTTTGCGTATTGGGATGATACAGCTATTTATTACTATGGTGCTTCTTCCAGCGATACAGCTATTCGTCGTGATATGGCGACTTATCTCCTCCAGTGGGATGCTATTCGCGAAGGAATAAGTCGAGGTTGCAAAATCTATGATTTTCTCGGAATTTCTGGAGATGGAAAAGGAAAACTAGCAGGTGTCACAGAATTTAAACTCCGATTTAATCCTGAAAAGAAACATTGGCCGAGTGAACAAGTTATCATTTTCAAACCTACTACACTTTTTTTACTTCAATGCGTCAGCCGCATCAGAAAACTATTTCGCTAGATGATACCTCCTGATGTCCTCGATGCGTTCTCACTCCCGCACAATGCCATACCACTTCTGGGTGGCCAAGGAAACTCTTGGAGAGCGGGAGATGGTGTTCTCAAACCCCATGAAGAGTCCTACGAATGAATCTCAGAAATAGTAAATCAACTAAAACCTACGAATTTTCGTATTTCCCATCATCATCGTACCACTCTCGGATACTACACCTATAATGGCTGGTGATGTACACATTTTGAAGCAGGAAAAGAAGTAGCTGGAAGAATCACTGAAAAATACAAAATAGCTCAAGAGCTTCATGACCTCCTCGGAAACATACAGAAGCCTGATGGATGGCATCCGAGCGACTCTCCATGGTCACGAGCACACGAAATAGTCTGGTGAGAAAGAGAACTCCCAGCGGATACACATCCAGAAATATATAGCATTATAAGTGAGATAATGGGTCTTTTAAAACCTGTTTCTCTCTCACCCCAAATCATCCATGGCGATTTATGTGGCAATATCCTCTTTCATGACACACTTCCACCAGTCGTGATAGATTTTTCCCTTGATTGTCGTCCTCGAGAATATGCAGAAACTATACTTCTTGCTGATGCAATTGTCTGGGAAAATGGAGGAGAAAAAGCATATTCTCTTCTTCCTCCAAATTCCAAACAAATACTGCTCAGAGCATGCCTTTTTCGGCTCCTCACTAAAGCCCTCCTAAAACCGCAGAATATTGAGAGTTTTCGTGAAAGAGCAAATGGGTACCTCAAAATCATCGAGCCATTTTCAAAAACACGCTAGAAAATAATATAAGGTAAGTATTCTTCTGCATTAAGGACAAACAAGCCTATTTGAGAAAATCATTTCTCAGTCTCATATCCTTTATGTGCATAACCAGCTTCCCAGCCATTTTGTGTCATCACCTGAAAATGAAGATGCTCGAAATACCCACCGTTTACAGTCAGATCCCCTACTTCTCCAATTTTTTCTCAACTTTCTATAGTTCACGTTCAACAGAGTGTAGTAGGATCGAGATGACCATAAAAAAAATACTTATCTCAATACAAAATAACAACATATCAGCCATAATTTCCAGATCATTCACATCCTCTCTCGACAACATCTCATTTCGTCAGAGAATATAGTGTTGTTCCCGCACTGATCCAAATATCAACCCCTAAATGCACAAATCTTTTTTGTCGAACCATTTGATCATATCAGAGCGAATTAAAGAAATACCGTCGCTTCTCACCAAATCATGACCATCAAATATATTTTTCAGTTAAACCATATTTACCCCGCATTTGAGCTTCGAAGTTTTTTTGATCGATTATTTCTTCTGGTAAAAATCAATCAAGTCATTCATCTGTGAGAGGTATGTAGATGGTATTTTGGAAATTTCAGAGTGAACGTATCATAAAAAAGAAGTTAAGAAATACATTGTGCAGAGATGCGTAGAATCTGTGGTGTGAAATATGCATGATTGAGCTGTGCTCATACAAAAGTACGGAGATGCTCTCCTGAGACTGTTCCTAAAACTGGTCTTGCTACATTTTCTACTTCTGGAGGCTCTCATCCAATAGAAACATGGTTGAAAAGGGGGCGTGATTGAGTGGGCACTTCCATACCAGACCCGAGCCCCAATCCTAAACTCCTGTTCCACCGAAGATGACCATACAGTGGACTACTCGGATTTTTTTGG
>CAYUVP010000068.1:0-283 GCA_964448195.1 uncultured Candidatus Peribacteria bacterium | reverse complement strand
GATCAGTAAAGGTAAAAGCTTATGCTGACCGCGAAAATCCGGACTCACAAACCATTCTGTTGATTCTCATCATTGGATTAAAAGCGCTCCTATAAGATCATTTGTTCTCGATCTAAGAACATAGACGCCTTCAGCTTTCTCCGTATCAAGTCAATCATGTAATCACCTGCATTGGCACAAGTCCCATCAGAAACTATCGCCCCATATACTATGAATCTCCTCAGGTGTAATAGAATTCGATCCAGTTCTGGCTATCATGTGCCCTTCTTGAAGTAGGGCTAGC
>CAYUVP010000067.1:0-4422 GCA_964448195.1 uncultured Candidatus Peribacteria bacterium | reverse complement strand
AAGAGAAAAACTTCTTTGAAACAAAAGTCACAGAATATCAGACAGCAGGAAATCTAGAATGGTAGACTAATTCTGAGTTTCAGCAGTTGGTATTGCTTTTTCTTTTGCATCCTTGTAGCTCATCCAGAGCGATTGTAGGAAATCTCTGCATTCTTCTTGGAGAGGTGAGACTTTTTGTGTACTTTGGTAGTGCAGAAATTGAAAGTAGACCACAAAATGCTCGAGCACAGAGAGATGTCTATCATTGAGTATGCCGTCAAAAAAATGATTGACACTGCGTATTTCCTGATGCATTAATTGGCACAGATTTTTATCTGAGCTCAACTTTTCTAGTATTCACATCATATCTTGTTCATCTGACTCAGAAAATGAGTCTATGCTCTTTGTACCAAGAATTGCCCAGAGACCATCGAGCCTCTGTCGCACGCTAAAATTCACTTCTTGTACAGAAGATGATGGGGAGCCAGGCATTTCTTGTCAGCCACCAATATCGAGATGATGCATAAAAAAACTCTCCTTGTGTAAGGAGAGTGAATAAGTACTAAAAAGTTTACAGTATTCTACCCTCCTTTTTCAGGAGAAATGACCTTAACGGCAATGAGTAGAAGTGCGAACATGAGAGGTAGTATATGAAGAGTGAAAAAAATTACAACCGTAATCCAAGGAGGAGCCTATCAATAGGGGACATATCAATCTCCGGACTCTCTGTCAGGCGTGTCCGCAAAAATGAACGGAGGCTGTCAAGATCGATAGCAGGGTCTATGTAGATATTTACATCTCCGACAGTTTTTATGGTAGTTTTGAATCGCATCATCATCGGTTTATTATCTATTTTGACGATATGAAAACTACTCATCCGAGTGTAGTCATAGGTTTCTAGATTGATTTTTACTCCACTGGTGTCTATATTGACGTACACTTCCGGATGTATATTGACATCATAGAGGAGATAAACACCAGCAAAGACGATGAGGACTATACCGAGGAGAAAGGCTCCAACCAAAAAACTCACTACAACAGCGGTGATAATCACAGTAGCGGCGATGACATACCATTGTTTTGTTCTCTCAAATTGACTCTGAAATGACCAAGAAAAGTTTTCTATCATATATTTTTTTTAGATATTATCGATGAGGAAGTTTACGAGAAGCCATCATGACCAAGATACAACTGCACCAAACAGGGCCATTTTGATAGCATCTTTCCCTTTGCTTTTCCATTCTTCATTGACGCCACCGAGGACATAGAGGAGTGATCACATGAGTATCACTCATAGGCTGATATATCCGACAAAAGAGAGGAAATTATTGGTAATGGCTATGATAATTCCAGGAATTTGCCCCATAGATATGTTTCATTGTCGTAGTGTCGCATTATCAACACCATTTCACTGAGCATCCTGAAAAATAGACCGATTTGCATCCGCAGCAAATGCAGAAAAAGAAAACAGGAAAGCCAAAATGCTATAGACTATTCGCATGAAAGAGTGATAAGGAGCTGATCAATCAGATATTTTGCTATCGTATTGGTCGTCTCGAGATAAAAACGAGTCTTGAGAATGCTTTTTGCATGCCTCACAGGTATCTTACCACACTCTAGAGCATCTTGCAAACCTGTGACAATCCAGAGCGCATCACTTCTAGTAAATTTTGATTCTTTACTTGGTGCTAACGTTATCTTAAAAAGTGTTTCAGGTTTTCCTGTAAGAAAATCATCAATAGCTCACTGCATCGGATTTTCTCCACGAAGAGAAGTTTCACTATCAATAATAAGGGTGCGAGAGAGAAGTGTCGGTATGATCTTCTGAGGTGATGGACTCGTCAAGAGGATTAAGACCTGAGGCGGTATATCTTCGAATATTCGGAGTAATGCATGGGCAGATTCATCAGTCAATATTTCTATATTTCGAAAAACAACTAACAATACATCACCAGAAGGTTTTTGATAGAGTTTTTCTGCAAATTCGCGGATATTTTTCACTTTGTGATTGCCGGCATCTCTATTCCCACAATCGTAGTAGAGAAAATCAGTAACACTTTGTCCGACTATGTCATCGAGATACATTATTTCACGCCCGTAGAGCAACTCCCATAATTCACAAACATGTGATTCTGAGAGGAGCATTGGTGCTGCCTGTCCTCCAGACTGGACAACTGCTAGGAGAGATGTAATTTGGTTTGAAAGCATGGTGTTTCGACTATACTAATCAAAATACCGATTTTTCCTATGATTTTTTCCTATTTACGAGATAAATTTTTCTCATTCGTGCTTCCGGTGATCGTCGTTGCCGGGATGGTAGGTAGTTCTGTATGGTTTTTTGTGACGGCTTATTTTTGGGATATATCTAGACTTACTCTTCTTTTGCCGACAGGGGAAAAAATGTCTGTCAAAATCACGACACAGGTGAGGATTGTATATACTGATTTTGTTATTTTTGGGACTCCTTATGCATTTCATTTTACGCTTCCGTGGTCTCAGGAAAAAATATGCCAGGAGCGGTGTACTTTTGATTGAATTCCATCTGGTTTTTCTAGCGTAGTGTATTTCTCAGAAGCTTCTGGAGTCCAGTCAAATTCACTTCTTATACAAGCAGATACTGATGGCACTCTTGATCTCCGACCAACGCTCACTATATCACCAGACATAGACGAGAAAATTCTATCGTCTCTACGATCAAAACCTCTCTCAGAAAAAGAACAGGCATTTCTTTCGGGAAAAATTTCCTTCTCAAATACATTTGAGGGGGTATATCTTTTTTCTGATAAAGGAAAAAATTATGTCTATGACAGCCAAACTCAACAAACTTTTATACTTCCAGTATCATTTGAAGGAGAGAAAGTGGGGAGGTATTCCGAAGATGGTGTGTATATTTTTTATACAGATAATTCAAGTATGTTGATATATGATCGTTATGGACGACAGTCACAAATTCATACTCAGAAAATAACCCACGGTTCATGGTAATTGAGCTGGACAGGGACAACAACAAACAATACAACTTCTGAGAGTAGCAAAAATATTGCTGGCATTTGGTGGCCACTCAAAGATGATTTTATCACAGATGGCCAAAGTGTATTGAGTATCAGAGAAACGAGTCTGAAGAAATGATAATATTTTGCTTTTTCATTGTTTTTTGCTATACTTTCTCCGTAATCAGTCAAGAACGCAAGAATTTGGATATCCAGATTCTTTTTTTTACCAAGACTTTCACTATACTGTCTTTGACTGATGTTTAATTTTTATTTTTTGTAACAATGCTTGATCTCAAAAAAATAGACGCCGCAATAAATCATATTGCCGCAGAACGATGACTGCACCGAGAAGACCTCGTTGAAATCATAGAATCTGCTATTCGTACTGCCTATAAGAAAGATTACGGAACAAAAGACGATGTAGTAAACGTAAAGCTCGATTTTGATAGTAATGAAATTACTGTAACGACAGAAAAGACTGTTGTTGAAACAGTGGAGAACCCAAATATTGAAATCAGTAAGGCTGATCTTTGAGAAGATGCTGATGCATTTGATTTTGGAGATATCATCGAAATCGATGTAAGTGACTTTTTAAAAGATAATGATCAGGTGTTTGGTCGTATTGCTTCACAAGCTGCTCGTCAAGTTATTATCCAGAAAATTGGTGAATCTGAGAAAGCAAAGGTGTATGAGATTTTCAAAGACAAACAGGGTGAAGTGGTTAACGTACGTGTAGATATGGTTGAAAATGATCGTGTGTTTGTTGAGTTCAATGGATCTCAAGTTCTTCTTCCACGAGGTGAACAGGTGAGTCGTGATAAATACACCCCTGGTATGCGCCTCCACGTCTACGTCAAAAAAGTAGAAGATGAGGGGCAAGGTGACCCAAAAATTATTCTCTCCCGCAAAGATACACAATTGGTTGCAAAACTCTTTGAGCTCTCAACGCCAGAGTTAGAAGATGGTACTATTGAGATCGTCAAAATCGTTCGAGAGCCAGGATTTAAGACTAAAATCATTGTTGCCTCAGAGTTTGAAGAAGTAGATCCTGCTGGCGCTCTAATCTGACCAAAAGGTATTCGTGTCAAAGCAGTCGTCGAAGAGCTCTCAGGAGAAAAAGTCGATGTTATCAATTATACTGATAATGCTCGTGAACTCGTTGCTCAGTCTCTTAATCCTGCTCAAGTACTCGATGTCCAATTCGATGAAGAAGGTGTTGCACATGTTTCAGTACCAAAATCAGACGAAGTCCGTGCTATTGGACGATCTGGAGGAAATGTCCGTCTTGCGGAACAACTCACAGGATACAGAATCCGACTTATCGGAGTCGAAGATGCTTCTGGTACAGAAGAATCAAAACAAATTCGTTTTGGTTAATTTATATTTTTCATTTCTTTTTTATGGCTGACAAAAAATACATCGGTGGATCTGCAAAAGCAATCCAGACACA
>CAYUVP010000066.1:0-4642 GCA_964448195.1 uncultured Candidatus Peribacteria bacterium | reverse complement strand
CGCATTTTTTAACTCTGTCAAACATTATCGTGATTATATACTCGTGAATAAGCATCTTCAATTATTTCACAACATAAGAGAGTGAATTTTGGTATGAGAGTGAGAGCAGGACAAAAACGATTTTCGATATTATGAATACGCAGAGGACGGTCTGGATGATCTCCACCCAAAACTTGGTCGGATTCAGTGTATATAGCTTCTTCTGAAGACATATTTATCTGGACT
Source organism: uncultured Candidatus Peribacteria bacterium (assembly GCA_964448195.1). Lineage (GTDB taxonomy): Bacteria > Patescibacteriota > Gracilibacteria > BD1-5 > JAGOOR01 > JAGOOR01. Next base: position 4,417 of record CAYUVP010000066.1, on the reverse strand, counting down.
GTATTGCTATCATCAATAAGAAAAGGGGTATGTAGACTCTTGAGTAAAATCGATCTTAGCGTGATAGCATGGAGTGATGGAGATTCCGCAACCATGGCACAAAACCTCACTATAAAATTTTTATATTTTTGTGCTTCTTCAGGCGATGGAGGTACACCAAACTTTGCAATATGAGCCATGATTAATTTTTTCCAAACATTATAGACAACGTTTATGCCAACTGTATAAGCAGACAGTATTTTTGATAACTGAAGCGTCGGTATTTCACTAAATAATCATTTATTTTCACGGTAAAACTCTCTAAAACTTTCTGATAAATACGTTCCAAAAACTACTTCTTCTCATGATTGGAGAGAGATAAAGAAATCCTGTATGCGTGTATGGTGTTTGCTCCCTTTCAAAAAAGTTTTTACATGTCCTCGGGTGAGCTGTAGAAGAGCCTCCTTATTTGCTAATAATATGTCGGTAAATCACTCTGATGCCTGTACGAGGACTTCACGTGTTCGCAATTTTTTTATAAGAGGGAAAGACCCGAAGGCTCGAATAATTTTATCTTTTATCCAATTTCTTAAGAGGGTAATTGGGCATTTACTGACCTCAACTGAAGATGCCATATCCCCAGTTACGGGACATCTTCGCACGACGGGCATTGCTCCAGGAGAACTCATAAGAGTTTTTGAATTGTTTATATTTATTGTAAATAATTATGTATTTTGTCAAATATACAAAGACAAATAAGATGTATTTTTTGAATTTTTGCTCACACGGGTATACTCTTCTTATGAACACACGAGACCTCCAAAAATCTATCTATGCTAATAAAATAGCCAAAGGATTTAATGTGACGGATATCCCACTCGAGTTTTCCTATCTCTACGGGGAAGTCTGAGAAGCATTTGAAGCCTGGAGAAAGAAAAAAGACAGCCTCGGAGAAGAGCTCGCAGATGTTGCAATCTATCTCCTCGGAATGGCGGAAATACTTGGTTTTGATCTGGAAAATGAGATTGTGAAAAAAATGGAAAAAAATGCCCAACGGGTCTACGAGCATCACGATGGTGTGAGTGTGCGAGTGAGTGGTGAATAGTTGCAATTGGCATGCGAGGGCTATACTATTTTCCATACTCGATAATTTCTCTCTATGAAGTGTATATTTTATTGGTTTGCCATAATTGCCATCATATTAGTCGTTATTTGGTGAGGTTTTCAGAGAACTCATGCCCCAGCTGATCCGAGCGTACAAGAGATAGACAGAGAAAAAAATCCGACGCAAGTGCCCGTAGTGGCAAATATGATACAAGTCACAGCGCCAGTTATTAATTCAATTCTTACTAGCCCACTCACGATCACAGGACGAGCTCGTGGTCCATGGTATTTCGAGGCATCATTTCCGATCGAGCTGAAGGTGAGCAATGGCACAGTGATAGCAAAAACCGTTGCTCAAGCTCAAGGGAATTGGATGACCGCAAACTGGGTTTCATTTACAGCGACCCTGAGCTATCCACCACAACCAACTGGCTCTACAGGAAGCCTCGTACTCAAAAAAGACAATCCATCAGGTGAACCACAAAATGATATGAGTCTCGTAATCCCCGTGCAATTCTAAAAATTCACTATATGGGTCATTGAATAGTATACGGATGAATAGAAGTAACATCTGAAAATCGTTTAGCACACCTTCTTGATTTACAAAGAAAATTAACCAAACATCAAGATAATAAAATGAGACAAGGTTGCCGTATTATTGATCAAGATTTACCTCGAATAAAGGCAACTGTTCTAGCACAGGTATTTGGTATTCTCTGAAAAGAATCAATGCATCATGATATTGGTCGCCGTGCCTTTCGCTGGCTTATTGCACATACCGATACTACATCCGATATGTATAATTTAGAAAGACCACAACATCGATGGGAACAAATAATGCAACATTATTTTAGTTATAATCACGGTACTTATGGCGAAGTTGCTCTTCTGGAAAGAATACTGTTAACACTTTTAAAAAGTAATGAAGGAGATATTCCCATGAGTGACATTTTTATGTCAGATAGGATGGGGGATTGTTGACTCAAATCTGACTGGATGATGCATCAGCAAATGACAAATGGCGTTCTTCATACATCTTTTCAGCTTACTGTTAACGAGAGTGGAAAAAGGAAGGATTTACTCGGTCCTTATATTCATGATCGGAAAATATTAGAAAGACACTCCCTAAACCTTCCTCCTGTTGTGCGTGATTTTATGAGACATAATACCGCAATACTTCGTTTCCCAAATTTTCAATTTGAGGGCGAAAATAGAGCCCAAGCATTACGATCTTTGCTCTCTGGTAGTACCCGATTTCAGTCGGAGATTATTGCTTCTAAAGGAAATAAAAGCTTTAATAGTTATGGTAGACAATTGATGGATGTACTAAAATTTTTTCATAGATGAATTATTAGTAGACTCATAGATTCTCATTATAAATTAGATTATCATACTTTTGCGGAGACTAATGATGCTACTTGAGAAACTATAGCAGCAAAAATAGAAAATATAGAAGATGTGCCTATTTTGACCCTTAAGCTCACCGAGAGACCTATTCACAGCAAACCACCATCTTGTAAGCCAAATATTAAAGTGGTGTGCCCATTAACATATCAGATACCTATCCCTCCAGATTTTCTTGATATTTATCGTGATATGGCTGGAGTCCGAGCTCAATAATTATGTTTCTCTTTATTCAAAACATTTTTGAATCCTATATTTCATTCTATCCAGAGGAGGTTTTTCCAATTCTCTCACAACAACTCAGAAATGTAGAACAAAATATTACGTCTCGTAAAAATTTCACTGGTCATGTCGTCGCAGATGGTTGTGTTATCGATCCAAAAAACAAAAAAATTCTCATGATCTATCATGCTATACACAAGCAATGGTTTAATCCCGGCGGACATATTGATCCAGAGGATGAACATCCAGCCCATGCTGCACGACGTGAAGTCCTCGAAGAAACAGGCGTGAAAGCAGATTTTGTGCTCGATGAACACAATCAACCGCTCTTACTTCACATTGATTCGCATATTATCCCTCTGAATGAGAAAAAGCAGGAACCAGAACATTGGCACCATGCGATGACGTTTCTTTTTTTGGCTGATTCGACCATTCCTCTCCCAGACAATAAAGATGAGGGTGTAGCAAGCTGCCAGTGGATGGATATAGAGGAAGTGCTTCAGTATGAGCGCTATGAGACCATGCTCTCTAAAATACAACTCAACTAGAAAATTTTGCAACTCATTTCCTCGAAACTCGATTTGACTACATCTAGTGCCTGAATATAAATGCAGCACACAATATATTGTGTTTCTATTGTTCAGAACGTGTTTAAAAAGTATACATTTCTTGTTCAATAGATGTTCGTTTTTCTTTTTTTAATTTTTCAATTTATGGCTGCTGAAAAGAAACTCATCTGTTCTGTTGGGACAGATCCAAACAAAATGCTTCCTATCAAATACAAATGGGCACGACAGCACTACAAAAATGGTGTCGCAAATAACTGGACCCCAGAAGAAATCCCGATGCAAAAAGATGTAGAACAATGGAAAGCAAATGATGTCCTCACGGAAAATGAGCGTCATCTCATCATGTGGAATCTCGGATTTTTCTCAACAGCTGAGAGTCTTACGGCCAATAATATCGTCCTGGCGATGTACCGTCACGTTACTAATCCTGAATGTCGTCAGTACATGCTCCGCCAAGCGTACGAAGAAGCAGTTCATACGGATACTTTTCTCTATTGTTGCGATTCACTCTCTCTCGACCCAGATGTTGTCTTTGATGCGTATGAAAAAATCCCATCTATCAAGGCAAAAGATGAATTTGTTGTCAACCTCACAAAAACTATTCTTGACCCAACATTTGAGATCAATACAACAGCTGACAAACAAGCATTTCTCCTCGATGTCATAGGATTTAATATGATCATGGAGGGTATATTTTTCTATGCAGGATTTGCGATGATGCTCCAGCTCATGCGGAATAATAAGATGAAAGGAATCGGTGAACAATTCCAGTATATCCTTCGTGATGAATCGATCCATATTGCGTACTGACAAGATCTGATAAATGGAATTGTTGCAGAAAATCCAGAAGTTTGGACAGAAGAATTCAAATCAAAAGTGATAGAGCTCTTCAAAAAAGCGACAGAGTGTGAGCTCAATTATGTCGAGGATTGTCTGCCATTTGGTGTCCTCGGTCTCAATGGTGACTCTGTCAAACAATATGTCCGTCACATCGTTGATCGACGTTGCGAGATGATCAATCTCCCTATCCTCTTCGGTGATGAAAATCCATTTCCATGGATGAGCGAGATTATGGACCTCCGAAAAGAGAAAAACTTCTTTGAAACAAAAGTCACAGAATATCAGACAGCAGGAAATCT
>CAYUVP010000065.1:0-4751 GCA_964448195.1 uncultured Candidatus Peribacteria bacterium | reverse complement strand
AGCAGCTTATTTTCTGTTTTTCAGGAAGCTCAGACAGTATTTGCTCTCGGACTCTTGTTTCTGTTTTTCAACGCCTAAAAACCCGTTTCAGTTTAGTCTCTTCTTTCTGTTTTTTTATTGAGCGGAAATTTAACTTTCTTGAAACGCTTTTGCGAGTCGTTTAAATGGTCGTGAGTATCGCGCGATGATGGCTACGAGGAAACCTATGATACCAGCTATACAGAAGATGAGAGCCATACCGCGAGCGTCACCAGTACCAAACCATGAACCGATGAGTGCTACACCTGCGCCTGTCGTCATAAAGGGGATGGTGATGTATTGTGCGATAGGCCCAATCATAAATGTTGTGAGAGGACTCGCTGCTGATTCGATACTTTGCGCAAAGCCAATGACGCGACCCTGACGATCGTAGGGGATCACCTTTTGGACGATGGTTTGTTCACTCGCTTCAATAATCGGCATCATAATCATCCATGTAATGATAGGTATGAGAAAAAATAATATAGAATCTGGTAAACCGAAAGAGAGGCAGACAAGCCACGTAATGGCATTGAGAGAGGTGAGTGTGTAGACGGGATTTTTTCCGACACCTTTTTTACTCACAATGAGACCACCGATGATAAAAGCAAAAGAGAGAAATCCCCACAGGACTCACCATACCTGAACAGAGACGAGCGAAAGGCCGTAGGCATCCATGAGCGCCATGAAGACTCCACCAAGGAAATTATTGAATGTGACGAGGAAGATAAGCCAGACATATCCAGGAACTCCTTGGACGAGCTTGAGTGTGCCTCGGAAATCCATCTTCATTGGCTTTTTTTCTTCTGCTTCGCGTGATTTCTCTTCTGGACACGGTATGGTGAAGAGATGCAGCAGAGCGATGATAGTTAGGACTATGCTCGCGATGAGCACCCATTTCATACCGAGAAAACCTATGACCAGACCAGACGCGATGGAGGTAACAGCAAATGAGAGACCATTGATAGTCCCGACTTTACCATTTGCTTTTGCTCTCTCATCGTCTTGAAAGAGAAAAGTGATGAGCGTCGTCATCGCAATATTGCGCATATTACCGATGATACTCCCTGCCATGAGAGCCAGGATGAGACACCAGAGTCGTACGGACATGATATCAGCCCATGTGCCACTATGAGAAAAATATATCATTGCAGCGAGTGAATAGGCTATGAGTGATCCTATACTGGATATGAGCATGACATTTTTCTTCGTATGGTGATCGACAAACGCTCCGAGAAAAAGAGCAGAAAACATATTTGCTACTGTAAAAATACCAGCAATCCAAGATGTAGCAAGAACCGATTTCGTTTCGAGAAAAGTCCAATAAGTCAGGGCAAACCAGATAAAAGCGTTGGTTGTACCAGCGATGAAATTATTTCCTAAAAGATTATGGAAAATATGATAAGGTTTTTTTTGCATGCGAGCGAGTATAGGTAATTATATTTTTCTGCTAGCTATACTCCTGCTATTTTTAAGCTCCTTCCGCTATCTCTTTGACAGCCTGGAGCGCTTCGTCCCAGCCTGCGACAGCGTCGGCATAGTCTTCTTCATCGAGTTCTGTTTGTGGTTCTTCTTTACCATGGAGAAATGTCTTCCCGTTTTTTTCATTGATCTTATAGGTGATGATAGAAGCGACTTTCGAGCGATTATTTTCGTCTGAGATAGTATGCTGGAGGAGTTTGTTTTCTGTGATTTGGAGGAGTTTTCCGTGTGTGTACATTTGCCCGTCATTTCATTTCCAGCCAAAACTTCCGTCGACTTTCCAGTCACTCGCATAGTGTCCTCCCATCTCTTTCGTTACTTTTGGATCCCGGAAGACGCTCCAGACTTTCTCTGGAGAAGCATTGATAGCGATAGTTTTTTCTATTATTTTTGATTTCATGTGGAGATTATACTTGCTATGTAGGGAATTCAAAGAAGACTCAGTATTTAATTTTGTATTTCTAGAGGACAATTATTCGTGGATAGAGTAAGAACGGGAAGGGACTTGATCATCAATTTTCGTATATATTTGTATCGTTACTTTTGTACCTTGCCTATCCAATATACAACGAGCACATCGTATCTCTTCTTCAACTTTTCAGCTCTTGTCGTATATTTTTATATGGTAGATATCGCCACTGGCTGTTACTTTTAATCTTTTGTCATTTCAAATTGGTAAATTATGTTTTTCTACATTTATAGCATCTTCTGAAGGTTTTATATGATCACGCTTCATAGCTGCGTCTATGAGACTTGTGATTCGAGCAACTATCGCCTCTGCATCTTTATTTTTTTCGCGATTTTTTTGTATGCATGTTTTTTGAGCAATAGCATCAATAATAGCATTTTTTCTGTCATGTAATAGATGAGAGAGTATCTGTAAATCACGTTTATTTACTGGGACTTGTGTTGATTTTCTCGTCATTTCAATTCTCAGAGTACGTGCGACGCTTCCGCGTATATCGTGATCGTGTATAAAAAATGGTAATACAGCTTCCCAACCTCTTCTGAGTTCATTTGTTGAGAAAGAATCTAATATTTTTTGTCCATCGGGAGTATCCATAAAATTATTTTAAATTTAATATTTATAATGTCAAATAACTTTGTATTATAAATCAAAAACTCTCTCTATACTCTCTGTCTATGTCTCAACCAAATCTCCTCACTGACAAAATCCCATCTCTTCTCTGGAAAATCGGTCTCCCTGCGGGAATCGGGTTTTTCTTTAATACTCTTTTTAATATCACAGATGCTTATTGGGCGTGAAAGCTCTGAGTGGAAGCTGCGACGGCTATGAGTCAGACATTTCCTATATTTCTCCTCCTCATCGTCTTCAGTAATGGTCTCTCAAGTGCGGCATCGACGTTGATTGGTAATGCTCTAGGAGCAAAAAACGAGAAACAAATCGCCACATTTGTGCAACATATTTTCTTCTTAAGTGTGATTCTGGTTATTATTCTTACCCCAGCTTTACTTGCGTTTACTCCTACATTGTTGCAACTTACGGGCGATCCAACACCATCTGTGCAGGCACTATCCCTCAGCTATATCATTCCAGTGCTTTCTTTTGCGCTCCTATTTCTCTTTTCCTACACTATCAACGGTATTCTCAATGCTTATGGAGACACGAAGACCTATAGTCGTGCTCTGATAGTTGGTGCTATTGTGAATCTCGGACTCGATCCTGTACTGATGCTGGGTATTCCAGGTGTTTTTCCTGGTATGGGTATTGCAGGGGTAGCATGGGCAACGATTATTATCCAGCTTGTGACGCTGCTCTATATGATTTCGGTTTTACGTCGTCGTGGGACTTTTGCTCTCTGCCATTGGTCTGGATGGCGACCAAAGTGGCATGTAGTTCGAGATATTTTTCATATCGCTATTCCTGCATCTGTTTCGATGATTTTTGTTGCTGTGGGGATTTTTGTTATCAATGCCTTTCTCAAGGATTTTGGTACCACTGTGATGGCCGTTTATGGTGTCGGTACTCGTATCGAACAACTCGTACTCCTCCCAACTATCGGACTCTCGATAGCTGCTTCTGCGATTATCGCCCAGAATAATGGAGCAGGTAACTTCGCACGTGTTCGTGAGACATACAAATTGGCTCTTTTTTATGGATCTCTCGTTATCATCCCTCTTGCAATTGCTATATGGTTTCTGAGTGATTACCTCTATCCTCTTTTTGTCACTGGGAAAGATGCTGTCAATACAGCTGAAATACTTCGTCTCGGACGTGAATATACGACTGTGGTTATCGGGCTTTTCTGGGGATATATTTTTCTCTTTATCACCATCAATGCGCTTCAATCTATCAAACGCCCTATGTTTGGACTGTGGATGGGGCTCTTGCGACAGGTTATTCTCCCTCTCATTATCTTTACTCTAGTTATCTGAGCAGGAGGGGGCTATCTCTCTATTTGGTGGAGTATATTTGGTATTGTGTGGTTTTCTGCGATTATTGCTCTTGTGTATGGGAGATTTGTCTTTCGTAAGCTTGAGAAGCAGTAGTTTTATTTTTCTATTTTTTCTTATAATTAAAATCTTATGATAAAGCTTGCTATCACATCAGGATATTTCAATCCTCTTCATCCAGGACATATAGATTGTTTTGAGATGAGTAAAACTGTCGCAGGTGCTGATGAAGTTTGGGTTATCGTCAATAACGACCGTCAGGCTTTTTTGAAGCGTGGTGTGGAGAGTTTTCAAAATGAACTTTACCGATGTCGACTTATCGCGGCATTAAAATCAGTTGATCGTACATTTTTGAGCATAGATGAAGATGGTTCTGTTTGTCAGAGCCTTATCGCACTCATACAAGAGGCACGAGAGAGTGGCAAATATGACGAAATTATTTTTACCAAAGGTGGTGATCGATTTGCTTCTAATTGTCCAGAAGCTACTATCCTCGCTGATAATAATGTAAAAATAGTTGATGGACTCGGCGCAAAGACTCATAATAGTTCAGACTATGCAATCAAGAGATCTGCTTAGAAGAGTAGATTATTTCTGATTTTTCATAGAATAACATCATGGCTGAAGATAAAAATAGACTAGATAATCTCGGTGTTTCAGAGAATGGAGCAGATCGTTCTCAAGAAAATGAACGATGACCGCTTGATTCAGATGAATCGAGAGATCGACTCGAACAAGAAGTAAAATCAGAACTGAAATCTCTCAAAGAAGAACTCGCTCAAACTATAGATGTGGATAAGTATCAGGATAATCTATTGCAAGCTATCGATGCCCCA
>CAYUVP010000064.1:0-5068 GCA_964448195.1 uncultured Candidatus Peribacteria bacterium | reverse complement strand
CTCGTGAGGACTATGTCCACCGAATTGGTCGTACAGCTCGTGCTGGTAAGCAGGGAACTGCTTATACGTTCGTTAAAGGTGGGGAGTACTAGTTACTTGATTACGGTTACCTCTCAAGAAGCCTCTTCCTTTATAGGAAGGGGTTTTTAATTTGACTTGTGAAAATATGTACTATAATAAATTCATAATATTTAACTATTCCTATGCCTACATCTGCTTCACCGCAATTACCAATTATACCATGAGCTGGAGAATCAGATGAATTAGTATTGGGCAATGCTGGTGGAACGGCGCTATGAGCGCAATGAGAACTAGATTCTACATCTTTAGTGGCAACAACATCAGGTGTAGTAACCGATATTACGTTGCCTTGAGTTCCTCAATTTATTCCTTCGGCACAGTTTAGGTCTGCTTGGAATAGATTTAAAGATGGTGATATCAATGCAGCTCAGGATATGGTGAAAGCTGAATCAAATTCAGGCTTAATGCTTGATTTTATTTTTTTCGAAGTAGAGAAACATCGATTAGAAATAAGTAGTCTTTGATTTTTTTCGCTTTTTGATGCTCTATGAATAGAGGCTGTCATTGCATATAGATGGAATGCATGAGGACAAATACCATTCCTGAATCGTCTTTTTGAAACATGGATTCATAAATTGACAGGAGATGTCGCAAGAGAATTGGGAAACTTATGAAGCATATTTGTTGAAGATAAGGCATTACCAATAGATCTCACAAATGCGCTTAATAACCTACGAAGAGTGTTTCGAGGCATTAATCCTCAATAAAGTACAGATGGTTGTAATAAACCCATTTGCTCTATACTCTGACTATGTCTAAAGAGCTCACTCCACGAACTCAGGCTATACGAAAAAATGTTGCTCATCTCGATCAGCATATACAAGAATTTATAGGTGCTTGTGAGAATATACAAGAGGCACTTGATTCGTTAGAAGATACCGTACTCCTACAAAAAGTATTTGTTCAGATAATGGAGTCCCTTCATCAACTCTCTCTTCATACAAAAGAATGTGAGATGTCGGTTGAGTGAGAAACGGAAGAGCTCATCATTATTACAAAAATTGATAATAATATCAATACTCACCTAAGACGTATAGAAGAATTGATGGAAAGTATCCAAAAAGTGTTTAGTACTTCTCGCTTAGGTCAAGCTGTATGATTTGCTTTGATAGAGCAAGAAGTAGTTCGTATTCGTCGGACTCGGAGAAATGCTCTTGCGATTTACTATACTATCAAAGCTCACTATACAGATCAAGAAGGACAAATTACCAGTTTTTTAGAAAATTCATGAAAATCTAATGCCTGAAAAATGTTACAACAAGCCCTCAAAAACAATCATTTACTCTGAAAATAACATGTTCTCTTTCGAAATTTCATCTTCTGATTGATACGCCCGTGCTGGTACTTTGACTACTCCGCATGGAGTTATTCAGACGCCTGTTTTTATGCCAGTAGGTACCGCTGCGACTATAAAATGAGTTACACGAGAGGGGATTTCCCAGATGCGGACACAGATCATGCTCAGTAATACTTACCATCTCATGCTCCGACCTGGAGCTGATATCGTGGAGAAAATGTGAGGGCTTCACAAATTTATGAATGTCGATCTCCCAATTCTTACAGACAGTGGAGGCTTTCAGGTATTTTCTCTCGGTCATACGCGCAGTGGCCGTTCGCTGGTCAAGACGACAGAAGAGGGTGTACGTTTTCAGTCTCATCTCGATGGGACGAAGCATTTTGTCAGTCCAGAAGATGCGATGGATATTCAGTCCAAACTAGGCGCTGATATTATCATGGCGTTTGATGATGTAGCTCCTGGAAATGCTACTTATAAGAGAGCACGACAAGCCCTCGACCGTACTCATGATTGGGCAGAGCGATGCACCATTCAATGGCAAAAGAATGAGAAAATAAGGGCAGAAAAATGACTTCATCCTCAGACACTATTTCCGATTATTCAGGGAGTTACTTATGAGGATTTGCGACTCGAATCAGTTCGTTTTCTCCGAAAACTTCCGACACTAGGTATAGCAATTGGATGACTCTCAGTGTGAGAAAGTACAGAATCGATGCTCAAAATGCTCGATCTCCTCGCACCAGAGCTCCCCCCAGAAAAACCCCATTATCTCATGGGTGTCGGTACGCCTGAAGATCTCGTCGAGGCTATTGCTCGATGAGTCGATATGTTTGACTGTGTCCTCCCGACACGCCTCGGCCGACACGGTGAGATATTCACTTCGAGAGGTTATATGAAAGTAGGGAAGAGTATGTACGCTGGCTCTATAGACAAAATCCCAGTTTCTCCGGGATTTGAAACCTCTGTGAGTGAAAACTATACACTTTGATACCTCCGTCATTTGATTCATGCAGATGAAATGCTCGGACAGATACTTCTCTCGATGCACAATGTTGAGTTTCTCATGCGACTGTGTGACCAAGCACGATGAGCTATCCTCAATTATTCATACTGAGAGTTTCAAGAAAGTTTCTTCAAAAACTATCAATGCTAGTTTTTATCTTTTGAGTCCACCAATAGTACCAAAGAGCCTCATGCGTGTTTTTTGTTGGTTTCGTAATTCAGCCATTTCACGATTATACCGTGCGAGTAGTTTCTTATGAATACCATTATCTAGAGTTACAGATAATTTTTTATTTAAATACTTTTGAACTATATAGGTGACAGCAAGGGTCCAAGTAAAACTCTCTGAAGTATACGTTCTCAATAGTGATGCAGTATTTGATTGCCCACGAAGGATATCATTTGCCTCACTTTTTGCTTCTGGAGATATGGGATCGATGAGTCCCCCCAGGATTCTATTTCGAAACACAAATATAGCTCCTCAAATAATTCCAGCACATACAGCAATTGCTGGGTGTTCTTGAGAAATTCATGTGATTATATCAACGACACTATTTCATTCCGCTGTGTTCATAATTTTATTTTAAATTATTTTATAATAAGTCAATTTTATATTAAAATAAACTCGTAACTGGATATATACATATGCTTGACTCCCGTTCTTTTTTGATACAATGCTCATGTTTTATCCCGATTATCCGGGAAAATTTTATTCTTTTCTTTTTTGTATGTCTGCTATTGAAGACAAGCTACGCAAAATCCGTAATATCGGTATTATTGCTCATATTGATGCTGGTAAAACTACCACTACTGAGCGTATTCTTTTTTATTCTGGTAAAACTCATAAAATCGGAGAAGTGCATGATGGTGCTGCTACTATGGACTGGATGGAGCAAGAGCAAGAGCGTGGTATTACTATTACTGCTGCTGCGACAAAGACGTCTTGGAATGGTCTTGATATCAATATCATCGATACTCCAGGTCACGTGGATTTCACGATCGAAGTAGAGAGTTCTATGCGTGTTCTCGACGGAGGAATCGTCGTTTTTGATGGTGTTGCTGGTGTAGAGCCACAATCAGAAACTGTTTGGAAACAGGCTGATAAATACGGTGTCCCTCGTATAGCATTTGCAAATAAGATGGATAAGACTGGTGGAGATTTTGAGATGACATTTGAGTCTATCAAGAAACGTCTCGCTGGTAACAAGGTTGTCCGAGCTCAACTCCCAATTGGTCGTGAAAATGAATTTAAGGGAATTATTGATCTTGTGACGATGACAGCATGGGAATTCAAAGGTAATATGGGCGTCGAAGTAGTCGAACGAGCATTCCCAGAAGATATGAGAGCGAGAGCAGAAGAATGTCGAGCAGAGCTTATTGAAAAAGCAGCTGAACAAGATGATGCCCTCATGAATAAATACCTCAATGGTGAGACGCTTACTATTGAAGAAATCAAATCTGGTCTCCGAAAGGGTGTTATTGCAGGAAATGTATTTCCACTTTTCTGTGGTTCGGCACTTGCTAATGTCGGTGTACAAAAAGTGCTCGATGCAGTTATTGATTATCTCCCATCACCTGTCGATATTAACGGTGGGAAAATCGCTGGAACTGATCCTGATAATGATGAAAAAGTGGTTGAATTTAAACAACTTGATACAGAGCCACTTTCTGCTCTTGCGTTCAAGATCATGACTGATCCATTTGTAGGTCGTTTGACATTCGTTCGTGTATATTCTGGTGTTCTCAAGTCTGGTACTGCAGTATTTAATTCCAATAATGGTGAAGCTGAGCGTATCGGTCGTATCGTAGAAATGCATGCAAATAACCGAAAAGAAATCACAGAAATCACTACAGGTAATATCGCTGCTGTTATCGGTCTCAAAGAGACAAAAACAGGACATACTCTCTGTGATAAAGCACATCCGATCAAACTCCTCTCCCTCGACTTCCCAGAGCCTGTTATTTCTGTCTCAGTTGAACCAAAGACAAAAGCAGATCAGGAGAAAATGGGTGTTGCGTTAAATAAACTCGCAGAAGAGGATCCATCATTTCGTATCCGTTCTGATAGTGAGACAGGTCAGACAATTATTGCTGGTATGGGCGAGCTTCATCTTGATATTATCGTTGATCGAATGCGTCGTGAATTCAAAGTCGAATGTAATGTCGGTGCACCCCAGGTTGCATACCGTGAATCGATTACTCAGTCTGTGAAAGATCAGGAATTTGTCTACAAAAAACAAACAGGAGGTCGTGGTCAATTTGGTCATGTCGTTATTACATTTGAGCCTATCACAGAAGCTATGCGACAGGCTGAACCAGAAGAATATACTGACGAGAATCATTTTATAAATGAGATTTCAGGATGAGTTATTCCACGAGAATTTATCCCAGGTGTTGAGAAGGGTCTCAATGCTTCGTATACTCGAGGTGTTATTGCTGGATACCCACTTGTCAATGTTCAGGCTACTCTCACATTTGGTTCTTATCATGATGTGGATTCAAATGAGCTCTCATTTCGTATCGCTGCAAGTCGATGTTTCCGAGAGGCTTCAAAAAAAGCTAAACCTATATTGCTCGAGCCTATCATGAAAGTCGAAATCAATACACCAGAAGATTACATGGGTGATGTTCTCGGTGACGTCAATGCAAAACGAGGTCAGATCAATGAAATGGGGGATCGTGGTATGG
>CAYUVP010000063.1:0-5079 GCA_964448195.1 uncultured Candidatus Peribacteria bacterium | reverse complement strand
TATACTTTTTCTTAATATCAGAATATACCCCGTCTTCTCCAAGAAAAAATAATCATCCACTTTTCCCATACACTATGTGTCATACAGGTATCATTCTTTGATCCAAAACGGCAAGAAATCCTTGAACATCATATCAATTTGACTGATGAACGGATATAATTTCCGCATAAATCTGTTCATCTGAATAGTCAGGATTTTTTTGTTGCATATCGAGAAAGTATCTCGTAAAGTCGTACACTCATCAGTTTATATGATAAAAATTAACCCCTGTGCCAAGTCTCTCAAAAAATCATCCATAAAGACCTGAATTATTTCGTGCAATATATCTATATTTTGTAGCTCAAGAGTTTCTGAAGAGTGCTGGATCCTCCCGAAAGAGTGTTTCCAGAACCTCTCACTCAGTAGGCTCAGGTATTTGGTCGAGATACTGGGTACAGGCGAGATAGCTAGGCACATGCACAAATCCAGAGAAATATGATTGTATACTTGCCCCATAGATATACTGCAACATTTTCTCATGATCAAATGGGATCCTATTTTTCCCTTCTTGGAGATATACCCTATTACCATGTGTATTATAACACTCACACCATCCTGTAGTATCATTGATATGTCCCCAAAAATTGGCAAGTATTTGTTTGTGATTTCTCGGATCAAGCTGCATCTCGGTGATAATTTCTCGAATTCTTTTAAGATGAGAAATGGCATCTTCATTGTGTCAGATTAATTTTGTTGAATCTCGTAAGGAATTTTGTAATTTTTGGGCACTCAATGCCGGCTGACAAAATTTGTATGTTGGATAAAGCAGGCTTGCGAGGCTTATTCCCCAGCATGATTGTGCCCATACATTTTCCTCCATAATAAGACCGATACTATCGCCTATAATACCGAGTAAAGCAAGGGCTCACTTAAGAGTATCAGCAGTCAAAATAGAAATAGCAGTACTCTGTTGAAGTACTGCTCCGATTGGATCAGGTATATCGCTCTTTAAAACGGACATGTGACCGTTATTTTAAATAATTTATATAATTGTCAAATATAGAATCCTCCGATAATTGATTTATTACATTTTTAATTATAATAAATTATATGAGCGAATTTTTGAATCATAGACTAGTTACTGATTGATATAATCCTGATGAACATTTTGATCACTTTCCGTACGGATTCAGAGAGGGTGTCACAGTAAGTGAACATTTTGTAAGTAAAGTAAGGAAAAGAGTAGCGGCAAAAATGTTATGAAGTAAGATGCCGTATAATGTACTTGATCGTGGCCTACGTCCACATGAATTACGTGGTTATTTGAAAAAAATTATTACAGAACTGATGTATGCAAATCCAGTAGAAAATCGCAGATATATACTTTTCCAATGAATGGTATTTGTTATAGCTCTCGAGGAATCGCTTGATGGATACGCAGAAGTATGCTTTATTACCTGCTTTCACCTAAAGCCACAAGAACGACAGGCATTCCAAAAATTATGGAAGAAGCTTAGAAAAAACACTAATCAATAAGATTGACACAATTTCTGAGCTCATCAATATTCCCTGCTCCTAGCAAGAGGAGAAGTACATTTGAATTCTCTACATCAACTTTTTGTAGTTTCTCGCGAGCATCTTCGAGAGTTCAGACGTATTCGCAATTTGAATTTTTCGCAACCATCTCTACAAGCCCTCTGGAATCAATCATATCACGTCGTTCATCGATATCACGAGCCGCATAAATATCAGAGATATACGTCATATCAGCACTCGTAAAACTTGTCGAAAATTCCGTGCGCAGTTCGTAGGTTCGTGAGTATTGATGTGGTTCAAAGAAAACAATAAGTTTTTTATCAGGGTGGGCTTTTTTGAGTGCTCCTAGTGTCGCAATAATCTCAGTCGGATGATGACCATAATCACTCATAACGAGGTTCGAATTCTTCGTCGTACCGATTACTTCCATCCGTCTCCAACTCCCCGGATATTGTGCGAGTGATTTTTTCGCAGCTTCTGCATCGAGTCAGAGGAGTTGACTCACCACATACGCGAGCTGGGCATCGAGACGGATGTGATCTCCTGGAACAAGAAGAGTTGGAAAAGAATAAGAATATTTACCTGGTTGAATAGTATTAAATGCCTCTCCTATGATTTCAAAGAAATCAGAAGACACGAGGACTGTGGTTGGAGCAAGGCCGATCATTTCTTTTTTTCGAGCCTCATCAGCGAGCATCACGAGACACTGAGCCGATCGAGCAAAAACATGAAATGCTTCTGTGTATGCAGTTTCTGTTTTAAAAAAATCCAGATGATCAGGGTCGATATTTGTCACAACCGCAATATCAGGTTTGTATCTGAGAAATGCATTGCGATATTCACATGCCTCAATATTCATGATTTTTTGCCCCTCTGACGAGATATTTCGACCATTGAAGGCTTTGACCAATGTCCCCGTAATAGTCGTTCCCTGAGCATTTAAATCATGAAGAAACGTACCTATCATGGCACTCGTCGTCGATTTTCCATGTGCCCCTGCAACAGCGATTTTCATCGGAAAAGTATGAAATACATCTGCGAGCGCTTCAGGATATGAGAGAATCTGTGCATTAAATTTCTGACCTGCTTTTATCTCGGGTTTATGGTTTGCTCGAACACCTGAAAGTCCTAATGTATCATCATCGATAATTGCTTCTGTGTAGATGACTTTCTCTGTATTTTCAGAGACAGCTCGAGCTCCATCCTGAACTATCTCAATCCCCTCAGCAGCAAGGGTATCCAAAAGTGGTGAATGTCCCATATTTGTGCCCGTCACACGGTACCCCTGCGCAAGATAATAGCGTGCAAGAGCTGAAATACCAATACCCCCAATACCGATACAATGGATGTGTTTCTGTTCTGTCATAATAAACAGAGTATATACATAAAAACTCCTCCGCAAGAACGAAGGAGTTTTGTTTTATTTAAGAATGGTGGGTGATAGTGGACTCGAACCACTGACTTCTTCCATGTCATAGAAGCACTCTAACCAGCTGAGCTAATCACCCGACAGACTGGATTGTATGAAAAATACAAAAAACTCAAAAATTAATTTCACTTCTGAGCTAAGAGTGTTTTTAATAATTCTATTGCTGTCGTTTGTCTAGAAATGTTGGCATTGGCGATATCCTCCAATTCAGAGACAGAGATAAAATCCATCTGTTTTGGCTTCTCATCGGTAAGAAAATTTCTCGAAAAATTAAAAGCTCATACAAGGTAATTATAATAGTTTGCTATTCCGAGAGTACCTTGCTGCTGGATAAAATAGTCTAAATTTTCATTCAGAAAATTGTTGAGCTGCGTAAGCTTATCAATAATATGACGAGCCATAGCTGGTGAGAAATATAATATTCGCGTCAATCATTCCAGAGGGGGCAGTAACGTTCTTGAACCATCGCTATAAGGATCTAGGTAAGGTACGAGTGATAGATTATCATTGGCAGCAAAAATCTGTGGTAGCAATCAAGCAACCTGTTCAGCTATTTGTGCTACACTTTGTTCATCTTTTACATCTCATACTTCCAATCAATCTAGTTCACGTAAAGTGAGTCATTCGTAATCTTTTCCAACAAATGGCAAAACATGATTATTCGCAGCAGCGAGCGACTGGTAGATCTGTGTGAGTACTACGAGTTCGGCACCCTGAGCAGCTGTCATGTATCTGCCCAATTCATGATAAAAGAGATGAAATTTCCCTATAAGACTTTGTGCTTGCAATTCGCTATATTCTCCTGTGGAAAAATCCAATAAATCAGGCTTCATTTCAAGTCCAACACTTGTAAATTCCCAAGTAAATTCTGTCGTTGTTGAATTATTTTCTGGAGGACGGGGAGCATTATCCATTTCAATGGGGCTAAATAAATACTTATATTTTACAATTATAATATGTAAGTCAATTTATTATCTCCCCCAGGTCTGTATAATCTTTTCTTGTTCTGTAGTGAGTTTATTTGGCATCCTCACATCTAGTTTGAGATAGAGGTTACCTGCTTTTTTACCTGATGTGCGACCTTTTCCTGTGACCTTTAACCTGGTTCCTGGTTTTGTACATTCAGGTACTGTGACCTTGAATTTACCCGAATACGGTGATTCGATAGAAATTTTTGTTCCGAGAAGAAAATCCCAGATTGGGAGCTCGACTACTTGTTCCATGTCCAGATTTTCTTCTTCATAGACTGTCTGCCTACGGCTGGTTTTTCTGTTACCATGAAGGTTTCCAAATAAATCTCCCAAATCAAATTCAAACCCCTGCGATGCACCAGCTCTCCCCCCAAACATATCACCAAAATCAAAGCCTTCAAATCCACCTTGAGCATTACCTCATCCCATATGACCAAAATCTGCAGTACCAAATTGATCGTATTTTTGTCGTTTTTCTTTATCGCCCAAAACTTGATATGCTTCATTGATTTCTTTGAATTTTTCTTCCGCTTTTTTATCGCCTTGATGGCGGTCAGGATGCCACTGCATTGCGAGCTTCTTATAGGATTTTTTTATCTCCACTTCTGTCGCTCATTTTGTAGTTCCGAGGATATTGTAATAATCTTTTTTCATAGCGGGAATAGTACACAAATATGATACAAAATCAATTCAACACTATTTGAATAGTGGAGGATTTGTAGCATCAAGCATAGCAGCTAAAGAAGGATATTTTCATCTCTCCAGTAAAATTAAACTCTCCAATGATACAACAGGAATAGCATTTGACTTTTTCTGTACTTCATGAACCCTGTCCTGAGGAACTACCAAACAAGAGAATGAAGAAGAAGGGATAATTTCACTTACTCTTTGTTCAAAAATCATTGCCGCTTCCCGAACAGGCAATAGTCACTCTACTATTCCCGATTTTACACCAACCACTACTGGAAAATTATTTGGATTGTCACTCAAACCATTCCAGAGTACTCCAGAACATCTCCTTTGATATCTACCATCTTTTCGAAAAGTTGTTGACCAATTTCTGGATTTTTGATAAATATGAATCAGTCTTCTGAGACTGTAATTAATAGCTTTTTTCTGGTTATCTTCTGTATCTTCTATTTCATAGACTCTGAGACAAATATT
>CAYUVP010000062.1:0-5106 GCA_964448195.1 uncultured Candidatus Peribacteria bacterium | reverse complement strand
GTTCGAGACGTATTTTTGCTTCATCACTTTGTCTTGCTTCATCTGGATGATGAGCATACCTCGAAGAAGGAGTCATAAGACAAATAGCCAAAAATGCAAAACGAGCGGTCAGAGCTGGTAAAGACGCTCCAGATAACAACGGATGCCTTTCTCGCCACAGTTCTTGATTTTCTGCTTCTACAAATTCACGGAATCCTCCTGTACGTTTCATAATGGTCATGAGTTCTTATAAAATGATAAATACCCAAACAAAGAAAGAATTGTCAACACGACCAATCATATTCATAATTTCTTTTTTGCACTTATTTCCTCTGGAAATCATCACGAACCACCTAAATCCTGGGGTGCATCCTTGAGATCAAGCGTATATTTCGTTGACATATTTCTCGTCTTTTTTGGTTTCTTTGATATAGCACCATGATCTACAATAAGAGAAGAATCAACTACTTCTCCCGTTATCATATCTGTAGCTACGAGTATGATTTCATGCTGACCAAAATCGAGTTTTACAGCTCACGGATTTTCTCTGGTTTCGAGAGTACTGTCAGGGAATATCCAAAAGTACTCAATATTATCTTGTCTGTTTGATTCTGCAGCGACATTCACAGAACAAAACTCCCTACTTCTACAATGAAATATACTCTCATCTAGCCATCGATTATCGGTCAATGCTCACTGAAGAATTATACGAGCAGTGAGTGGTGTATCAAAATGGTCAGACAAGGATTCCACAGTATATATTTTTTCTTTTTTTACTCTGTCTGCATCTTTCTGAAGAATGGCGTTTATAGAATATTCTCATTTTATCTTTGGAATCCAGATAGCCTCATAATCTCCAATTTCATTACTCTTTATCGAGACAGTATAGATAAGATGACTATCTCGGTACACTTCGATATTGAGAGGAAAATCTCACCATGTACGACCTGACAGAGTCACAACACCAGATTTTTTTTGACTCACATTCAGTGTTGTAATATTTTGTGTCACTTCATCCCACTTTGGTTTCTCTTTTTCACACACTTCTCATTCCCCTTCTACGCAATCCTTGAGGAGGTCTTTTTGGAGTTCGAGATATTCTTTTTCTTGTTCTTCTGAGAGTATATCTTTCTCTTCATTGCTGAGCATATTCATTTCTTTTGCAACTTCATCATCACCCCATATCCCCATCTTAGATTCTCTCGATTGTTTTTCCAGTAAGCTAAATTCATCGTAAAGACGGAACTCAAATCGACGCTCCATGCGACCATATCACTGGGAGACAACCTGTGCATTAAAAAGAGTGCAAACATCGACCGAAAAAGAACCAGCACACTGCCAAATATACGCAAGCCTCCTCCCAAAACGATCTACAGGGTCAGCATCAAATGTCATCCATACAGTCTTTCATTCAAGCGTTCTTCTCGTAAAATCACTTGCCTCTTTTCCAAATTTTTCAACAGGTTTTCTGGGATGAACTGTCTCTGGTGTATCGATTCCCAGGAGCCTGAATCTGGTCTTTTTTCAATCAATCATTGCATCAACAGTATCACCATCCACAACATTTATAATCGTTGTCTGAATAGGTATTGGATAGAGAACATCTCGACGAAGGATGTAGTTGGTCGGGACTGAAAAATTCCAAAAAAATGAATCTATAAGTGCGTCTCCGCATGTTATCTCCAGTGCATCATGCGAATTCCCCAAACTCAAGCCCGTTATAGCTTGACGAAGTCGCAATACTTTTCCTATTCCCAAGATTCATGAAAGTCCAAAAGATTCAGCATCATCAGAAATCTCACATGAATCCAGTAAAAGAGGCGTATCTCATATATTTTTTACCTCAATCCATTCAACAGTGTCTGTATGGGGAGGATTTGGAAGGGCAGCAACTATCTGAAGTCTTCAAATATTCTTCTCACATTCCCTACATTTTTCCTGTAAAAAGTCTCGAACAATTTCAACACGATAATGTACAACATGACTCCTTAGTCCATCAGTCACCATAAGCTGAACATTGTATAATCCTTGTCAAAATTTGTGGGCTGGAGGATTTTCCTTATCAGAAGTAGTACCATCTCAGAAATCCCATAACCATGTTTTTGCTCCAATACTCGATTCTGCAGTAAAATTAAGTGCACACTTTTCTGCTTTTCAGAGAGAGCAAATAATTCCCGAATCTGTGAGTTTCTTATTATTCGTTATTTTAGTCTGGAGATTTATACGAGCAAAAATATTTGAAGCCTGTTCATTATTTGATGGATTTATAGTTTTATAAACCCGTAACATCTTGGTAACAACGAGAGGAGTAGAGTTTGGATCACTCACTGTAAGAGTCACCAGGGCATCAGTAGAAAATTTCACATATCCAGGATTACATTTTTTATCTGTTCAAAAAGTATCAAATACACCATTTCAAAAATCCCATACACAGAGTGCTCACTCTGGCACATCAGCCAAAAAATTGACCTGGCATAACTCTGTTTTACAGACAAAAGCATCATCGCGGCCACTTTGCACGAGTATCCGTGCTCCTGACAGATCAAGCGAAGATGAATTGGAACCACCTCATATATTCTCAGTCGTAACTCATCACTGAAGTATGAGAATCCGAGTAGAGATAATACTATTATCCGACTTGTTGATTATCTCGATGGTGAGAGTGTGCTCTCCTTTTGGCACTGTAAAAGCATCAGGGTTACAATCATTTTCCACTATACCAAAATCAGTTTTTATATGACACGAGAGCTTATTTGAATCAACTCAATCCAATTTTGGTGTCACAAGAAGATTCGCTCTACATTCTGATTTTTCACTGTCACATGTGTATACAGTTTTGGATGTATCCTCTTTTTCCAAGAAATATGTTGGTTGCTGCCACTCTATATCCATAATAACTCGAGTAGGATCTATTGTATCTTTTTCAGAATTTCTGAGGAGCAACTCATATGTTTTGATGAGACCATTCTTTGTTTTATCGAGAATTCTGATTGAGATGATATGATTTCCTTTTGGGACAATGGAAGTATTTGGATTACAGGGATCACTCGTAGGGATGATATCAAAATCTGATGTGATTTCACATACCAATTCTGGAGAAGGATTATTGTCTAGTTTTGGAATGACAAGGAGGTTTATCTTGCACTCCGATTGTTCTGCATCGCATAAATATTCAGTCAATTCAGAGTTTTCCTTCTGGAGAAGATTGGTGGGGCTCTGCCAACCCCGGTCTAGAGATATACGATTCGGGTCAATACTGGTATCTCTGGGTGTATTTCTGATCAGAATAGATGAGGTCTGTAGTGTATTATTATTTGATTTATCGAGTATTCGAACATTTAATACATGGTCTCATATTGGCACAATAGAAGTATTTGGATTACAAGGATCTGTGGTAGGTATGAAATCAAAGTCTGCTGATATTTCACAGGTAATCCGGGACGAAGAAATCCCTTCGAGGAGAGGAATTATCTGGAGATTTATTTTACAATCTAGCTCAGCCGTATCACAGATATATTCAGTCAGACTCGTATCTTCTTTTGAGTATAAATACGTCGGAGATTGCCATACTCGGGAATACGTGACTTTGAGTGGGTCAATAGACCCGTCTGAACGAGCAATTATAAAGCTCCCCTCAACCACAATGCTTTGGTCAGTAATTTTTCTCACAACGAGATGAACGATTGAATTTCAGACGGGAAAATCGATGGTATCTGGATTACATTTTTCTTCTTCACCTGTGATTCAAAATCAGAAATCTATAATGCAAGAATAGTGGCTCAGGGGTTCTTCAGTCGGAATACTTGGTCTAAAATCAAAATTTACCTTACAATCATCTACTCATGGATCACAATTATAAAGTGGAAGACCTATGGTGTCAGTGCCAATAATATGTGAGGGACTCTGAAACACCCACGTAAAATTGGTTCATTCGCTCCGAGAAAAGAACGAAAAAAATCAAAAAATAACAACAATTGGAATGAGAAAACTCTTTTTCACAATCATGAGATGGATTATACTGTTTTTTTGTACTGTAAAAGTTGTTTTTGGTCTAAAAATATGCTACTCTGAGAGGGTATGAATAAACTCTTACCCCACTTACCGCTTCTCGTGCTCGTCTTTTGACTCCTCGTCGTCCAGCTAGAGAACCACTCTGCTACTGCTCCTCTCCTGAGTAATACACTCTCCCCTCAATCTGGAGAAAAATCAGTAGACGTATGCACAAAACCAGAAAAATTCTCAAAGAAAGAAGAGAGCGCATGGTGTAATGTCTGATTGGTACGAGATATAAAATCCGAATCAAATGACTGGAGCTGGTCATGTATGGTATGAGAAAAAACACACACATGTTATTTTACAGAAAGTAAAAATTACAAGACTCGTGGCGGGATTTTATTTAAGAAATAAAATGGGACTATCTGCCTTCTACATCATATTAGCATCGAGTATTTGGTGAATTGATTGATACGTACGTCAAGGCACTCCATTCTGAGGAAACCTCTTGATTGCGCTTGAGACCAGTATTGCTGGAATTCTCCTTATTTTATTTTTATTACTATTTAAGAGGAATCACATACAGAAAATCAAGAATATGAAAGCCCTTATAGGGATGATACTTCTCGGAGGTATCGGAGGATCATGGTGCTTTGCACAAGCTCTCGCGGCTACACAATCACTCGGTTTTGTTTTTGTACTTATCTGATTGCAGCCTATTTTTACGATCATTACTTCCTCCATAATTCTAGGGGAACATCCCAGAGGATCTTTTTATGCATACGCAGGGACTGCTATATTTGCAAGTATTATTTTGACCGTTGGAGATACATGATTTTCTCTGGATAGTTCTTCTCTTCATGCTTATATATACGCACTTCTTACAGCAATTTTTTGGGGCGCAGGAACTACTTTTAGCAAAATTGTTGTTACTCATAATTCCCATCTCTACGCTCTTGCTTTGAGGCTCTTTTTTACTGGATTTATTGGTTGGATCATCGTTTTTGCTTCTCGTGAAATGTTGGATTTTAGTGAGATAGTTACAAAAGTTGTCTCAAGCCCAGTCAATGTACTTTTCTTAATCTTTATCTCTGATCTTCTCGGTTATGGTCTCTATTACAGAAGCCTCCGTCA
>CAYUVP010000061.1:0-5142 GCA_964448195.1 uncultured Candidatus Peribacteria bacterium | reverse complement strand
GTGCGACACGACGCAGGACGTCTTTGTATGAGTTCCAAATTGTTTCATATTCGAGAGCATCCGAAGAGAGTGGTGCAATTCCGTCGTAAAGCTCTATACCAGTTATCTCATCACAACCAGCATTGATGGTGAGGAGGAGAGATTTTGCGAGATTACAACGAGCTCAGAAGTACTGCATCTGTTTGCCAGTTTTGGATTGTGACACACAACACGCGATACCATAGTCATCACATGAACTCGCCGGTCGCATCACATCATCATTTTCGTATTGAATCGCTGATGTATCGATAGAGACCTGCGCACAAAATCGACGAAAATTTTCTGGGAGCTTGTCTGACCAAAGCACCGTCAAATTTGGTTCTGGAGAGGGCCCGAGATTATAGAGTGTTTGGAGAAAACGGTAGCTCGTTTTTGTGACCTTATGTTGACCATTATTCATGACGCCACCGAGGGATTCTGTCACCCAAGTCGGATCGCCAGAAAAGAGCTCTTCGTATTCATGCATACGCAAGTGTCGGACCAGACGCAGCTTTATCACAAATTGATCGATGAGCTCCTGTGCTCCTTCTTCGGTGAGAATACCCTGCTGCATATCTGCTTCGATAAAAATATCGATGATATGATTCACATTCCCCATACTCATAGCCGCTCCGTCCTGTTCTTTGACGGCTGCGAGATAGGCAAAGTAAATCCATTGAACGGCCTCTTTTGCATTATTTGCTGGCCCAGCAATATCATATCCATAGCTCGATGCCATGATTTTCATTTCCTGAAGGGCTTTTATCTGCTCTGAAACTTCTTCTCGGAGTCGAATTGTGTCCTCCATCATGGGACTGATTTCGAGCTGTTTTTTATCGTGTTCTTTTGCAACTATGATTGCATCAACTCCAAAGAGCGCTACTCGACGGTAGTCACCGATGATACGACCACGAGCATACGAATCTGGAAGTCCAGTGAGGAGTCAGGTTTTACGAAGTTTTCGCATCTGTTCGGTATACGCATCATAGACACCTTCGTTGTGTGTTTTTCGGTACTTCGTATAGATGTCACTAATGCGAGGATTGAGCGTTCGACCGTTTTCTTCACAAGCTTTTTCGACGATACGGATGCCTCCAACAGGCTTACAGGCACGCTTGAGCGGAACATCGGTCTGAAGACCAACAATGACTTCATTCGCTTGGTCAATATACCCCGGAGTATGACTCGTAATCATCGAAATAATCTCTGTATCTATATCGTAAATACCCCCATTTTTTCGCTCTTCTGTGAGGAATTTCTTGCACACTTCCCAAACCGCAAGAGTTCGGCTGCTCGGTCAAGCAAGAAAACTCGCATCTCCATCGTATGGCGTGAGCATATCACGGATATATTGAGCTATATCGTCACTCTGGGATGAGTGGGGCTGTTTCATAAATACACTTATAAGAAACTAACAGACAATTTATACTGAAACACCGAGAATGAGTTCTCGTATGCTTGAATATATCTCGGAATCCGACAGAGCACGAATCTGGTCAAGGGAATGCCACGCATAACTCGCAATTTCTCGCGAATCAACCATTATAGTACCCGAAACAACATGAGCTAAGAAAAATTCCTCATATTTTCTCTGTGGTCCTTTCTCGTTTTCGTATTCGATCACTTGTACTCGTACTGGAGCTGGGAGAGATTGAATAGTATTCTCACGATAGATTGTTACGAGTCCAATAAGCTCAACGGTTATATCGAGTTCTTCTCGGGCTTCTCGGATAAATGCCTCTTGAAATGTCTCGTTTTCCTCCAAATGTCCTCCTGGCAACGTATACGGTTTGTGTGAACCATGCTTCACGAGAAGTATTTGACCATCACGATCTGTGATGATGCCTCTCGCCGAATACTGAAGTGGGAGATGTTTCATACTATTATTTTCGTCATTTTCTCTATAATGCAACTATCATGAAGAAAAAACCAAAAATCATCGCTCCTCGTGTGGCGAATAAAGCAGGATACCAAGTACAAGATATCTGGTTTCACAAGGCAAAAGCTGCTGGTTACAGAGCTCGCAGTGCCTTCAAGCTCCTCCAAATCCAAGAAGAAACAAATATCATAAGATCAGGAATGGTAGTGCTCGATCTCGGTTGTGCACCAGGAAGCTGGTTACAAGTGCTCTCAAAGACAGTAGGCCCAGATGGGAGAGTGCTCGGCATCGATCTGCAACAAGTAGAAAAATTCCCACAAAAAAATATCGCGACATTTGTCGGAGACATGATGTCCACCGATTCCCATGAAGAAATGCGTGCTTTTCTCCGTGATATACGTGAAGAAGGGAAAGAAATCGAAAAAAATAAAGAAGAAGCTGGGATCTGGTGAATCAATGATAACCCTAAACTGAAATCAAAATATTTCCACGTTATCACTTCTGACGTAGCACCAAAAACTACAGGGAGAAATGATGACGATCAATACAATAGTGCTATGCTCTGTCTCGAAGTGCTCAAAATCGCTGATAGCCTGCTTGCCCCCGGAGGCAATTTGGTAATGAAAATATTTCGTGGTCGTGATCTCGCACTCGTACTCCAAAAAGCAAAAACAGTCTTCAAAAAAATACAAACCATCAAGCCTGATGCCTGTCGCGATAGGAGCTTTGAAGAATATGTTGTTTGTCAGGGGTTTAAGGGGTAAATTACCCTAAAAAAATCTAATTTGATTCGAAAAAAACCAATTCACGTGGGCAATCAGGTATTTCAAGAGTATACCAAAAACTCTTATGTCGTATTCCAGAAAAAGTAATGAGCATAAAAAGCAAAAAACAGGAAAGCCCAAAGACTCATATTATATATTTGAGAATTCTGCTTATTTTTTTCTTAATTGGTATTTTTAAGACTTGCTTATAGAGAAAACCTATAACTAAGAACCAGGAAAATACATTTATCATATACGGTCACCAGTAAAAGTCTTGTTCCATAGATGATCCCCATCCACTCATAGTTTGATTCACAAGTGGAATTCAATAAAAATCTGGTCCATCAAGTGTGGTGCAAAAGTGAGTAGTTTTGAAATTTACGACTCAAAATTCTACAAACATGATTGATAAAAGAAAAATATTGAGTGTATCTATTTTTTTCATATTCTAAAAATACCTTAAGAAAGAAACGCATACAATCAAAATGTCACCACCCCTCAGAAAATCAGAATTCATCAAAATCACAATTTTTTCCAACAAATAAGTAGACAGTAAATCACAAACCATAAAATGATAAAAATATATGGCGTTAATTCGTATACAAATCATGCCAAAATATCAGCATGGAATAGGTAATAACCGAAAGAACATTCAGCTAAATTAGAAAAACCAGCGCAAACAAGTTTATCTGAAAAAAGTCCCTGGAAGAAGTAAAATATAAACCAAGTGCAAAACCACCCAATTGAAAAAATAAAAGACATCCAAAATGATTTTTTGAAGATATTTTTTTGATTTATTAACTGAATAATGTTTTCAAACATAGACTTTTAGAACGGCACATCCATTTCAGCTGCAGGAGCAGTAGATGGCCCAGATGAAGAAGCCCCACCATTAGCATCACGATTTTTCTGGTAATCGTTTTCGACAACATAATGAGTATCACCATATTGACCTGGCTCCTTACGTTTCATAACCGTCATATTCACGTACCCTTTTTCATTGACGATCGCCTGCATATCTTCGAGCTTGAGTGAGAGGTTCATCATCTCTCCATATTGCGTCTGGATTGCTTTTGCAGATCCACCGATGTATTTTTTGTCAGCCATAAAATAAAATAGTTAAAAATAATTAATTCTGTAATAATCGCTCAATAGCATTCTCAAATTTATCCACTTGTGGCCAACCATTATCTGAGAATACTTCATATTTACCAGTTTTACTATTAATGAGAACATTAATTAAAGGGGGCACGTCTCTTCCATTAGTGTACATGAGTGCTTCTAGCTCATTTTCACCTATTGCAGTTCTATATCTTTCACCTCTTATACAGTCTTCAACTTTATAATCCATATCCACTAGCGTTTTTTCGATACTTTCTTCTGTAATTAATGGTAATGCTAATAAGGCATCTATAAAAGAATAATATGCTTTACTACCTTCTGATTTACCGACACATTCAGCCGCACGAGCTACAGGAATAGCGAATTGATTAGAAGAATTAGGATGGTGCTTAAATATAAACGACATATCATTACCGTATTTCTCCGCTAAATTCTTAATATCTCCTGCATCGTACATGTTTTTAGTAGTAACATCGGTAATATCCCCATATTGAATAAATAGAATTCTTGCATCAGACTTACCTTGTATATAAACATCTTTTTTTATTCTATCAAGCATATCCATATTTAACGTGCCAACTGGTGGGACTTCTAAAAGGTGAGCATTGCCAGTTGTAGGCGCCATGTAAAGCTCTTCGTATCTTTCATTTTGAATTCTCCACATAAAACTAAATGCTTCTCAACGTGTTACCGCATCGTCTGGGCGAAAGGAGTAGCTCTTTACACGGTAATCAATCCCATTGCCATTTTCATGCATGAGAGCCCCTCTAAATAATGCCGTTATCAAAACTGGCTTTTGCCATGCCGCTGTGTTGTCCATAAGAATATTACTACCACACATCGCAAGTGGACATTCTGTGATCTTTATATTCGAAGCTTTCAAAAAAATTGCGAGCGCTTCTGCGCGAGTAACGGTAGCCTGTGGATTAAAATTTTTATTTTCTCGTGTCACCAATCCCCTATCTGCAGCTATTTCAACAGCAGGGCATACCCAACCTTGTTCTTCGTTAACATCGTTGTAATAATTTTTACATTTATGATTTTGAGGGGGGTTAGACTCTCCTATTTTCTTTAAAGCAATTGCTACTAATTCGGCTCGAGTTATAGTATCATCCAGACGATAAAGAGCCACATTCTCACTATGGTCAACAATAATGCCACTATTAGCAAGAAATTGCGCCGAATCAGAGTTATAAATATTGAATCCAAAAGTATTCTGTAAGAAAAATAGCAGAGCAAGCGGAACAATAGATTTCTTCATGTGTAAGATTGTGCGATAAAATTAACCAAAACGAACTTGTTTTGATTCTTCTGTACCAGAAGTATCTTCGACTCCGATAAGTCGGATTCTGTATCCTG
>CAYUVP010000060.1:0-5418 GCA_964448195.1 uncultured Candidatus Peribacteria bacterium | reverse complement strand
CAAAAAAATGGAGAGACTCAATGAGCTCTCCGTATAAAACAGGTATATGTTTTTCCTGAGCCGCGATCATTACTTTTTAGGTTGTTCAGTTGGTACTGTTGTCTTTGGCGTATTAGTAGGCATGGTGTATCCGTCAAGTACACAGCCATTTCTAAAGGCTATTTCTGGATTTTCTTTAAGTACTTTGATATAAGCATCACATTGCTGAGCAATACGAGCAGGCTCATCATTTTCTATTTTCTGCTTTGTGTCATCGAGTATTTTTTGGTGAATTGATTTTTTTGTTTCTGGAGCTTTTTCAAGTGAACATTCGAGATATTTGATAAATGGAGCGCATACTTTCTTTGATTGTGCTTTGCTCTCAATTTCAGTTGTTGAGGTAATATCTGATTTATCGCTGTCTGAACCATCTTTACCACATGATACGAGAGTTAAACATACGACTGCTGTTATGATGAGGGGGAGTTTTTTCATAAATTTGTAAGGGGTATTAAACAAGCAAATGCTAAGAATAGGAAGCTACTTGTCAATCTGTCAGGCTTGACAGTCAAATATGGCTATCTCTCTTCAGCTCTCTGTTTCTGTCATTTCTATAATTTTTGTGGGTATTATACTGGTTCCAAGGATTTCAGGCCATTCGATGATACATATACTCTCAGGATCGTCGAAAATTTCTGTAGCACCGATACGAGTAATGTCATCAAAATGCTCTATACGATAGAGGTCAAAATGATAGAGGTTGTGGGGATACTCATGATAGTAGGTATATGTAGGCGAGGTAATTTCTATTTTCTGATCTCATAAAAAATGACGTATAAGTGCTTGTGAAAAAGTCGTCTTTCCAGCACCGAGTTTTCCCTTGAGGAATATACGATCACCGGCCCTTAAATCAAAGAGAAAATGGGGAATTGTCTCAAGTCTTATTTTCATAATATTTTTTCGAAGTTATGAGAATATGTTTCTCGGAATTTCTTATGTATATTTTCGAGTTTCTTTACTAAAATATCGTATTCAGACTCTATTTTTTGGATTGTTCAGATTATTTCATCCATTTGTACATCTCTCTCGAAGGAGTAATCCCAACCAGATTCGCTCAGCAACATTGCTGTTTTTTTGCTATAACTGATACCTATAAAGGGAATACCATAATCGATAGCTAATATCATGCTGTGGAGTCTCAGGGAGATTATGATATGACATTTTTTGTAGGCTTCGAGAGTTTGCTCTATGGTTTGCGCTGTCATGACACCAGGAAGAAGAAAATCCTGTAAATAGTAGCCATCGTGTGATGCTTCATCGGTTGGATGGAGTGAGTGGGGAAGGAGAAAAATCTCGTATCAAAGAGAAGTAAGTTTAGAAATACTATCGAGGATGACTTTATCAGCTATAAAGCCTTTTCTAAGCGCTATTCCGATAATCTTTACCCCATTTTTTTTATTATTTTTTCATATATAATTTAGGACGGGATCCGGAAGTATCATTCATTGAAATCATATTTCCTGAAGAACATCCTGGCTTTTTTTATCTCGAACTGAGATAGTAGTTTTTGAGAAGAGTCATCTTGCATAAGGACTTAGCTCTTCTTTGCATGCACTGATGCCAAGCGAGAGATATGTAATTGGTTTTTTGAAAAATTTCACCAAAGTGACTCGGAGCCACCATAAGAGAAGAGGAGAGTGTCATTCATCGTTTTTGCTATAGAAGAGGCCACCACCACCAATATAGACTTTATCACAGCAATAAAGTGCCTTTAAAGTTTTATAGAAAAGTGTAATATTCCTCAGAGGTTTTTCTCTGATTCAATTTGGAAAATACTCTAGGATTGTGATATTTTGGAGTGATATTT
Organism: uncultured Candidatus Peribacteria bacterium; assembly: GCA_964448195.1. Lineage (GTDB taxonomy): Bacteria > Patescibacteriota > Gracilibacteria > BD1-5 > JAGOOR01 > JAGOOR01. Next base: position 3,572 of record CAYUVP010000060.1, on the reverse strand, counting down.
TTTGTGAGAGTAGAAATCTCCTTGTTCGGTCTATAGAATGGGAAAATAGTGTAATTTTTATATCTTTCTTGAGAGCAGATAATTTCTCTATTTCACAGAGTGTAATGAGCTCATCGCCGAGATTTTCAGCACCAGTCGCTGTAAAGAGTATTATATTCATGGTACTATCTGTGGTGGAGATTTCTGATACACCAGATAGTTCTATCTCCTACTCCTGTCATATTTTCTGGTATTTGTTCGATGAGTCATTCTACTGTTTTTCTGTCGTAGCCCATACCGACGAGCGAGGTGATGATCGATTGATCTATGTCTGAATAAATTTTAGTGTTTTTTTGTTGTTTTTTTTGAGTATCTGTGATGTTCTGGAGTGTCTCAGTGTCGAGGGAACCACGTAGTTCCACGATAATTTTGCTTGCCAGTTTTGGACCAATACCACTTGCCTGAGTGAGTCTCTTTGACTCGCCACTTGCTATAGCTTGCATGACTTCATTTTGTCAGAGTTCAAGGAGCGATATAGCTCCTTTGGGTCAGAGACCGTTGACAGAGAGGAGTTTACTAAAAATTCGTTTTTCTTCGAGAGTGTCAAATCATATAAGGCGAGAACCTGACTCAGTTTGATGATGAAATATCCAGAGTTTTAGATTATCCCCAATACTTTTGAGTCAAATAGTTTTTGATTGTACAGTAATAGTATAACCTACACCATTTGTTAGAAGAGTTATATCGCTTCAATCGATGAGCTCGAGTGTTCAAATGAGTAAAGAAATCATGACGCTATTTAATTATTGCTTTATAATATGTTTCTCATACGCAAAGTAAATACTCTATTTTCTAATGTAGATAAATTTATTGCAAAAATAATATTTATACTACTATATTGTATATTCATGTTTTCTATATTTTTATGAAATCAGGCCCTATCACAGATTGATCTCCTTTTTATGATTGACTTGCTGATCTAGGGGTGAATCCGAGTCAGTTAAGTGTTGCTGGATTGGCTATAACGGCTTGATCTTCAGTCTCATTAGCATCAGAAAATTCAATAATGCAGGTGAGCGGTCTATTGCTATTTATTGTTGGTAGGTTATTTGATATCATTGATGGTAAATATGCACGATATTTGATGGAACAAAATAGATGGTCAGCTCAGCATGATGGCGCAACTCTCGATGCTCATTGTGATAAAGCTGGTATTTATTCTGTTTTAGCTGTTTATTGCCTCATGCACTCGCAACAAGATGTAGCCACTATTATGATGAAAGTAGTATCCGTAGTGATGCTTTCTCTTGATATTCAGTCAACATTTATGCGAAAAACTCATTGGAAAAATATATCTAAGAGCTTAAAATGAGGGAAAGAATTATTATGAATAAATCTAGAAGAGTCTTCTATACCAAAAAATCCAGCAAAAAAAGCAAATAAATGGGGTAAAGCAAAAACGACACTCCAAACTGTTGGAGTTGGAGCACTTTTTCTAAATAATGATATACCAGACTGACCCCTTATAGCTCTCGTTGGGTTTACTGTTGCTACAGTATTTTCCATTCTTAGTCTCCTCCAGAAAAAGAAAATGTTGTGAGCAGGGGGGTAGAGGAGATTGTAATTTATTTATTCCACTGTTACACTTTTTGCGAGATTTCGTGGTTTGTCGATATTTCTACCGAGTTTAAGAGCTGTATAGTATGCCAATAATTGGCAAGGAATCACTGTCAAGAAAGGGTAGAGTATGTCTATCGTTTCTGGTATTTTTATGGTTGAATCGGGACCATTTCAGATTGTATATACTGGTCATTTTCGAGCCTCAACCTCATGAATAGCTGAAGCAGTTTTATCGTAGAGCGCATCTGTTGGATTGAGTACGATACTCGGGAATTTTTCACTTATGAGAGCGAGAGGCCCATGTTTGAGTTCTCCTGCAGGGTAAGCCTCTGAGTGTATATAGGTAATTTCTTTGAATTTGATAGAACCCTCGCAAGCGATAGGAGATTGGTAGTATCGACCTAGAAAAAAACAATGATCAAATACTGCGAGCTTGTCGGCAAGTTCTTTTATCGTATCTGTGTTGCTAATGATAGTTCTGATATGATCAGGAATGAGCCTAAATGCTCGTAGTATTCTGGACTTTGTGAGGACATCGAGTTCTTTTCTTTCTCCAAGAGCTATAGCCATCATAAGGAGGACTGTAATCTGAGCCGTGAATGCTTTTGTTGAGGCAACACCTACTTCTTTTCCAGCATGAGTAAATATGCCTGCGTCAGTTTCTTGAGCTATTGTTGATCCGGGGACATTGACGATACCGAGTGTCATAATTCCTCGATGTTTTGCTTCACGAAGTGCAGCGAGTGTATCAGCTGTTTCTCCTGATTGCGATATGACGAGAAGAGCAGTGTCTTTATTCCAGAACTGTTTACTATAACGGAATTCACTTGCGATTTCTACGCGACATGCAATACCACCGATTTCCTGGAGAAAATTCTTCCCTACAAGTCCCGCATAGTAACTTGTTCCGCACGCTACAATGATGATTTCTTTCTTTTTGAGAAGTTCGGGCATGACATTTCTGATGCCTCCGAGTGTGACTTGTTCTGTTTCAAAATTTATACGACCACGAATAGTGTTTTCTATGATTTCCCCTTGTTCCATTATTTCGCTCAGCATAGAGTGTGCGTATTTGCTTGTGTCGCTCGTATCTTGAAATATCTCGAGCTTCAGAGCTTCTCGGGTAATCAGGTCTCAGTTGACTGATTCAAGAGTATATGATCCATCGAGATTGAGAGTTGCAAATTCGCCATCTTCCATCGGAATCACTGTTGGATCAGATTCTGGAAAAGCATGAGGATCGCTCGCAACCATGATACCACCCTCTATAGTACTCATCATGAGTGGAGAGCCACGACGGACAGCATAGAGACGAGTTGGATCAGTAGGTGATACGATGGCGAGACCATATGTGCCTGTAACCTGTGAGAGTGCTAATAGGATAGCTTTTTTGATGTCTTTGGTACTTCTGAGACAATATTCGATCAAATTTGCGAGGACTTCACTATCTGTCTGTCCATAAAAAGTGTATCCTGCTTTTTGGAGTTTGTCTGCGAGGATCTTGTAGTTCTCAATAATACCGTTATGGACGAGGTATATCTCTCTATTCATCGAATGATGGGGGTGCGTATTCATCTCTGTCACGCCACCATGAGTAGCCCAACGTGTGTGGCCGATTCATACACAGGCTCTACTGTTCTGGCTGATATGAGAGAGAAGATGACTGACTTCACCGATTTCTCGAATCAGTCGAATTGATTTATCGTGCTCAACAGTTACAAAACCTGCAGAGTCATATCCACGATATTCCAGATTTTTGAGTCATTTGTAGAGGAGAGGTTCAGGATTGTTTTTTCCTATAGTAGCGACGATTCAGCACATAAATTGGGGAATAATATAGTATATTGAGAGGCAACTACATTATGGAGATGTAGAGGATATCTTGCCTTCGCAGTATGATATGATTGAGTTGAAAAAATGCAAAAAATACTTTGAAAATGTTCATTGGGTGGTGAGTCTACTTAATTGTCTTT
>CAYUVP010000059.1:1814-5421 GCA_964448195.1 uncultured Candidatus Peribacteria bacterium | reverse complement strand
GCAAAGCGCTCTATACCTCGTAAATCAGCAAAAAAAGTGTATGAACAATTTTTTCACATCAAAATAGTCTCTGCAATATCTCTCTGCCAGAGTCAAAACTCGATCACAACATGACATCGTTGTGGCCTATTTTTCCATGAAAAAAGTTGTTCAAAAAATCTCTCATAGAGCTCAAATCCTGTTTGCACGCCACCGAGAAATGCCATTCTTGGTTCGTGAATCAGTCATGAATTAATATCTTTTTCTCGTACGTAGGGAAGATTTGCAGTTATAAGTATCTCTTCTGGTAGACCATTTCAAAAGTGTGAGATAATCGGCTTCAGAAGATCTCATTTGAGGAAAGTAATAGCTGTATTTTTTGTCTGAGCATTTTCTTGTGCCAAGCTCAATGCCTCCTGACTCATATCGCTTGCAAAAACATTCAATGGTCGTTCAAGCTTCCCAGCAATCGAGATTGGGATAATGCCACTCCCTGTTCCTATGTCTGCAAGGGTCTGAATACTTGGATTTTTCCGAAGCAATTTCAAACAATATTTTACAAGCTCTTCTGTCTCTAAGCGAGGAATAAGAGCCCGCTTATCGGTGATAAAACGTCGCCCCATAAACACCACATAGCCATCAATGTATTCTTCTGGCAAATCCTGATTTGAAATCATACCTACTGTTTTACAGAAGAGATATTATTGATTTTGAAATTTTCTAAATCCACTTTGCTCTTCACTTTGTAGGTCGATTTTACACCATTTTCTGTCATATCGACGAGAAACTCGTACGTACTATCTCAGAGGTCTTTGATTGTATCTTCACGAAATATGATTGAAGTGACGTTTTTGTACCAGGATTGGAATGTTTCAAGAGATACTCAGGCAGGTGAACGCATAGAAAAAGCATTTCCAACGTCACCATAAGCATAAATTTGTCAGTAATATTGTTGAAATACATCGCGAGCATTCGCTATTCGATATCATCGAATAATATCAAAATCAATTTTCTCTAGCGCGTTTAGCAAAAGATCAGTATTGTCATTACATGGAGATTCAATTCGTATTATTTTGTTTTCAACAAAAAATACTAAAAATTTCCCACTACACATTCCACCATAACTAAATATGTAATAATTTTTTCATTTAAATGCTCATTTTGATAAAAAAGTGTCTCATAAAGCAATATTTCTATCAAAAATATTTATTCAAAATCGGTGTTCTTGAACTCATATTGGTGCCTCTAAGGCCTGAATTTTTTCTCAGAATGAATAGCTTACCCCTCAGTCAAATTTATTTCTAATAAAATCACTTCAGAAATTAGCTGAGAAAATATTTTCATAAACAGGATTATTCATAGTTCAGTTTTTTTCTAATATCTTCCTCCCAAATCCAAACACTTCAGCACGAGTAGCAGCACGGTTTGGGTAGAACAAATACTGTCTATATTGGCCCATGTCATTTGTGAGTAACTTATATTTTAAATTATCTGTATTAATTAATCATGCTGCCAGAGCTGAATATAATAATCCTGTTTGCCATTCATTAGATGAGTCTAATACAGTTCTTCGGATACTTTCATTTTCAGGGGTTGGTACAATATTTGTCGAGAGTCCAACCGCTTTCATAACAATCGCTAAAGCTTCTGCTCTCGTAATCGTATCATTGGGTCGTGCTTTTGTGTTATTACGAGTAATGATACCATTATCAGCAGCGAGTTCTATCGCTCTACATTTCCAGTCGTTCGTGGTTGTATCAGAGAAGTACTTCTTACAAGAGTAAGAGTCAGGGAGAGTGACTCACTTGATCTTCAGAGCTATACCAATTGCTTCAGCTCTTGTGATAGTATTATCAAGGCGATAGTTTGATGTTATACCTTGTTTGACAATGATTCACTGGTCAGCTAAAAATGATGCATTTGAGACATCAGTGTCTGTATAGGCAAAAGCGAATATGCTTGTTGCGACGAGGGAAGAGAGGAGGAGTTTTTTCATAGCGTATAGGGATTAAGAAAACAAAGGTGAAAATATTCTAGAGAGAGAGGGGGGGGTAGAAGTCTCAAATCTTTATTGTAATAACTTCACTTCCCAGGCACCTCCAGGGAGAGTGTAGCCCAGTATCCACGGATTTAGCTCTCGCAGTTCTTGATAATCTATCTCATTGGCAAAGCACCAAGATCTCAAATCTATGATTGGTCATTGAATAATAGTTGTTTTTGTAGCAGGATTTTCAAAAACATCCCCCAGCATCTCTGAAGAAAATATCTTCCAACGATTTTGCATGAGATATTTGATAGCAACTATACGATAGATATAGTTGCTTGTCTCGTTATTGAGAACGAGATCATAGTAGGTTTTGGTGTGTGGCTGAGAATCTATATCTCTCTGAAGACCACCTTCTCCTCGATTATAGGCCGCAGCAGCAAGCGTCCAATTTTGAAAAATACTATGGAGATAGAGGAGGTAGGCACCAGCTGCACGAGTTGAGCGTTCAAAATTGAATCGTTCGTCTATTTCATCATCTACGCGTAGTCCATATCGACGTGCAGTTTCTGGCATCAATTGCCATATTCCTGCTGCCCCCACACGGCTCACTGCATCATTTTTAAGACTACTCTCTGCCACAGCGAGGTATTTAAAATCATCAGGAATATCCACTTCATGAAGGTATGAATCAATATAGGGGAAATACTTTTTTGCGTACTTGTGGTAAAGGAGAAATTGATAGAGTGTAAAATGAGTCACGAGGAGCTCCTGCTCTATTTTTTCTTTTCCAAGTGGATTCATGCGTGGGTCCACAGGAACTCTCTCTCATGCAAAATCAAGATTTGTGATATCGATATCGAGAGGTTTGAAAACGATTTTCTGACCACTGTAGCTCATGTAGGGAAGACGGGAAAATACAACAACAATCACGAGAAAAAAGAGTGCCAAAATCATAATGACAAAAATCTTTGACCGTCAGGTGAGGAGTCGTTCTAGGAACATAGGAGAAAGTATATTTATTTTGAGAGAAAATACCATGAGAGAAAAATCATATGCGAGTTTTTCTGTTAATTTTTAAAAAAATAGGGTAACAAATGCAGTGAGCATGTTACCCTATTTATGAGGTCAAATCAATAATTTATTTCTTCTTTGCTGTTTTCTTTGCAGGAGCTTTTTTGACAACTGCTGTTTCAGAAGAAGCTGTTTTTTCTACTTTTGAAGTTTTTTTCTCCGTTTTTGATTTTTTCACTGCAGCTGTTTTTTCTACTTTCGCAGCTTTTTCTGCAGCTTTGATACTATCGAGTTCTTCTGTGATACGTTTAAATGCTTCTGGGTTTGAAACCTGAAGATAATTCTTGAGACGACGACGTTTCTGGACGAGACCGAGAAGTCCACGGCGTGAATGGTTGTCTTTCTTATGCTCATTGAGATGAGCTGTGAGAGACTCTATGCGGACAGAGAGAAGTGCAATCTGTACTTCTGGAGAACCAGTGTCACTCTTATCACGAGCATATTTGCTGATGATCTCTTTTTTTTGTTCATGCTTCATAATAATAAAATGAGAAAATAAAATCCAAGTGAAGCCTCAGACGGGCGTATTGTAGGGGTATTTATGTTTTTGCAAGTAGTTTCAAGATTTTC
>CAYUVP010000059.1:0-1804 GCA_964448195.1 uncultured Candidatus Peribacteria bacterium | reverse complement strand
TCTTTTTTTCTTTTGGCACGATAGAAGATATATGAGTTGCTCCCGATTTTTCTATAGACTCTAGACTTTGTTCTGCCTCGACGATTTGTCTCAAAAGATCCACTTCACGGATAATAGTACCATAGGGCTTCTCTGATTCTGGACGAATAAGAAAAAATATAAATATTCCCCATCCGAGCATCATGATCAAAATAGCCATTGACTGCCCTCAGAGTGCTGCAAATATATCAATAATTGAATGGATAATAGCTGCAAATACAATCCCGAGTAATGTCCAAACCCACTGAAGAATACGCTCTTCATAGCGAACAAACCAACCAGTGAAACGTCCCTGCGCACCATTGTCTATCCAGCGCATTTGGGTAAAATATCCCATACCAAACAGCAGAGCGATGATACCTGTGAAGAGCCCATGACCGATAGCACGCAGGATAAAACTAACAAACAAGTGAATTCCTGTTGAAGAATAATATCCAAAACTCTCAAGCGTAGCAAAACCAATACCAACTGTTATGCCTATGAGAACAATCTGTCTGATAGAATTTGGCTTATTGATCTGAAAAGCAATATAAAAAGCGAAAAATTTCACTACTTCTTCGAGGATGCTGTGCCCAACGAGATAACTGATACCTACGAGTGCTGAAGAAGCTGTTTCTTCCATGAGTACTTTTGCGAGCATCACCATACGATCACCGACATCTTGCCCCACAACAGTGAGAGTCAGAAACCACGCATCAATGGTCGTCGCAGCACCACTCATAGCTACAATCTTACCGATAGTAATAGCGGCGAGACATCCGAGGATGTAGGCAAATATGTATTTCGTGAGTGTCATTTCAGACATATTGTGCCCTATTTTGCATAAGAAGGCAAGGGAAAAACTATAAAAATCCAAATCAGCAAGAATATATTTAATCTATGATAGTATACTCATTGCTCGTATGAGATCATCGTGGCCGATAAGCACAGAAAGCTCTGTTTGTGTTGTGTAGAGCTCAATAATATTCACATTATAGAAGTTAAGTTGTTTAACAACATAATAGAGGAATCATTTTTCTTCCAGGTATTTTGCTGGAATATGGATGATGAGAGTTACTAAATTCTGTTTGATGATATTAGGAGGAAAATCCTCGCACACCTCGCTGATAGCATGAGCATACTCAGCAGTGTGAAGGACAGTAACTTCTCTACTTCCTTCTAGTTGTGAGAAAAATTGATGATCAACTCAAGAATGTCATTCAAATATTATAGGGATCTCTTTCAGTTTCATTATAAGGCCAGAGACCTTTGAAAAAGTAATGTATGTAATACCTGTTCTAATACGAATATCCTCAGGGCGAATACGGATATGAATAGTTGTTTTCTGAATATTTTGAGCTATTCGTGAAAGCGTCATAGTGAGACTGCCTATTGTTGTCTCTTTCTTCAGTATTTTTTGTATAGTGGGCAAGAGATACACAGCAAGTGCCGTCAGATTCACATAACCATTATAGAGGCCATCCTCGAGAAAATCATTTTCACGAATGATTTTTTCCAGTGTTTGTTTTATACTTTTGGTCATAATGATTCTCTGAAGCAAGAAAAATATCATCCATATGATATAATTATGTTATAATTTGTAAACAAATAAGATAAATTAATTAGATATTATAAATAATGTATATTTTTATTTGTCAATTAATAAAAATAGATATATTTGGCTTGTCTTGGTAAAAAAAGACTACTACTAATTATCACACTTATGGAAAGATTATCTCCCTCTGATTTTTGACTCAGAGAACAAACAGGCATGCCTGGACACAGA
>CAYUVP010000058.1:252-5616 GCA_964448195.1 uncultured Candidatus Peribacteria bacterium | reverse complement strand
TATTTGAGAAGACCCCAAAACTTTCTCTCCTCTATATCAATTGTGAAAATTGTGAGTATACAAATTTTACACATACATCTAAAAATTGTTATTTGTGTGTCGGGACAACCAATAGTGAAGAAGTATTCTATTCAAATTTTGTTCGAGATGTAAAAAATGTCGTGGATTCCACATTTACCTATGAATCAGAACTCATCTATTACGGTATGGATGTGACTCGATGTTACCACTGTTTTTTTATCAAGAATTGTGTGGGATGTCAGGACTGTTTTGGCGTCGAAGAATGCGATAATTGTAACCACTGTATCGGATGTTACGGACTCAAAAACAAAGAATACCACATCTTCAATAAACCAGTTACAAAAGAGGAATTTCAGAATATATGGAACAACGCGCTCTCACGCGCTGGTTCGATAAAAATACTCTCAGATTTAAAAAACCTGAGAGAAAAACAATATGTCCGGAATATGCATCTCATCAACTGTGAGAATTGTTTTGGAGATCAGCTCGATAATGGGAAAAATGGATATATGTGTTTTGATTCAAAAAATATAGAAAATGCACGGTATACATATTTTAGTCCGAAAAATATTAATGTCATAGATTGTGCATATGCAGCTCCACTTGGACTCGAATTTTGTGGAGAATGCAATTCATCGGTAGGAGTATCATATAGCTTTGGTACATATCATTTTTGGCATGGTTCTCACAATCTCTATAGCATCAGTTGTCAGGGCTCTGATGACTTATTTGGATGTGTCAGTGTCAAAAAATGAAAAAATATGATTCTCAATAAGGTTTACTCCCGACAGGAATATGAGGAGCTGAGCGGGAAGCTCATAGACCATATGATATCAACCCATGAATGGTGAGAATTTTTCCCTATTTCCCTCTCTGCATTTGGATACAATGAAACTGTTGCACAGGAATATTTCCCTATGACCGAGGAGGAAACAAGGAAACAAGGCTGGAAATGGTACGAGTGAGAAAACAAAAACACCTATATTTGAGTACATCATAAACCACTTCCTGTTAGCCAATATGATGAAAAAGTAGTCGGGTACGAAACAGCTCAGAAAAATATTGACGCTCTTCTCTCCTGAATTCTAGAATGTGAAGTCAGCAAAAAGCCTTTTAAAATAATCAAACAAGAACTTGCATTTTACATCGAAAATAGACTTCCTATTCCGACAAAACATCCAGACCAAAGACATATGGAACGTATGTCGCTGAGGAATCCTCGTGAAATTCATGAGAGAATTTGTCCTGAATGTCAGAAAAAAATGGTAACAACCTATAGACCCGACCGAAAAGAAAAAATTATCTGCGAAGAGTGTTATAGGAAAATGGTTTATTAACCTGCGAGATTATAATGTGCTTCCTTATCGAGGACTTTTGTCACCGAATTAACTTTTGGATCATAATAACTGATCATGAGCTCAATGAGCTGATCTTTCCCTAAAATTTCAGATTTGAGACCGACGAATTCAAGACTTGATTTTACCATATTAACCTTTTCTAGACATCTCTTTTTCATGTAATCAATCCGAGCTAATTTCTTACGAACATCCTCATAGAGAACAGTTTGACTTACTCCTGCAAAAAAACTTTTTACCATCTGAAACATTCATCGTGGTGCAACACTTTGGTTATCAAGCTCATCATGGGGAATGATCACATAAAATTCTTTCTTCATAATCTGGGCAACGTTCACGAGATTCGTGAGAAACTCAATATAACGTTCAGACTGATCTTTGAGAAGTGGGTTTTTCTGTCCGGCTGTCAAATCTTTAAGACGATTGAGATACCCCTCAATATCAACTTTCAATGAACGAATAAGTATCTGAATTGGGAACTGTAGTGCGTTAAGAAAATGCTGAAATGAATAAATAATGGCATCTTGCTCTTGTTCAGATTTGAGGAGAAAATTGACTGCTTCAACCTTGAGCACTATACGAGCGGAACCATCTTTCATGATAACAATATTGTCACGTATTTCAGAAAATGGAAGATAACGCTGAGTAGAATCATCAGAATGATACGTTTTTGAGGGCATGACAGATTCTTGGGTATTATCTTTCCCCGGCTTAACCTGGATATCCTGAGAGGCAAGAGCTCCTTCCGACGAAGCTTTTTTCTTTGTAAATGGATTTAAAAAGAGAGACATAAACTATATTTTTTTTATTTTATCTTTTAATGTTGAAGTTTCCTTAGCTCGTTCTTTCCCCTTTTCAATAGCATCATCTTGATTTACATATCACATCTGCAGTGCTGAATAGCTATCTACGCCTCGCATCCAGACACGACCTTGCCCATTTGGGCCATTACCGTTTATGCGATAACGTGCAAGATTGAGTATAAAAGGCAAAAAAGTCATTTCGTGGGTACGGAACTTTGCGACAACAAAGAAAATACCAACTATTATTATAGCAATGATGAAGAGTGGTGTATTTGGAATAGTATTCTGAAACTTGTTGAATACACCGAAAGCAAGTACAAAACCTACTATGATAATGCCTAATTGACGCAGAGAAAGGTCAAAAATAATAGTATCTTCGTTCTCAATTTGAATAGGTATCTTGTACTGCATAGATTCATGATGCCATATATTTGCGAAAAAAACAAATCAAATACAATAAATTTATGCCAAAAACACTTATTATTCATGATACTTTTCTCTATAGAGGTGGTGGGGAGCGTCTCGTACTCATGATGGCGAATGTACTGGAGGCAGATATCGCATCCGGATTCTTCAGTTCTGGGAGCTATAATCTCCGAGAACAATGATTTCGTGGAGAGATGATTCCTCTGATGCCTAATTTTTTTCTCCACGAATTTACATGGCTACCAAAAAAACTTGCATTTTTATTTAAAAATGGTTTAAGACACTTTGGTCTCAAATGGGCTTTCTCCATGAATACAAAGGCTCTCTCAAAAAACTACGATACCATTATTTTCAGCTGAGACTGTCTATCTTCAGTCCATAATTTTTCATGAAGAAATCTTCTCTATTATTGTCATACTATTCCCCGATATCTTTTTGACCAAAAAGAAGAATATGAGAAAAAAGTCCCGAAAATTATGATTCAGATATACAGACTTATGACTATTTACTTCAAAAAAACATATTTACGAGATATGTCTCTCATACAAAAACTCCTGACAAATTCAACTAATACGCAAAAACGTATCAGAAAATTTACTGGCCGTGATGCAGAAATACTCTATCCCCCTGTTGATACAAATTTATTTACTCCTGCATATCCTATAAAAAAATGAAATTATTTTCTCTCATTTGCACGTTTATCGTCGATAAAACGTGTTGATAGAATAGTTTCTGCCTTTAAATCTATGCCGGACAAAAAACTCATAATCACCTATGGGAAAAATGATCCAGAAAAAACAAGAATCCAAGAAATGGTTTGAAATGCGTCAAATATTAAAATGCGTCAATCGCCTTCTGATATTGAACTTCGTGACCTGATACGGGGAGCAATAGCTACTATCTATATACCAGTAGATGAAGATTTTGGTATGAGTCCTGTAGAATCAATGGCATGTGGGACGCCTGTTGTAGCTGTGAATGACGGAGGACTCAAAGAGAGTATTATCGACGGAAAAACAGGCATCCTGATAAATCCAGCTTGTCTACCTATACATATCATAGAAGCTGTAAAAAAGATTGAAACTCTTGAACTTTTTGATGCCTGTGTTAACCGTGGAGCAGATTTTAGTCTGCAAAAATTCCAGATTCAATTATTGAGACTATTGAATTAACTAAAATCTCTTTTTGTAAGCGATAAACCAGATCAGACCAACTACGCTTCCGAGTGATGCTGCCCAAAGTGGTGAAATATGTTGAGCTATCATCCAGCCTCCGAGAAGTGGTCATATAATGGCCGTAAGACTTCAGAGAGAACTGAAATATCCACTTATTTCTCACCGCTTCTTCGGATCAGCATTTTCCATCCCCTCTGATTGCATCACAGGCCACATTGCGATGGTAAAAAATACCATACATATTTCTCCAAGAAGCCACACATAGACAATAGGCTGTGAAGTTTGGTCGTAGGATGCTACGAGAGTAAATAATATGCTCGAAGCGAGGAGACTGATAAAAAGTATTCTGCGAGGTGTGAATCTCTTGAGCCAGAAATGATTAAGGAGATACCCTTGGCAAAATGCCATAAATACACCTACAAAAGCTAAAATATACCCTATATGATTGATGTCGAGATGATAAAAAGCATCCATATAAATACCAAATGAATTGCGATAGACACCCGCACCGAGTCCGATGATAAAAAAGAGCCACAGGTACATCGCTATTTTACTCCTAAAGAGGGCTGTAAAAACAGGAAACTTGGAACCTTTTTCTTGTACTTCTCATACGTGTTTATTTGTCTCTGGAAGAGTAAACCAGATAAGAGCAGCATTGAGGAGAGAAAAAGCTCCAGATACCAAAAATGGCACCTCAAATCCAAATTGGAAGAGAAATCACCCGAGAAGCGGGCCAACTACCATTGCCATTCCAAACATCATACCAAATATACCATAATATTTCGCCCGTTCTTTACTATCTTTTGAGATATCAGAAAGAATAGCCTGCGCAATGGTTATATTTCCTGCTGTTATACCATCAATTATACGCCCAACAATAACCCACCAAACAGTCGGAGCAAATGCCGTAATAATCCAGCCAATTGCAGAACCGAGGACACTACCAAAGAGGAGATTTCGTCGACCAAACTTGTCCGAGAGGCGACCGAGGTAGGGGGCAGAAACAAAACTACATAGAGCATACACCGCCCCAATCACACCAGTCATCAGGTATGATATATGGAATCTATCAATAAATGACGGAAGAATCGGGAAAATAATAGTGAGACCAATCAGATCAAGTGCTATCGTGAGAAAAATAGCTCGTCTCGGTGTCGTGAGATTTGTTGTATTCATCATGAGATTGTATCGAAGAATAGAGAATTACAATTATAGTTATTGCAATAAAGTTGCATTTATAATTTTACAGTTACAATACTCGATATGAGACAAACAAAAACACGTCAGGAAATACTCTCTTTTCTTGAAAAAAATCATAGCGCTTTTACGCCCTATGAAATAGCAGAAATGCTTAAAATAAATACTGTGACGGTCTACCGAGTTCTTGAATTTCTCAAGGAACAGAAACTTGTACATCATATCCCCGCTCTCGGGACATGGAGTGCATGCCAGTGTTCTGATATGAGCCAAGATCACGGATTTTTGATTTGCAAAAAATGCGACTCAGTAGAGGAATTTCTCACCCCCCATCACTGTATGCACACACGTGGCTTTCATTGTGAAGAACATGTATTGGAGGTGTTT
>CAYUVP010000058.1:0-242 GCA_964448195.1 uncultured Candidatus Peribacteria bacterium | reverse complement strand
TACATGCCATCATTGCTCAAAAAATTAATTCTTTATTTTTCATTCTATGCCATCTATTATCGTTATTATTGGTTTATTTTTGATATCTTCTATTGGTATAGTTCTCTACTTTTTCAATAATATCAATCAAAAAATTCTCCACCTCCTCATTGCTCTCGGAGCAGGAACCATGTTTTCAGTATCGCTCGTACATATACTTCCTGAGATGTTGGAAGTGACTGACAATTCGATTTACGCATTTG
>CAYUVP010000057.1:0-5716 GCA_964448195.1 uncultured Candidatus Peribacteria bacterium | reverse complement strand
ATGCTTATTCACGAGTATATAATCACGATAATGTTTGACAGAGTTAAAAAATGCGGAGAATGGGAACAAAATAATACAAATGGAAATCGACTGATACACTCTGGCGCAAAGATAAGAGGTAATTTTATTCCGCAATATCTATCACCACCACTTCTGTTCCTGAAGAGAAATTAAGTTCTAGGATTTCTACTTCTGAGATACGTGCTTGATCTCCTGCTTCGAGTGTTTCTCCAGTCGCTAAATCAACACTTCATTTTGTGACATAGAGAAAGACATTACCCGTTCCGGCGTGTGCCATATGAGTCCACGAAGTTTCTTCGTCAAAAATTCCACGATAAATAACAGCATCTGTATGAATCTGAAGTGCGTCATGGTCAAATCATGAAGCGACTGGGATAAGTGCGTTGTGTGGCATGGTTGAGAAATCTCGCTCGTCGTGTCGTGGTGTGATATTTTCTTCTCGAGGTATAATCCATATCTGGTAGAGATGGACTGCCTCGTCTCCATCATTTTTCTCACTATGGCGAAGGCCAGAGCCTGCTGACATCACCTGTACTCCACCAGGACCGACGGTAGCACTTCACCCGTGAGAATCTTCGTGAGAAATTTCACCAGATAAAACAAGTGTAATAATCTCCATATTACTGTGTGGGTGCATGCCGAAACCTTGATGACCGTTGATGATATCATCATTGAAAACTCGGAGCAATCCGAAATTCATATTCGCTGGATCATAATAATCTGCGAAAGAAAAAAGATGCTTCGATTCGAGCCATGAATGGCGAGCCGTAAAGCGGGAATGTGCTGGAATGATTTGGATGTTCATACTCTTATTTTAGTAAAAAATGGATAATAACACTACGGAATTATGTCCTGCTTACTTAATAGGGGCGAAACTGTCTGATCGAGATGAGTATAGATATTTTGGAAGTTATGGTGAGAGACCCCAGAAATTTGGGCAAAAAAATTCCCAGAAATTGGGTAATTCCTGGGAAAAGGTCTCTCTTGTGCGTTTTCATACCACAGTTCGATGGATATAAATATCTATTGTTGAACCGGACATGAAATACATGCGTCATACACGACATGACTTACCTCGACAAATATGAAAGCAAGGTCTTGACTACGCTTTGGTAATGGATAGCATCTTCACCCGGCTCGATCGGATTACTCGATTACAGACGAACATATCATAGCTCAGAAAATGAGGTATCATACGTTCGTCCGAACAAGCAATCTCAAAAGAATTTGATATATTGACAAAGGGAGAAAGCTCCTGATGTCTGTGTATCTTTATTTGAATGCGGTGAGAGCTCGTTTACGGCTCTCTCCATCACGGAGTCAATGTTACAAAATTCACAAGAACAATTTGTAAACGTAGTATAGCACGTCTATTTCAGAAATGAAGCAACCCTATTATTGCAAATAAGTATAAATATTTTCTGATAAAAAAATAATGTGATACAGAAGCGGAAAATGGAAAATATAGAACTCTCTTCAGAAAAAGGCATAAAAACCTCGTAAAACCCCTTCAAACCTCACTTTTTGAATTGATTGTACACAATATGTATACGAGAAAATCGCTCAAAATAGAGGTTTTCTAAAGTTCGGACAGGAAAAGAATGGTTCCTAGAGGTGGAAAATCAGTATTCCATTAATTATTCTTCTTCATCCGTGGATTCTGACATTGCTAAAAAAGGTCCATTTAGAGATGTGTAGTCTTCGCTTTTACAGAATCTTTCGACCTGCTGAACCATCTGCATGAGTCTCTCCAGAAAAAATATACCCGTACCGGATTGTCAGAAATTTTCCATTTCTGCCACCATATCTCAGAAATACTCTGTATATTCACCAAGCTCAGTTGCAAATGTTTGCAGGATTCAGAGCTCCTCCGAATCCTCTTCAAGAGATCATTCAGCTTCACAATGAATATCTCCAAAGAGATATCTCAGAGATTCCCGAGCATCAATTATTTCAATTGCTATCTCTCGTCTTCTTTTTTTGATTGAATCAACTTGTTCAAAAGTTCAATGTATTACATCGTCAGCATACTCACTAAGCAAACGTAATTCCGACAATAAATCTAATAGGGTATCTCGTAATTCGACGGCACTTTTCCGAGACGTCTCATAAGTCACAAACCCTATAGGATCCTCTGGCGTATCTTCATTGTCTAATTCTGGTATCATATCAAAACCATCCATATCTTCAGATGTGACATAACCCATAAGCACCTCAACTACAGCTCTATATTTAAGAAGCACTTCTTCTGTTAATTTCTTATCGCCATAGTACAACAAATCATGAACCATATCAGGAAAATCCTGACTATCATCATCAGTATCTGCGAAAAGTTGACCAATTACACTCTTCCCATCTTCCGAACGTCGATAGAGCACTTCTAAGACAATCTCACGAACTATATATACACGAGCAAGCACAGATTTATGCGATGCCTGATTATCAATTTCTATCTCAGACTCTGCACGATCTAAGTGCATGCGAGATATATCAAGTAATGTCTCAGTTCCTATCATTTCTTCATCCATATAATTGTATTATAAAACATTTACTACAAACACAAATTAAATTTGCTTATTTTTTAAATATAGTCTAAGATATATATGTAATATTCATTACTTTATTATTTTTATCCCTTTACTATATGACAAATACGAAAAAACTCACCCTCGGAATCCTCTTGTTGATACTCCTCAGTGGACTCTCTTACCTGTATGTCTCACGATCAAGTATTGAAGGACTTGAATCAAAGGCAACAAGCAACTCTTCTCGTTGTCAGAAGGCACGGGAAAGGAGAGATAGTGCTGAAAGCGGTTGGGTACGGTCTGATGAGTATCCTGATAAAACAGGTCCTAGATACCAGAAATATCTGAACTACAGAGCTGATGCAAAGCGAGCCTGTAATTAATTTTCTCTCAATTTCAAAAAATCCCCATTGCTGGGGATTTTTTGAAACCTCCCCACCCCATGCTCATGGTCGTGGTCTGCTTCTTGGAGTTCTATTTTTGTTTATATTTGACAATATATATAATTATTTATTATACATTAAATATGGATCAATTAGAAAAAGTCGTTATTCGAGCAATAAACGGTAATTTGGGACTTCCTGAATCAGATACGAGTTACGACTCTCGTGTTCTCTGAGAAAAAATAAAAGAAATCACCACTCGAATTATAGTTCCAAAGACTCCAACCCGAGAATTTGCAGATTTCCTCGAAGAAGGGTCTGATATGTCTCGTTTTGTATGAAAAAGTATCGAATCATGAAATATGATAGATGCTATGATTTTCCATGCATTGCTCGGTATACCTGGAGAAGATGATGAAAGAATTACTCCACCGATGGTAGCAAAACACTTCAATGATTCGCCTTTTGTTCCCGCTCTAAGCTTAATGGTGGCTACTCAAGAACTCACAGTTTGATGACTCAAAAGAGCTCACGAAATAGCGATTGCATGGCATCACAAAAAACTCTCTGGATATGTGGCAGAGTTTTGGAATCAGGTACGGAACAAAAGAAATACTATCATCCATGCAACAATACATGAAACAGATAAATATCGACAACTCTTGCCATCAAACGCAGATGTCAAAACACAAACAAGCTATGTAGGAAGTATTTTGCAAGCAAGTCTGATTGGTTTCTCATATACACTAAAAAAACTCATAGAGATGGACCCTGAATTTGATATGTGGACAAAAGTAGATGGACTACTGAATCCGTCTCGTCTACAAACTCTCTCATGACAGCAAGAAGGTCGAGCCAATACGGTGATAAAAGTATGAGTCGGTGCCGGGGTTGATGTAGCCTCTGGGTATCTCGAAGTTGCTCTCGAAAAATGCCAAATGCATAAATGAAGTGCCCTCGCTCTCTATCGCCATTCCTATGGAGAACTCTTTGCTACTATTGGTATGATGGATCAACCCTTTATATCAGCTTTTTCAGAGCTCATAAAGAGACCAAAAACTGTACGAGCAATGGCTGAACCTCTTCGAGCGAAAGATACCTCTCGTATGATGAGTATTTTTATGGAGGCCCATAACGATACTCTGGGTACTGAAGTATCCTTGGCCCAAGAAATGCTAAGAACTGGAAGTGCAGCTACTGTGATATTTGCTGCTATAAATGATAGAAAACAATATCCTTATTGCACTGATTTTTTTGAGATAACAGCTGATGGAAAACTCCGTGTCAAACAATGGATGATAGACTTTGTAAAACTCATGAATGCCAATTCGTCGACTGCAGTACATGAAAAAATTCATGGTCGTGGTTGTCCCATGATGCATGGAAAAACACGTCCAGAAGAAGGTAATATGGTCTTTATGGAAGACTTTGCTCATCTCTTTGCAGAAACTATGGAAGCATACTGGGCGAAAAATGCATAGGTTACTACCCTGCATTCGTCTTCCTCGTACACACCAAACACTTCCTGCATTTATCACCACATCCTGTTGTAGTTTTCAATACTCCAGTCGCCTCGCCTTCCTGGTGAGGATGCTCGTGCTCATGGTCGTGGTCGTGCCCTGCTACCTCGTGGAGTTCAGGTTCTGATGGTACAGATGATTCAGGTTCTGGCATAGGAATAAGTAAAAAAAATATGAAATGTATTGAGGTTATCACTCCGCCCCGTGCTCATGGTCGTGGGCTGCTTCGGGGAGTGCGAAAAAATGATGATAAATTATACCCCTACTAGTCAAAATCTCTCAAATTCATTCTTGGTTATAGAAAATAATTCTTCATTGAACAGTGGATCCACCAATGAGAACAAATCTTTACCAGCTTGAGTTAGGTAAGATATATTTTGTATAGTAAACTCTCATTTTTGCTTAAATACAACCTTTCTATTCGCTATCTTAAAAGTGTATTGATACTCAGTTCAGGTTAAATCACCCATTTTCCTGGCAGAACTCGACCCTGAAAAAAGTCATAATTCTTGCAGATAAAGATACTCATTATAAAGGATACCTGAAAGTATAAGCTTTGTATGGTTTTCAGTTCAGAGTTCAAAGAATGATCAGAATACAAACTCACCATTAACAACAAATCATCCGAACTTCCTGAACAGATTGATATCGTCTCTGGAAAGATTTTCAATTATACTCATAGTCTTTAGTGAATAGGTTCATGGTGTATTATATTCTCCTGCAAGAATGCTAGCAATAATCTCTTGCATATCATCACTACTAAATTCCTTGGACAAATCTTTTAATCTTTTCATTTTATCTGGATCAATTTGTCCTATTGCACTATCTGATACTTTGGAAGCAACTTTTTGTAAAACTCAGAACATATTTCTATATTCAATTTCAGATTCGTTTTGTACTGCTTTAAGGATGGGGTTTGGATTACTTTCCATACCCTGTATTCTTTTCTCCAATTCTATGGCAGCCTCAGTCTCAGCCTCTCTATGTATTAAAATATTATTTTTTAAATAATTCTTGTAATAATCTCAAAAGAAACTGACGAGGAAGTAATTAATAATTCATTTCTGATTTTCTTGTAGTGCTCCAATAGATGCACTCGTAACAGCAGTAGTTATCGGGTCTGGCATAATCAAAGTTCATTAATTTTAAAAGCCCGTCCAATTGGACGGGCTAAAGTTTTACTGACAAGCTTCACAGCTCGGCCCATTGAGGATAGAACACATGACCTTTTCGGCTTCAGTGTATTCTTTCTTTGGTTTCGCAGACA
>CAYUVP010000056.1:0-5762 GCA_964448195.1 uncultured Candidatus Peribacteria bacterium | reverse complement strand
GGGGAATTGACGAATCAATGAGTATAGATAACTCAAAGCATAGTTTGTTTGGCGCTTCAAAAGTTGCAGCTGATATCCTATTACAGGAATACTGAAAATATTTTGGTTTACGAACTACGGTATTTCGTGGAGGATGCCTTACAGGTCCTGGACATAGTGGAACTCAGCTTCACGGATTTCTTTTTCTTTTTGTGCGAGATCGAGCTCTACCTGAGAACGGAGTTCATTGAGAGATTTACCAAATGTCTTTTTTTCTTCGGGAGAGAGGCTTGCAACATTTTTGAGCATTTCTGTAAGAGTTCACTTTTTCCCGACGAGATTATTTCGGTATTCGATGAGGTCTCTGAGGCTCGCAAGAGCAGCAATGCCTGCACTAATTTCTGGTTTGAGAGTTTCGAGGTTCATAGTGTGGTATTTTATTTTCTCTTCATAATAGCGGGTATTGCAATATGCCCCCCGATGACTTCTTGATGGGTGACTGCGAGGAGTTTTTCGGCATCATCGGGCATATGTATCTCATCTTTTCGGAGAATCATCTGGCTGCGAGAAGCATGCTCTGGTGACTCTACTGATGATACATCTATTTCGTTGAGCTTATCAAACAGTGGAAATATGCCAGCGAGTTGCTCTTGAAACATCACTACTTCTTCTGGTGTGAGGTGGAGACGGGCGAGTTTTGCAACATGTCGTACTTGGTCTTGCGTTGGTATCATAGAGCTATATACTACTGATAATTTCTGCTATCGTATTTATTTTTTCCCTCGATGCAAGCCATGACACCTGATAATTCCAATATTTCATCACTTTTCTGAGGTTCAGCGGACACCCCTCCTGCGCCTGCTCCTCTTAATAGTTCCACAGCTGATGTGTCATGAGCTGTTTCAGGTGGAGTGTTATCTGCTATGTACAAGGAGGAACCTTCTTCTCAACAAACGATAGCTCTTACTCCTCTGAAATCCCTAGCTTCTGCTCCTATCCCTCCCGAGTCTCCTACTTCACATATTTCTGTTGCTGGTGAGATTGCACAAGAAGATACAAATGGCTCTATAACACAAATAATTTCGCCAAAAGGTACAATTGATGAAGATGAAGAAAAAATTCAACAATTTATGGCAGCAGACCCAGTTTATCAAGGAATGATAAGAGTCACCGATCCAGAAACCATCCGACTCCGTCTAGCGACCCGTTATCTTATCATGATGTTTGCTATCTTTCTCGTCGTTGCATGGATAGTTAATAACCGTATTATCATGTTTTGATTTTCAGAGTTTCAATGGCTTTCACGTATCCGGGATGGGCTTTTTGGGCTCATAGCATGACTCTTTTCTCTGACTATTTGGTATGGCTCTGAAGTATGGTTCCGTGCTAAATTTCTTGTGTATTTTTTCCGTTTTCTTGCATTGTCTTTTTTTCTGTCTGTACTTTCCGCTCTTTACTTTCCACTTTGGTAAACATGAAATCTTCTCACCATATATACTCTCTATTCCTGAGAAAAAATGTTGTCTCTTTTGCAGTTATTCTTTTCTCTTCGTTTATCCTTTCGGGATGCTTGTGAATTTGAGAGAACAGTACAGCAGTTGATGATTCGGGTCTCTCAAAACATCAGGGTATCGGTTATTCTATCAAAATACCTGCTTCATGGCAAGTTGTAGACAGTGGAAATATATCTGTACCCGTCCGAGGCAAGATCGAGCTTGCTCTTCGTTCGACCGTCAATCGTCGTGTTTTTATGAATAATCTCTTGATACTCTCTGACACACTCCAATCTGAAGTTTCTGGAAGTGAATATGTCGCTCAGAGTATGCTCTGGGCTGCACGCGAATATCTCTCACTGACGCTCGAAAGTGAAGAACAAATAAAATTCGATGATGGTGGTTCTTCTCGATTAGAAGTCTTTCATGCAAAGTACAATGAGGTAACCGAAGAGCGTCTCTTTATGCAAACAGCTCGCGCCTGCGGTAAAAAAATCTACCTTATGACACTCGGTCTCGAAAATGATACTGCTGCGGACAAATATCCACAATATATATCTTTTTTATCCAGCTTTACTTGTCAATAATTTATGCGATTTCTCAATGCTATTATCGGACATAAACGTGCTGGAAACCTTTTTGGTGTTAATCTGGAAATCAAAAAAGGAGAATGGGTCTTTCTCGATGGTGAATCAGGGAGTGGTAAGACCACTATTTTGGAAAGTATGTTTGGACTTTTGAAGCCTCTTTCAGGTTCATTTATTGATGATAGGGGGAGAGATTTATATAGATTTTCTGCATCTCATCTGCGGGCGTACCGTCGGACGTGTGGGATGATATTTCAAGATCACAAACTCATGCCGATGAAAACTGTTAGTGAAAATATCGGTTATGCTCTTCAGATTTGTGGATATACGCATGGAAGTATTGTTGCTCGGACGAGAGAACTCCTCACCCAAGTGAATATGCTTGCAAAGGCGGATGTGTATGTAGATCAACTTTCTGGCGGCGAGGCTCAGAGAGTTGCTATTGCGAGAGCTCTTATCCATGAGCCACATGTGATATTTGCGGATGAACCAACAGCGAGTCTGGATAAAAGAAATACAAAAATAGTTCTCGATTTGCTCCAAAAAATCAATAAAAATGGTACAACTATAGTTTTTGCAACTCATGATCATGAGTTGTATACATTTGTACCTGAGGCTCGAGTAGTGGATGTAGAACAATGGAAATAATTCTTTTTTTATGACGTATATAATTGGTATTCTTTTGGCTGTTATCGTATTTTTTGTAGTTGTCTTTATTCATGAGATGTGACATTTTTTGGTAGCTCGTTGGTCATGAGTAAAAGTGCATGAATTTGGCATTGGTATTCCTCCTCGTCTTTTTCGTCTTTTTCGGGATAAAAATGGTACAGAGTGGACTTTTAACTGGATTCCGCTCGGAGGTTTTGTACGACTCAAGTGAGAGGATATATTTGCTCCTGAGAGTCGAGAAAAAGATTCACTTCCACAGGCTCCCTGGTGGAAACAAGTTGCTATTTTGCTCGCATGAGTCACCATGAATTTCATTCTTGCGGGATGTCTTTTTGGAGTTTTATTTTATCAATGAACTCATCCGCTCACTATTCATATACGAGAGCTCTCACCGAATACTCTCCTCTCTCATATAGGATCATGAACACAATTGATACCTATTTTTGATACTCTCAAGCAAGCAGAGCAGGCGTGAGTTATAGAGTATTTCCCATGAGTCCTCGCAGACCCATTGCCCGGGTCTATAGGAGCTCAAGCAGGTTTAAAAAGGTGAGATGTAGTATTAAAAATAGATGGTCAGCTCATGACAAAACCTCTTGACTTCATCCGTGCCCTTTCCTCTGGACATACATCCTATACTCTCGGTATCTCTCGAGAAGGTCAGGAATTGGATATCATTGTTTTACCAAAAAATGGTAAAATAGGAGTACAAATCTCCCCGCATATTCGACCTGCGTATTACCAGTATGGAGCAGTTTCTTCACTTGCACATGGTATGCGAGAAGTTGTTTCTCAGATTTCTTTTTCATATAGGACTTTTGCAGGCATGATTCGTACAAAATTTTCTGATACCGCGAGCAATGACGAGAAAAAAGAAGCAATGGCAGGCGTGGGTGGTCCTGTTGCTATAGCACGAGTATTTGTGTGAATGGCTGATCAATGAGTCGCACTGAGGAGTTTGATTATTTTGACGGCTATGATATCGCTCAGTCTCTGAGTGATCAATCTCCTCCCTTTCCCAGCATTGGATGGCGGTCGTTGTCTCTTTGTTCTCGTAAATCAATGCATTCATATCTTTAACCCAAAGTATAAAATATCACCAAAGATAGAGCAGATGATTAATTCAGCTGGCTTTATGATACTTATGATACTTATGATTTTGGTGACAGTTCGGGATGTCTTTTTCCATTAAGTGGGAATAGTTGCAGTATGGTAAATTTATATTAATATAAGGTATACCTAATCTCTGTTTATATGAAGAAACTGTTTTTTATATTATCTGTTTCCTTTTTATTTGTATCTGCTTTTGCTAATCCAGTAGAACTTCCACCAGAAGAGAATGCTGCAACTTTAGAGGCGTCTGGAGACATTCAAAAAAAGCGTCTTTTCCCCTCTTACGAGAATTATAAAGATCTCGGCAGTATCATAGCCGTACAATCAACAGAAAATCATCTTTGGTGAGCTATTGATCGTAGCTGAAAATATATAGCACCTTTTGAATATCAAAAAATTGCCAGTTTTTCGGATTCTACTCTTTATGCTCATAATTCTCAGATATTTAATATAAAAAAAGCAGGGAAATATGGTGTTATTAATAATAAATGAGAAGTCCTGTTACCCCCTATGTATAGTACTGAAATTGCACTTATAGATTCGGAACATTTTCAGGTGTGTAAAGAAGAGACAGGATGTGGTGTTGTTGATTTTTCAGGAAAAATTATCCTCCCCCTCATTTATATGGAATTAGATACACGATCTTTCCACGGAAATCAATTGACTTTTACTCTTTCAAAAACAGGGGCACAATTTTTTTTAAATTATGTGTCTAGAGATACACAGGAATATGACAAGATAGACGTCATAAATTCTGCTGATGAGATTAATTTTTTTGCAGCGTACCTAAAAGATCGAGTATATGTATTTGATACACAATGAAATCAACGAGCGTCATTTTCTAATTCGGTCAGAATCGATAGCGAGATTAATTCTTGAAATTCAACATTTCTCATTATTTCAACATGGACAACAAGTGAAGAGACGTCGTTATATGGACTATATGATCTTGAGAATCAAAAATTTGTACTCCCACTCGAGCATGACTATATTGATTTTCTCGCAGACACTTACATAACTGTTGGTCACGAAGGAAAGACTGGTATTATGGATATATCTTCGGGTCAGTACATCCTCTTGCCAGAATACCAGAGTATCACAAGAAGCTACGAATATAATGGTGAATTTTATCTTGTTGAAAAAAATGGCACGTTTTCTCTTTATGACCTCACAAAAAAACAGTTTTTATTGAATGATTGGTATGATACTGTCGAGAGAATGCAACTTGATTATGATGATCAAACAGGGGTATATGCAGATTATTTTCAGGTTTCAAAAAATTGAAAATATGGCATTGTAAATGATATGGGTAAAATTGTAGTCCCTCTAAATTTTCCCGCTGCTAATTCAAGTGAGCAGTATATTTCATATTGAACTATTGAGACTCTTGGTCAGGATAAGAAAAAATGACTGTATGATTATAAAAATGGTAAAGAGCTCCTACCGCCTATCTATGATTCGGTATATGCGAATGATTTAACGAATAAAAAAGGCTTAGTGGAAGTAAAAATAGCTTGAAAATATTGAATAGTTCG
The DNA here is from genome assembly GCA_964448195.1 of uncultured Candidatus Peribacteria bacterium. Classification (GTDB taxonomy): domain Bacteria; phylum Patescibacteriota; class Gracilibacteria; order BD1-5; family JAGOOR01; genus JAGOOR01. The sequence goes on along the minus strand of CAYUVP010000056.1, from coordinate 386 downwards.
TACGGGAGGAGATATAGTAATTCCTGTAGAATTTGATAACATTGTGATCTATTCATCGAATTCTCCATGGTCTGATTATCCTATAACAGATGATGAAAAAGATTGATACATTTCTGCGTGTATATCAGATGTAACTGTGTACGGATCGGAGAGTTGTGCTTATTATGATCTTGACGGGAGAGTTATTCGTCCTTTCGAGAAAGGATATTCTCAATGGACACCGAGTAGATCACGTCTTTTTTTTGATATTTACCCTTATGGTAATTCTTCAGCTTGTGGTTACAGACACAAAGATGGTACTCATGTGACAGGAGAAATTTTTACTTTTTGTGGTGAATTTAAGAATGGTCAGGCAGAAGTTTCCACAGATGAATATACTGGCCTTA
>CAYUVP010000055.1:0-5963 GCA_964448195.1 uncultured Candidatus Peribacteria bacterium | reverse complement strand
GGGAAGCGTTCTTCCAGCTGAACTACGGCTACACATGTTTTTCTATAACCATTCTGGGCTTTCTACATCTTCCTTATGATTTTTTTCGTGAGTTTTTATCTCATCGATTCGTTCACTGGCTTTCTCAAATTTCTTTTTCATTTCTCGAAGTTGTGCCTTCGTGAGAGGAATTGGACGACCTGTTCGAGGAGTGTAGTCACCTTCAGAGGACATAGAATGAGTGGATTATAGAGATAATTTACTCTCTGCAAGTTTTATTGTCAAATTTACTTCCCCTGAAAAATAGCTCGGAATGTCAGAAGAAGAATTTTTGTATCGAGCAAGAGACTCCAATTTTCTATATAAAAAAGATCAAGTTCAACTTCACGATCAAAGCTATTTTTATCACGTCCATAGACTTGTGCCATACCAGTAATACCTGGCTTTATTGTGAGTACTTGTTTTTGTTTTTCACTGTATTTTGCTACTTCATCGGGGAGATGTGGTCGCGGTCCTATGAAGCTCATATCTCACTTGATGACATTGATAATCTGTGGAAGTTCATCGATAGACCAGCGTCGAATCCATCGCCCAAATTGAGTGATGCGTGGGTCATTCTTGTGTTTAAAAAGAGGTCAATCAGCCCTCTCATTGTGCATGTTTTCTTTCATTTCCTCAGCACCGTGCACCATTGATCTGAACTTCATCATAGAAAAGAGCCTTCCATTTTTCCCAACTCTATTACTTACATAAAAAGGAGTTCCAGAAGATTCTCAGACAATGATTAGACAGAGAACGATTCAAAAAGGAATAAATGCTATACATATGAGTATCCCAAGTGTGAGATCAAATACACGTTTTACTACTCTTCCCCATGCTGTAATACCGATTGTGCGTATCTCAATGAGCGGTGTACGTCCGATAAAATCAATGTGGGCGTTATTCTTTGAAGCTTCGTACATGTTTCCGACGTATTTATACGTAATGCCATTAATTTGGCAGTATTCGAATATGATTTTCTTTAATTCATAAGGCAGGTCATGAGAGAGTACGATGACCTCATCTATATCTTCTTGTGTTATAATATTAGGATATGTGCTCACAGCTCCGAGATATTTAAATCCGCTTTTTTGTTGAAACTGTGCAAGATACCCAACAATCTTGATCTGGTGTTGTTCCATGAAAGATTTTTCTAAGTGAGGTTCGCTCTGATTCATGATGATGAGTATCTTTTTCTTTTGAAACCATCGATGTCTAAAACCGTACACTTGAATGGCACGGAGACATATTCGCTCAATGATTATCCCGAGCATCGAAAACAGAAACGCATATATGAGTATAAGTCGTGGTATCAGAATAGTGTCATAAGGAAAACCATTCGTCAGATAGATCAAGCCAATCATGATAAAAAAACCTACAAAAACTGACTTAATAATAGTAAATATTTCGTCTAAAATTGCTATTGTTTTTTCTATAGCATAGAGTCTCTGAAAGGCGAAAAGTGTCCCAATAATTGCGTAGCTAATCAGTGAAATAATGAGGAGATAGGGGAGTTCAATTGTTCTCTCAGGGAGATGAATACCAGGTATGAGATCTGTTGTAATACGGATCTCACGAGCAATCAAAAAAGCTGCCACTACGAATAATAGGTCAAGTGGTATCTTGATAATTCAGAAAAAAAACTCATGTCTTCGCATATATATAAAATTATAGATAAAAATTTGACTTTTCAATGGAGGATATGGTAGGATACTCTCATATGCAATCAAAAAATGTTTTTCTTCTTCTGGCTCTTTCGGGAAGTGTTCTCATGGTTATGCTCGTGAGCACCCTTTTGTTTATACCGAGTACAAGCTCGCTTAGGTCTGATATAACTACTCATAGATGAATCGTTGATGTAGTAGGAAAAACTCCACAGCAAACCCAACCACAGGAGCTCCCTGAGGATAATCGAGATACAGCAAAAATACTGGGGACAATTCAGCAATATGTAGTTAACAATGATCCTGATGCCGCTAAAAGGCTCTATGAAGAACTTTATATGACACGAAAAACTAAGGAACCAGGTATCAGCAATGTCGAAAAATAAAGCGTATTCAGTCAGCAAGAAGAGGACGTCGCAGTAAAGTGCTTGCATTTTTCACTCCTTTGTTATACTACCCCCACTTCCAGATTTCTGGAGAGTTTGTTATGGCGGACGTAGCTCAGCTGGTAGAGCCCTAGTCTGTGAATCTAGTTGTCGCGGGTTCGAGCCCCGTCGTTCGCCCCATTTCTTAGTTTCTGTTGCTCATTATAGTTTCAGTAAACGCTGTAGATACATAGTCTTGTGGTAATGTTTCTACATTTTATTTCTCAACACAAGAGCCACAATCAATTTGATTGTTCTTTATTTCTAACCCCTTGGCTTATGTCAGAATTTCTCAAACTATTGGCCGCAGAGCCAGTTGTAAAACCTCTTAAAAAAGGTGAAATCGTCAAATGTACGATTGTATTTATCGGTCGAAAACTTTTCCTCGTCGATGTAAATAATCAGTTTACTGGTATTATCTCTGGCGCTGATCTTCTCTCTTCAGTGATGGATGTTCGTACACTCAAAGTCGGTGACGAGGTTCCAGCTATGTACCGTGGTCAAGATCCTGAATCAGGTCTTCTCATTCTCTCACTCCGCAAAGCGAGTCAATTGACGCTCATGAGCAAGCTCCTCGATAACAAAGAAAAAAATCTCACCATGACAGTTATCCCAACAGAAGCAAACAAAGGAGGTCTTCTCATCGATCTCGATGGCATGAAGTGATTCGTTCCAGTTTCACAACTTTCTCCTATTCATTATCCACGTGTGGAAAATGCTGATCCAGAGAAAATCCTTGTTCATCTTCGTGCTCTCATCGGTAAGCCTCTCGAAGTTCGTGTCTTGAATGTACAGGATGATGGTAAAAAAATCATCTTTTCTGAACGTGCAACAGCTGATCAAGCTCGTGAAGGTGCTCTCAAGAATCTCAAAGTGGGCGATCGTGTAGAGGGTGTTGTTTCTGGTATTCTCTCTTACGGACTTTTCGTCACATTTGATGGTCTTGAAGGTCTCGTACATGTCTCAGAAATTGACTGGGGTCATGTTGCAAATCCAAGTAAATTTGCAAAAATTGGTGATAAGGTTAATGTCGAAATTATCGGCCTTGATCCTGAGAAAATCTCACTTTCTATCAAGCGTCTCAAACAAAATCCTTGGGCGGAACTTGCTGGTGCATATAAACTCAATGATATCATTGACGTTCCAGTCTTGAAGATTTCAAAATTTGGTGTTTTCGTAGAACTCAACGGAGGCATCAATGGCCTCATCCATCTCTCTGAAATTTCTCACGTTCCAGTAAAAAATATCGAAGATGTTATCAAAGTTGGCCAGAAAGTAAAAGCCAAAATTATCACACTCGATGTCAATGAACGACGTATCGGTCTCTCTATGAAAGCTCTTGAACCAGCTCCTGCTGGAACTGAGACTTCTATTGCAGCGTCTGTCACAAAAGCGGATGCAAGTAAAGAAGCAAATCTCGATATCGATCTTGATGAAGAGGAAGCTGAAAAAAAACCTGCAAAGAAAACAACAAAAAAAGCTGATAAGGAATAATTTCTTATCCTTCTATCGACATTTAAGTTGATTTATATATCTTCACAGTAATATATATTACCTGTCCACATCATTCTCAAAATTCAAGCCATTTAAAACGTATTTTTCTTTTAAAATCCGGATTTTATTTAGAATGCAAACATTATACCTTGTTTCATTTATGAATAAAAATCCCCATACTGCATTTTTCAAAAAAATATCTTTATCTTTTTTGACGTTAGGCCTTGCTTGCTCGACATTGTATACACCTTTTTCGTATGCTGCTTATCCTCTCGGAGATGAGGTAATTTTTTATAATTTTGAAGATACAGGTGCTACAACAAATAACCTTGGGTCTAGCGGTGATACCAATGATGGTACATTTGTTTGAGGAGCAGCGACGACTAATACAATTGCAAAGTTTGGTTCTCGGAGCGCGACTTTTGCACAATCAAGCCAGTATCTTCAGACATTTTTTGGGAATACAATTAATCCAACTACTTCTTCTATAAGTGTCAGTTTTTGGGCACGAAAACCGGGCGTAGCAACTGGATGCGGAGGTGGTGATGATCATATTTTTGGTGTCAGCGGGCCGCCAGCTGGTACTCGTTTTTATCTCCGTTGTGCTACCGCTACAAATGGATGGTGAATGCGATTTGGAGCAGCAGCTGCAGCCAATTCTGCTGTTGCGGTACAACAAGGTGAATGGCAACATATAGTATTGGTATTTGATGCAGCAAATGACCAACCGAAACTCTACGTGAACAATATTCTTCGCGCAACCTCTGCAACAGTTGCGAGTTTTACGATTGGTGGTCATTTTTTTCTTGGTAACTACAATGATTTAGTAACTAGTACTGTTCTCGAGGGTGCTGATGCAAATGTTGATGACTTTGCTCTCTACAATCGAGTACTCAGTCCTACTGAGATTACGACGCTTTTTGAGGCAGGATCAGCTCCACTTTCACCAACAGTTACGGCAACGCCCTATGATAATAAGGCATACCTTACTTGGACAACACCATCTTGAGTAATTACTGATTATGTTGTTGAGTACAAGCTTTCTTCTGAGCCGACTACGTGGACAACTTTTTCTGATGGTATATCTACAACAACTAATACAGTTGTAACAGGCTTAGTGAATGGTTCTTCTTATGATTTTCGTGTAAGTGCTAAGAACGATGCATCCACTGGTACTCCTTCGACTATCGTGACGACAACTCCTTTGTACAGAATTTTGTTTGTTTCCCCAACACCAAATGCTTCATCAGTAATTACGTCTTCTTCATTTACAGCTTCTGCTTCCTCTACTCTTCCTTCTGCTTCATATGCAGCGAGTACTCATGCTCTTAGACTGGAGACATCTCTCGGCGTACTTGTTGGCTCGGAGTATTCGACTACTACAAGATATGGTGATTATAACCTCACACACCTTACAAACAGTGTATCAGGACTCGATATGAGCATCTCGGCAAATTCTTCTGGAGCTGCTTATGTGAGTACGACAAATACAATTTTTATCCCAAATAATATTGGAGGACTTGCCACAACGACGATTAGTGAGGTAAATACAAGTGGCGCTTTAGTTCGGAGTATTACATGTACGGCGTGTGGTGATATAGAGAGTATTTCTCTTGTTTCGAGTGTCTCTGATGGTAGTGGTGGGTATAATCATACCTTCCTGATAGGAACAGAAGACTATACTTCAAATGCTCGCATCTTACGTGTCGTCATACCTTCGAGTGGCGCCTCTACTGTAAATGCGACAGATTTTTTCCAGACTGGTATTACTCATGGAGGTAATTTAGGTCTCGAGGGTATTGCTTATAATTCAGCAAATGGCAAAGTTATCGCTGTAACAGAACAACCTCTTGATATTTATGAGGTGACTCTGGGGACTGCTCCTGCTGCTTCTAGTGTAGAAATTTGTGCGAATTTGAGTTGGAATGCCGCTATTAGTGATTTTACTGACCTAGCTCTTGTTGGTAATATTCTCTATATTGCAAGTGAAAATACAAACCCAAGTAAGATTGTGGCTATAGATATCACGAATAGAAATAATTGTACTTTTGTTGATAGTGATGGGGATACTGATGCAAGTGGTAATGACACAGGAGACTGGCTGAGTGTTGGTACAGATGTTGGTGTTACGGATCAAATAGAAGGACTTGCTTGGGATGCAACAGGTGACACACTCTATGTAATTGGAGAGGCTGATTTTTTTGGTAAATATCGAACCAATGTTTTCACAACTCAAAATACTTTTACAGGTTTAGCGGATGGTGATTACGTTCTTAAATCAACATTTGTTGGCGCTGATTGAGTTACAGCCAACGCCGCAAACCGCGCCTTCACCATCGATACAACAGCACCAAGAGTGAAT
>CAYUVP010000054.1:1462-5977 GCA_964448195.1 uncultured Candidatus Peribacteria bacterium | reverse complement strand
CAAAAAACTCATACAAGATTGTGCTATCTTGTTGAGTAATGATGGGATATTGTATTTCAGTACTATTGAGGGTGATTATTCTCAGTCAGGTCCTCAGGTAGGTAAGGGTGGAAATATTGTATACACCTACTATTATCAAGAAGATTATTTACGAGAAGTATTACAAGAAAATAACTTCGAACTCATAGAGTTGAGTCGCAAGAATTATCTGAATGCCGTTGAGAAGAGTTCTGTTCATATGATTTTTATTGCGAGGAAGATTTGTAGTATAGATACATAAGTTGTGAGAATTTGATTTCCACTACTTTCCGATAGAATTCCTCTTTCTCTCGTGCCTTACTGAATCATATACTAATTTTTTTACTCCCATGTCTCGTCTCAAACTTTTCTTTTCTCCATATGCTCAGGCCAAAAAAGATTTATTCTTTTTTGTGCTCAGGGTTTCGGTATTTACATTTTTTGGAAGTCTCTTTACGAGCTATTTGTTATCGAGATTTACCGAACTTCTCATAGAGAGAAATACACAAGCATTTGAACAGTTGATATTTGCATTTGCTCTCTCACTTGCTCTCTATTATACCTTTGTTTTCCTCATTCGTCATACCGGGATTGCAAATATCCGTGCAAAAATGTGGGTATATATTCATCGTCGGTATGTTCGAATGGTTTGTGAACTTGAGAACAATTACGCGGAATCGCTCGGATCTGCCCGGTTATTTTCCATCATTGATAAATGAGGTCAGGCATGGGCAGAGGCATTAAAGAGTATTGTACAAGAATCCACTCGACTCATCATTATAGCGATTCCTACGACGATTCTCATCGCGAGACAATCTCATGTGATTATTCTGGTTATGGGCATAACGCTCGTACTTTGAGGGACAATCATTTATTTTCTCAATAAACGCTTATGGATATATAAGATTGAGCGTGCAAAATCGGTCATGGAGTATGATAGGAAATTTATTCGTGCTATTCAGTCACGACACGAGATCACGCAAAATATGAGTTTGGAACAGAATCTCATCGCTCTGGATGAATGTAATGAGTCGTTTAGAATACCGTATCAGAAACAAATGGGAATTCAGATGCTCATGTTTCAGGGTTCGAGAATCCTCTCCTTTATCATCCTCATGTTTCTCTATTGGATACTCTGACATGCGTATCTGGAGAATCAGATCTCTCTTCCTCATCTCATACTGCTTGCGACCCTTACTGGAACTCTTTCAGGACTCTTTTTTGACATTACGGAGCTCTATATGAGTTTCTCTGATCAATTGGTGAGTATTGAGCAACTCTGGAACAAGATCGAAGATGCACCGAAGACAAAAAATCTCTTTAGTGGTGATGTTTTTGGATATAAAAAAGGGGAGATTCATTTTCAAAATGTTGATTTTGGCTATATGACGAATGCCCCGATACTCGAGCAATTTTCTTATACTTTTGAGGCTGGGAAACGATATGCATTGGTTGGACCTTCGGGATGAGGGAAGACAACTATTATGAAATTGGCATCCGGATTTCTCTCAGCAAACCATGGAAAAGTATCGGTGGATGGATATGATCTCACGACGGTAAATCTCTCTACATTCTATCCGACTGTCGGATATCTTACTCAGGATCCTGGGATCTTTGATGGAACGATTCGTGAGAATCTCGTGCAGGGTAAAAGCATGAATGCTCCGGAATCAGAAATACTCTCGGCCCTAACACAGGCTCATGCAGATTTTGTCTTCGATCTCCCGGAGTGACTGAGTACTGAAATCGGGGAACGAGGAGTAAAACTCTCCGGAGGTCAGAAACAACGTCTTGCGATCGCGAAAATATTTCTCAAGAATCCGCATATTATCCTTCTCGACGAACCTACTAGCGCGCTCGATAGCTTCTCCGAAGAGAAGATTGCTGAGGCATTTCATACACTCTTTGAAGGTCGTACCGTGCTCATTATCGCTCACAGGCTTCAGACCGTAAAGGAAGCTGATAAGATCCTCGTTATTGAGGATGGTGGTATTGTCGAGCAAGGAAATCACATGGAATTGATCAAGAAAAAATGAGTCTACAAGAAGATGCTGGATCTGCAGAGTGGGTTTTAGAGATTTGTTGAATGAATTTAATTTTTATTATACAATTATGTCTACAGACCTCAAAACAATAGACTGGTACAATAAACATGTATCTGATTATACTGAGCATGTACGAAACCCGAAAGATTCGATATATCATGCCTACTATGAAAAACCTGCCATGTATTCATTGGTACCTGATTTGGCAGAAAAAATAGTATTGAGTCTCGGATCTGGAAGTGGGGAGGATAGTAGTCATCTGAAATCACTTGGAGCAAAGCGATCAGTCGGGATAGATATCGCAGAGGAACTTGTTAAAATAGCACAAGCAAGCCATCCAAAGTGTGAATTCCATGTTATGGATATGGAAAAACTTGATTTTCCAGATGAGAGTTTTGATTTTGTGTATTCGAGTTTGGCTCTTCATTATATAGAGAATTGGACACAGGTTTTCGATGAAGTATGGCGTATTTTAAAACCAGGTTCATATTTCCTCTTTTCTTGCATACATCCGATTAGATCAGCTATGATAGAGACTAAAAGTGATGAAAAATGATATGAAAAGCAGATTGGAATCTCAAAGGATAGACAAAATAATACATTCATCATTCAAGGGAATTATCTTCAGGCTGCCAAAATTGATGCAGCGATAGGTAATATCATGACCGTAACATCATGGCACAAATCATTCAGTGAGATTTTGAATACTGCAGTTCAATCTGGATTTCAAATCGATAAGCTCCTCGAACCAGAACCTCTTTCTGAAATGCGAGATATCAATCCTCAGACCTATGAAAGATTGAAAAAAATTCCAGAATTTATGGTTTTGAGGGTGAAAAAACTTGTGTAGTTTTATCACTATAATCGATGTATATTAGTATCTAAATTGGTGAAATTCTATGACAAACCTCACTTTTCATATAATCACAAACGAGAAAGAAATAGATATTCTATCTGGTAAAAAATCCAGTCTGAATGGCTTTGATTACCAGTATAGGGAAAACGATGAAACTATTACTCTTCTGAAAAAGAACTTTCATCTCCAAGATAGTCTCTATCTAATAGTAAGGCAAGACGACACATTTGCTGCATTTGTCTCTATGGATAGAGGTTGGTGGGTAGAAAGTTGTTTCTTTCTCAGGGAGATATTCGTGAATCCCGATTTTCAGGGACAAGGACTCGGGAAGAAACTTATGAATGCATGTATAGAACATGCAAGAAAACACTGAGCAATAGCTATTGTAACTGAAACTGCCTTCGAAAATATCCCCATGCAAAAGCTCTGTGAATCGCTCGGATTTGAACGGTGGGATAATCCAGAGTGGAAAGAGGGAATAACGTATAAGTTATATTTTAAGTAAAAAATCATGTCACCAGAATTGAAATATTTCCTCGGTATACTCTGAATCCTCCTCGGGTTTATCTGATATTACCCATATTTTCGTGATATTATCAGAGGAAAAACAAAACCCCATCCATTCTCGTGGCTTATTTGGTGAATACTCAATGGAGTTGGTTTTGTTGTGCAAATACAAGAAGGCGGGTGATTTTGATCGTACACGCTTGCAGTACTATCACTCATTTGTCTCACTCTTTCTGGTATAGGTTTCTATCAAAGACATGTGGAATATCATAAATGGGATGTATATCTTCTTTTCTGAGCACTTCTATCTATTGGTCTTTGGTATTTTATAAAAAATCCCATATACTCTGTACTTCTTATTACTTTTATCGATCTTCTTGGCTTCATTCCTACGATCAGAAAAGTATATCATCAACCCGAATCCGAGACGCTCTCAGCTTGGTACATAGGAATCATCCGAACAATCATTTGAATTTTAGCACTCTCGGTGTATTCTTTTAATACTGTTTTCTATGCTGGAGCCGTAGGAGTATTTAATGCTATAACTATAGTACTTATCCATATTCAAATACATAGGATTAAATCAAGAAGATAATATTTACTTAAATTATATTATGCTGAACACACAACATATTCACGAACCACCAAAATATATAGATATAGACACGGTCAATATCGCAAATGATATTATTACATTCTGGGATAATTATCTGAATTTCAAGCAACTTCCCAATGTATGAGAAACGGTAGTAATTCCTCATAATACAAATGATATTGAGAATATAATGCCAGAAACTGAATGCTATGTTTTTGAATACTGATCTGCAGGAAGGCTTATTTCCGTGGGTGGCAAATATCAAACAGACGTACAAAATTTTATCAAAGATGAATGATATAGTTTTGATGGTTTAAAAAGTTATTTCGAGTCTGTTATACAGAGAAATACGATAATTCTTTGACCAGTAAGTTCTCTTTACCTATTCTCTACCGAAAAACTCCTCCCGAAAGACCGTCGTGTTTGCCCTATTTGAAACAAAGACAAGAATATCTATGATGATTTCATCGAATCCTGTATGGACTTAGAAATGA
>CAYUVP010000054.1:0-1452 GCA_964448195.1 uncultured Candidatus Peribacteria bacterium | reverse complement strand
CCGAATCATAGATTCTTCATTCTCACTCAGAATGGATTTACTGTTTCGCTCGGTAATTACTCTATCGATGAAAAAACATGAATTGCTCATATTTGAATCGTCACACCAAAGAGATATCAGTGAAATGGCCATGGGAAAGTGCTCGTAAGTACTATGGTTCATGATATTCTCGATAATAACCTCATACCACAATACCGTGCAGATACAACAAATCTCGCTTCCATGAACATTGCGGAATCTCTTGGATTTACGAAAGTATTGGAATCATACTCATTTGTAGTATAAATTACTATTTTATAACCCAAAACACATGAAAAAACACCTCCCACAAGTCACACTATTTTGACTTGATTGTTTTTTACTTTGCTTGAGAAAACCAAATTAAGGTAAAAGCATAGGTTTTATTAGAAATCTATATTGAGATTGTTTGTATATTTTTGTGATTTTTAGATAAGTATGATATATTAAGAGAGTTAAATGATAAAAAAACAAAAATGAATAATGTTTCCCCAACATCTATTGAGAATAATACCGATTTGAATTGATTGATTGTTGATCTTGATAAGCTCAAAACCATTGAACCAGCATATCTGGATTCCATCATAAATAGTAATTGGTGAGTACTTTCTCTCAACGGTCTTGAGAATATGACTCCCGAGATTGCTAAGATTCTTACCAAACATAATGGTATACTTTCCCTCAATGGGATAACATCTCTCGATTCTGAATCTGCTCTGTATCTTTCAGAGCACCATGGAACACTTTTCCTTAAAGGCCTCAAAAATCTAGATCCTAAAATTGCTAGTATCTTTGCGGATATGGATGAGACAATTATTCTCGGTATAATGGATAGAGTAAGTACTGAACTTGCTCGTATTTTCGCACATCCAAGAGGAGTTATTGGATACTCTACAAAGTTTACTGAGCAAGTGAGAAAATTAGGTGGGACGATTTAAATATAAAAATATGAAGGCTTCTATAAATCAAATAGAATGAGATGTTGTAGTTTCTAATATTGGTGATTGAACTATTTCTTTTGTAGATCAACAATGAATTGTATGAAAGAAGGTAGCAGCACTAATTTGAACCCCATCAATTAACGATTCAACTACAATCATTTCTGATCTTATTACTCAAAAATATAATGAGCTCCAAGACTCAGCGAAACATACTGCCTTGCTCATAAAAAAATATTTCCCAGACCTTCCTATTGAAAGTAAGATAATATCCCAAGAAATATTAACACTTGCTGATGCACTTATTTCAAAAAAAGAAGAAGGAGCTGATATTTTGAAAAAATTAGAAAATCTTCAGGGGGATATTCAGGTTTTTGGGCGTGCTTTTAAATCCGCGCTGGTACCATGAGAAAGAACCTTGAATTTAGATAATATACCAGGGTTTTGTCGGAAATTTGGGACAAATTGTCAACTACTTTCTGCCAATAGAATTTTT
>CAYUVP010000053.1:0-6022 GCA_964448195.1 uncultured Candidatus Peribacteria bacterium | reverse complement strand
CTATGTTCTCATTATTCAAAAAATCCCACGAAGCTACTCCACAAGAAACAAAACTCATCATCCTCGTAGCACTCTATATTTTCTGCGTTATTATGACCGAAACATTGGGCGTAAAAACTTCTCCAGTGTGAAATATCTCTCTCCATTTCTGACCTATAAATATACCACAACTCAAGGTCTCTATGGCAATATTTTTTATCCCATTTATCTACTCTATCAATGATGTATTAGTGCAAGTGTGGGGATATAAAACAGCACGAACTGTCTATCGCATTTCCCTCTTCTGTATTATTGGTCTCGCATTTTTCTCATGGCTCAGCACAGCACTCCCAGCGAGTATGATATTTATAGATAAAGAAGGTGCTTTTGACACCATTTTTGGTCAGACTCTCCGATTCTCTCTCGCAAGTATCACTGCCTTTGCCATCTCAGATATCCTCGATGTCATAATATTTTGTCGGCTCCGTGATAGACTCAAATGAAAATCTCTCTGGCTCTCTACGAATCTGTCGAATTTTATAGCACAAGGAATCGATGGTGCGCTCTTCGTCTATCTCGCGATGTACACACCTGGAACAGAATCATTCTGGGCAGGTAATCATGCATTTATGTGGGGCGTGATACTTCCTTATTGGGTATTTCGATGTTGCATGAGTATCTTTGCAACACCGTTTGTCTATGCGGGAGTGAAGTGGGCACGAAAAGTCTAGTCATACGAGGTTGCACCAGATAGGGAAAGAGCTAAGATTATCTTGTAATCTTAATTTCTTCATATGAAAAATCCTCTTTCTTTTCTCAATCATAAAAATCTTGAGACTTCTCTTGGTACTCTTCAAAAACGTTTCCCAATACCAACTATCATCGCTCTCGTAATCGCTGGTTTCTTTTTCTTTATGATTCATCGAGAAACAGCATCTCTCATGCAGACTCGGATTGTGATAACACTGGTGGTAACATTTTTTTGTACGACCAGTGTCACGCTCTTCCGTGAATCAGAGAAAAAACCACAAACAATTATATGGTCTACGATAGCTCTCTTATATGCTGGGATTTTCTTTGTATCACTCAGGCATATATCAGAGAATTTTATACTTGATACCATCGTATTTTCCTCTCTTCATCTGGTAGGTTTTATCTCTCTTTTATTTTTTGCACCCTATTTGAAAAATCTTTTTTACAAAACGGAACAATGAATCGAATATACAAATTATTTTACACGTATCTCATGGACATTTCTCATGTCTGCCATCGTTGGCGGCTCTCTCATGGCTCTCGGTAGCATAGCTATAGCTTCAATTTCTGCACTTTTTGATCTCTCAGATATAGTTCAAAAATACCATATTTTTGAAAACTGGAGTATCGTGACATTTGCGCTGATAACTCCACTTTACGGATTACTTCATATTCCCCGTGTACAAGAAATAGAGAAAAAAAACTACGATATAAACCGATTTTTCTCATTTCTGATTCGCTTTATTGCGACACCGTTTATCGTCATATATTTTATTATTCTCTACGCCTATAGTGTCAAAGTATTGATGAATTTCCAGGATTGGCCAAAAGGTATGATCAGTTGGATGGTTGTAGGCTTTTCAACTTTTGGATATCTCACCTATATTTTCTCAAAACCATATGAAGTGGGGAATAAAATTATTTTCTTATTTCGGAAATTCTTCCCCTATGCTGTCCCCGCACAGATAGTCATGCTCAGCTACGCTATCTATCTCCGCATAGCTCAATACGACCTCACTATGAATCGTTATTTTGTGGTTATCTTTGGAGTATGGCTCGCCATTATATCGCTCTACTATATTGTGAGTCAGAGAAAATCACTGACATGTATCACTGCATCTCTCGCTCTCATCTCGCTCATCATATCTGTGGGCCCCTGGTCCGTATCTACGCTCCCCATGAATAGACAATACAATCGTCTCGTCCACAATCTTGAGTCTGCTGGCATGCTCAAAGATGGAGTAATAGCTAAGAAAAAGACCGAACTCACTGTCACACAAGAAAATGATATCTACTCAGGAATTCAATATGTCTGCGATTATGACCGATGTGAGAAAATAAAATCTCTCTTTAGAGCCCAACTTGTTGGTAAAGAAGAAGCTTCCCAAAAAACATGGAAAGAAAACACATACAACAAAGATAAAGAATACCCTGGCATGACCAGTTGGGAAATAGTGAATGAAGTATCGAATGCTCTCTGAATCTCCTATCGATATGAAGGCTATAGCGCAAAAGAGCAGAAATACATCTCCCTCCACTCAACAAGCAACTTCCCTGATGGTATTTTTCCGCTCAATATCGATGGATATGAAAGTATATTTCGTTTGTACAATTCAGCATATGCTGGTTCTCAGAACAAGAGCTATATCAGCATCAACCCCGATACTGAAGAAGTCTCTCTTTTGATAAATGGGGAAGACAAGTGGACCGTCTCTCTGAAAGTTTTTAATGATACGCTCCGTGAAAAATACACTCAAAATTTTTCAAATATCGCACCATCAGATCTCACCTACATTTTCTCAGTTGGTAATACCGAGATTAAGCTCCTCTTTGATGGCTATAGTTTCAAGAATAAAAATTATAACTCTTCTGATCTCTGAGGTTATGCTGATATTTCTGGATATGCTCTTCTCAGACAAAAATAAATGAAACTGACTGTCCATGTCAAACCCTGAAGCCGAAAAGAATCTATAGAATGGGTGGAAAATCTCTTCTGAGAAAAGACGCTCGTCGTGAAAATCCGTGAAAAACCAGTGGATGGCGAAGCAAATCTATGACTCATCAAAGCACTCTCTGAATTTTTCAATGTCCCGAAGTCAAAGGTGGTTATCTTACACGGGCATACTTCGAGGGAGAAAGTGGTGGAGATCGTAGGAAAAGAATAAGACACTCTTTCGGCAAGACCTGTAAATTTTGTCACTTATATAGGGTCAGTATACTCTCAAAGCTTATTTATTAATCATACTTTATGAACCCTTTTCTCAAAAATATTCTTGGACTGATGCTGATAGTCACTCTTGGGGTTGGAAGTTTTGTACTCTTTCGAGCATCTCAAACCTATGACCGATCAAGTGAACCTACGAATTTTCGTAGTTTTAGCGTCACAGGTGATGGGAAAGCATCGGGAACTCCAGATGTAGCAGAATTTTCATTTCAGGTCATCACAGAATGAGGAGCTGATGTTGCCAAACTCCAAAACGATAACACAGATAAAATGAATCAAGCGATTGATTTCGTTAAGAAGCAAGGGGTTGATGCAAAAGATATCAAAACGCAGCAGTACTCTATCAGTCCTCGCTACCAAACCACAAACTGTGATTATACATCAGCAAAAGTATGCCCACCTGCAACTATCACAGGCTACACAGTACAGCAAGGTGTCACAGTAAAAGTTCGTGATTTTAATACGACAGGCAATCTCCTCAAAGGTGTTGTGGAAAATGGTGCAAATTCAGTTTCAGAAATACAATTCACTCTCGATAATGCTACAAGTGTCGAAAATTCAGCTCGTGCTCAAGCTTTCCAGAAAGCAAAAGAAAAAGCTGAGAGTATGGCAAAAGCAGGTAACTTCACTCTTGGTCGACTCCTGGAAATCAGTGAAGGTGGTGGAGTCCAACCGTACTATGCACGAGGAGGGGTAATGATGGATATGGCAAAAAGTGAAGCAGTCGCTGCTCCAGTAGTAGAACCAGGTTCACAAGAAGTAAATATCCAAGTGACTCTCCGCTACGAAATACAATAAAAATGGACTATACCGAAAAATCCCCAGAACTCTCTGGGGATTTTTTATTATTTGAGAAGTGTCTGAATTTTTCTCTCCACATTCTCCATTTTTTGCCAATCAGTTTCACTCTCGTGATCATATCACATGAGATGAACGAGTCAGTGTATAACGATATATTCGAGCTGTTCTCTGTACGTTTTTCCCGATTCTTTTGCGTAGAGTTTAATTTTTTCGAGACACAAATAGATTTCCCCTACAACTTCGATTTTCAATATTCGATTTTCAATATTCGATTTTTCCAAGTATGAAAAAGTAAGTATATCAGTTGGCCCTTCTTTTCCACGAAACTGCTTGTTCATCTGTGCCATTTCCTCAGCGTCTACCACAATGAGATTAATAATCCCTTTTTGCGGTCTTTTTACCACTTTTTCGAGCGCCTGGAGGGCTCACAGACAATAGTCACGAGAGAGTATTCTGGGAATTTTGAAGTATTGAAATTGGAACATATTATTCGTAGAATTTTTGATAGATAATTTGTCCTCATTTTTTGACCTGTACCCGTGTATTACTGAGTCATGGCTGTTTAAAAAATTCAGTCTTCTCACTACAATATCAATCAGGCAGAACATAGCGAATGCTCATAGTAGAAGTCGTACCAGGTTTTGTCATCTCATACCCATGGATAGTGGTATATGACGAAGTATTTTCGAGAAGAGAAAACGGTGTTTCTGATTGTGGGAGGTATGCAGTTCCGGGAGGTAAAATGAAACGCAAATATTGTACATTATCACCCCCTCATTGAATTGGGAGGAGTATTTTTATCTTATCCACAAGCCCGAGCTTATTCGCAAGACCGACAATACGATTTCGTTCTGTGAGATCATACCAGTGTTTCTGAGAGAGAGTAAGTATACGTTCACAAGCATTGATACGTTCGATAAGAAATGTCCTCTCCATAAGTCTATCAGATTTATTGCGAGATATAGACGTAAAAAGTGGGTACACCCAATCTCATTTTTTCCCGTTCCATCGCTCAAGGATACCTAGTTCATCAATTGATCCTTGTATATCAACTCTTGGGGAGCCAGCAACCACTTCACCACGGATGATATGCACAGCGAGTATAGAGAGTGCTTGATTGATTTTATGTTCATTTTGAAGTTTCTGAAATATGATTTTCCCCAGTGATTTTACAGTTCATTTTGGCGTTTCTGCTGTCAGTGTTTTTTTTGCCTCCACGAGCATCGAGAGTATCAACATAGCATTATAATGATCTATTGAGACAGGAACACCTTCCAGTTCTAGAGGTTCAACAATTTTTATGATATCCTCGAGAAATCTCTGGTTGATGCCTACGACGAGATCGATAGGACCAATCCCCGCCAGACGTGCCATTTCATCAATTTTCTCGGCACTTTCTCGAAAAAGAGGGAAATAATTCGCATCTCGTATCTCAAACTCAACAGGTTTTCCAGGGTATTCTATTGATCTAAAATTATTAATTCCTTCTGGTGATGGTATATAGGTACGTAGTTTCCAATCAAGAGCATAAATATCGGTAAATTGCCATTTTGTGAGTCGTCCACCATCAAATTCTAGAATAAAAGCTGTTCCCGGAAATCAGCCACCTGCTCGAAGTTCATCACTATTTTGATTAAGAAGTAATATACGAGTTGGCTTTTCTTTTCCGAGAAGCGTATACCAGGTATCTTTACGTGTGACAAGGACATCTAGTGAGCCCCATACAGCATCCAAACCTTGCACACGATGAGAATCAAAGACGCTCCCGACAAGAGACTGAATACTTCTTCATTCACGAACAATTTCGGATAAATTTCAAAACAGAGTATCTATAACAGGAAAAATGCTCTGGGTATCGCTCTCTTTTGCCCATACAAGCAGCTGAGACTGAATATCCAGTGTCTTGTGAAAAATACCAGAAAGTGTACGGACATGTTTCAGGATATTTCCATATGTTGCTAATGGTTCCAGTGGTATGATAGGGTTATTTGCTACAAAACCGATGATCTGATAATCTTGGAATAATTTTTTGATACGATATTCACCTTCCGAAGTAAATATTTGACTAGGATTATCTATAAATGACCTAATATTATCTGTCGTTCTCATGAGAAAACCCAGACCATAAACAATGTAGGTAAAAAATAATATCAAAAGGATAAATATCCATCGACCTAGAGACATCGAGTCATATATATTTTTGCCATGTGAGATGAGCTTATTGATATATTTTTGCCATGAAAAAGGAGATGAATTGTCCTTATT
>CAYUVP010000052.1:0-6091 GCA_964448195.1 uncultured Candidatus Peribacteria bacterium | reverse complement strand
TACCCATCTATCGATTCCCACTATTTTCACTGGAATGAGGTCTCCAATCTGAACACTTTCATTTTTGGAGATATACACTTCTTTGAAGTTTCTAGTACGTCCTGAAATAGTTCCATCTTCTTCATCAATTTTCGAAACCATAATCATCTCTTCTCTGCCTATCATAAGTTGATTTCTTTTCTGAATGATGTCATACATGAGGGTATTGAGAAGATCCCAACGCTGTGCCTTGACGTCGGCAGGTATTTGCAATGGCATCTTCGCAGCATAAGTTTGTTTACGAGGAGAATAGCGAGCGATATAAGCATAATCAAATTCACACTCTTTGAAAGCTTTGACAGTGTTTTCAAAATGCTCATCCGTTTCCCCTGGGAATCCCACGATAATATCAGTCGAAATACCAAAAAGCGGATCCCTGGAACGAAGATAGTCTACTTGAGATTTAAAATCATCATAGGAATGTTTGCGATTCATTTTCTTGAGGAGATCGTTATCCCCAGACTGCAGGGCAAAGTGGAGATAATGACAGCATTTCTCGAGATCAAAATGAGCATCGAGAATATCTCGTGTCATATCGTGTGGGTTGGAAGATGTAAATCTGATTCTATCAAGTCATGGAATATCATTAATTTTTTCAAGAAGTTCGCGAAATGGAGTCCTGACTGTCGGGGCTGTCCAAGTTAATTCTTCTGGATTCCAGAGATTTTTCCGAGTTTCTTTACCATAACTATTTACGTTCTGTCCGAGCAAAGTGACCTCTTTTACCCCTCCATGTTCGACAACTTCGACACATTCCTGGACAATCTCATCCTGAGTTCTAGAAATCTCGTGTCCACGAGTGTAAGGGACGATACAAAAGGTGCAGTAATTGTCACATCCCGTCTGGATTATAACATTGGCACTTTTTGAAGCATCCCGCTCTTGTCTGACACGGAGGTAAGACTGAAAATTATCATCCTGACCAATATCCTCGCCATACATAATCGACAAAAGAGTCGTCAGAGATCCTATCTCCTCGATACGGACGACAAAATCGATACTATCGACACGATTAAATAGCTCATCATCAGAGTTATACAGTGTTGGGGTGTCGAGTTTTTCACCTTCATGAAGAAGGGTAATCTTTGTCGTATTCTCACGCCCATCGTAGTCATAATATTTCTTATTCAATCCCGTCTTTCGTGTCATACAACCCGTCAAACCCACCTTGATATCTCGACCTGTTTGTTGTCTAAGTTTGTCGATCTCTTCAACATAGCCAAACACCTTATCTTCGCCTTTCTGACGGACAGAGCAGGTATTAAAGATAACAACGTCTGCTTCTTCCCAGGTGTCGACTTTCGACAAGCCTGCCTGAGCAAGAAGCATGTGAATTTTTTCGCTATCAGCATGATTCATCTGGCAGCCAAAAGTCTGAATACAGAATTTCTTCTGAGAAAAATCCCCACGTTTGAGGGCATTTTGAATACTTATAAGTTTGTCTGAAGATATGAGAGACATGATATTCTATTTTTTCAAAAACCAGAAGTTTCCAAAGAAAATAACCAGAGATATTAATAAACCAATAATAATGTTTGCCAGTCCCGAAAACCACACACCCCCAAGACTAAATACGATACTCGTCAAAACCAAATCGAAAAAATGTGTATAAAAAGTAAATGCAACCAATTGATCATAGTTTAATCACGAAAATGACGGAATAAAGCATATCAACCTCAAAATACCTGCCCAAATAAATATGAGAATAAAATGCACAATGGCCACAAAAACAGACAATATTGTTATGAGAATAGGCACAACTACAAAAATTACCTGTAGACGAACGGTAGGGTATGCTTGTCGAATTATTTCTTTTCCAAAAGCATTATTGATTATTTTATCTCCAATATTCATTTCAGCATATTTGCCTGTTTGAATTTTTTGTCCTGTTCATTTATTTTGGACAATGATAAAGCCATCCTTTAACGCATAGACGCCTTGTCCTATTTGACTGGTATTTATATCTGCCAAAGTCATAGAAGGCGAAATAAAACCTATTTCTTCATTTTCATATTTTACAATATAAGGATCTACTGGAAAACCTGTCTTAACAAGCTGATTATTGGCAAAAACAAGTTCAAAAGTAGGAATTTTATCAAGCCACGGAGATACTCTCTCAAAAGCAGAAAAATTTCTTGTCAAAAGAATGCCAGCAATTATTCAGAAAACCCCTAGGATAAACCACCAAAAAAAATAATAACCTATACTTTTCCCTACAGTGAGAGATTTATTATATTTTCTAAGGAAAAATGGGGTAAAAGAATCTCTAAAACAGAGAAAAAAAACTTTCATAAATTAAAATAGTTATTTTACAACAGGACCATACTTGTTATCGTTGAGACTACTAGGCAAACTCATGAGAATTATAAACCAGATTACTCCAATAATTGGAATAAGAAGTATAAGCATCATCCAAGCACTTTTCCCCAGATCATGAAGTCTCCGAACAGCAACTGCAAGACCAGGAACTAATAAGAACAAGGTAATGACAAGTGAAACTATAAATATTATCGTACTTATGGTTTTTACGTCTTGTGTAAGGGTAGATAAACCACTAAAAAGTGCATTTATGAGAATATTATAAAGAAAGAAATACCAATATTCTGAACGTGACGACCTACCACTAAATTGTGCATATTTTTTCAATGCAAGGATAAAATAATTCATACAAATAAAGATAAAATTAAGTGGGAAAAGTATCTCTAATTTTTTTCAAAAAGCTACTATTTCTTGGTTCTCGCCACAAATATCATCACGACAACGAGAAATACACCGCCAATAATCTGGAATGTATCAGGTGTTTTATGTTGGACAAAAATATCGATGATAAATCCTGTGATAGGAAATGCGAGTTCAAAAATGCTTGCCTGGGTCGCATGAACGTGTTTGATACCACGATAGTACATCGTCGTGCCTAGAACCCCTGAAAGAAGGGCTACTCCTGCAATAATAGAGAGCTGATTAGCACTAAACGTCACCTGCTGACCCATATCGATACCAAAGAGTGAGAATATGCCGAGAGCTATGACTCCAAGTAATCCAACCATCCCCAGACGAAAAGCTGTCATCGTACGAGCCTTGTATCCTTGATGTGAGAGGAAACGAGAGAAAACCGTGGCAGAACCCCAACAGAGGGCAGCTACAAAACCTGCTCCAGTCGCACGAAGGATATCTGTACCAAATGACATATCGAGTCCAGATTTTCCAAAACTGAGGAAATAACTCGAAACGAGTGCTAAGAGGGCCAAAGGATAAAAAGCAATTTTTGGTCGTTCTCAGAGAAAGATCAAAGCAGCAAGAATGGCAAAAAGTGGCTGTAGCTTGAGAAGAAGGAATATGACACCAAAAGAGCTATAATTCACATTTGCCATAGCCCAAGTAAATGCATACGTACCAATAAGTCCTGAAAAAAGTGCAACACCAATGAGAGCAAACCAGGCCTTTGACGACAATTTTGGAAAGTGGAAATGTTTCATGCCAACAACAACCAATATCACAAAGCCTATAATATGTTCGACAGTGACAATCGTCAGTGGTGAAACTCCTGAAACCTTTGATCGGAGGAGACCATCAAGACCCCAACAAATACCAGCAAAGATAATCCAAAGAAAAGAGAAATTCATATACAAATTAGAAACTACTTCCTCTCCACCGTCATATAAAATTCAAGCTTATCACCCACTTCAATACGAGTATCACCTTTATATTGAATACCGCATTCTTTGCCTTCTTCAACTTGATTAACTTCATAAACACCTTCCTTGAGATTTTCCACCTTACCTGTGCCAGCGACACGTTCATTACGGATAATTTTGAGCTGAGCTCACTTTTGGATATTACCAGAATCAACAGAAAGACCGACAATCTGCATTTTCTCTGCTGTATAAAATATTTTGAGCGCTTTCCCATCTCCTACAAGCACTTGATCATACTTGATATCAATCATACCCGTAGCAATACTTTCAACTTTTTCGATAATACGATAGATAACTTTCTCCGCAATAACTTCGATCTTTGATTTTGAGAGAGTGCTGATAGCATTGGTACCTGTTGGAACGTTGAATGCTACGAGAAGAGCAGCACTTGTACCTGCCATAAGGACATCTGATTCATTGACTGCGCCGACTCCAGCATGAATGATTTTGACTGCAACATCTTTAGCTGTAATTTTTAAAAGTGATGATTTCAATGCTTCGAGAGAACCATTGGAATCAGCTTTGAGAACAATTTTTACATATTGAAGAGTTCCTGTTTTAAGTCTGTTCATAAGATTCGAAAGAGAAGCTTGTTCAAACTTATTCACACTTTTACTACTTGAAGCCAGCTTAAATGCTTGAGACTTTTCGCGAGCACCTTCAAGAGTGGGAAATACCTGAATAATTTGTCATCCTTCTGGTACTTCATCAAGACCAGTAATCTGTATTGGCATAGAAGAAGTCGCTTCACTAATATTTTTACCGGTTGATTCTTTCATAGTACGAATCTTGCCACATCACGAACCGCAAAAAACAGCATCCCCACGATTAAAAACACCAGCATTTATGAGGATATTGGCAATGACTCATTGCCCCGGATCAAGACGTGATTCTATAACAGTACCGACGCCTGGCCGAGTTGGATGTGATTTGAGTTGCTTCATATCGGTAACTAGAAGGACCATGTCAAGCAAAGTATCGATACCCATACCTGTTTTTGCAGAACATGGAACACATATAGTTGTACCTCCCCAATCTTCCGGAATCAATTCGTGCTCTGAAAGAGCTCTTTTAACCATTTCTGGGTCAGCACCTGGCTTATCCATCTTATTGATAGCTACGACGACTGGTACGTCTGCTTCTTTAGCAAGATTGATAGATTCAATGGTTTGAGGCTTGAGTCATTCATCAGCAGCCACAACGAGGATAATAATATCTGTGAGCTTTGCTCCTCGACTACGCATTAGAGCAAATGCTTCGTGACCAGGTGTATCGAGAAAAGTAATTTCACGACCATTACGATTGATTTGATAAGCCCCAATTTTTTGAGTAATGCCGCCCGCTTCTCCCGAGGCAACAGTAGTTTTACGGATAGAATCGAGAATAGAAGTTTTACCATGATCGACGTGCCCCATGACTGAAATAATAGGTGGACGAGGCACTTTTTCAGATGAATCATCAGATGCAAGAATAGCTTCTATATCACCCTCCATGAGGTCTGTCAGGTTGGAATCGGTAGAAATCGCTTTTTTTACTTTGATATCAAAACATTCTGCGATAAGGAAACATGTATCAAAATCTATTTGGGAATTAATATTCACAATTATACCATTTTTCATAAGCTCTCCGATGATACGAGCGAGTGAAACACCGATCTTGTCAGAAAACTCTTTCACAGTAAGAAAATCTCCTATTTCTACTTCTTGACCTGTTTTATCGACAAGAGTCTGACGTATATCATCAACATTTTTCTCTTGTTTTTCCCCCACTAAACCTTTTGCTCTACGAAATTTATCGAGATCCTCTTTTGAATCAGAGCTAAAAGTAAGTTTATGTTTTGCGCCACGTTTTGTAGTTTTAAAATTTTTCTTTGGCGCATCAGGTTTACGAAAGCCTCCAGCTTTATTTTGAGGAGTTGATACTCATGGCCTCTGACCAAATGAAGCTCCTAATCCAGACGGTCTACGAGCTCAAAATCCACCCGCAGAACTAGCTTGCCCTGTTGATTGTCATTGACGAGAAACAAAATGCGGTTGATTTGCACCTCCAGATGATGGTCTCTGTTGTAATGGTCTATTATTAGACTGTGCCGGGCGACTATGAAACACAACACCAGGGCGACTGACGAATTTTGTACCGAGATCCAGAGAGCCACTTTCAGGAAGTTTTGCCTGACGAGAAACATATTCTACACTTGGCGCATCTACAATATCAGATTGAGTATCAGAATTCTGAGTTTCAAGAGAAATCGGAGCCTCTATCGTATCTGTATGGGGAGATGCGGCTACAACTTTTTTTGCAACAATTTTTATTTTCTTTTTCTCTAATAGGGTTTTATTCCCAGTGCTTTATTCTTT
>CAYUVP010000051.1:0-6176 GCA_964448195.1 uncultured Candidatus Peribacteria bacterium | reverse complement strand
GTAGAGGGACAGTAAAGCCGACTCCGACTAAGGCATGTAATTTAGGGGTGTGTGCTGGGAATACTACAGCGACTCTTGCATCCTGCTGAGATATACCTCATAATGGCACGGAAATAAGAACACTCTACAAAAATGATACTGTACCATTTTGAGCAAATTGTGACACCATAACAAATACATTTCTGCAAACTCGTACGTGTACAAATGGTACTTTGGGCGAATGGAAGCCAACAACAGGCACAGGAAAAACAAGTTGTACTACAGCAGCACCTCTCTCCTGTTGAAATATACCTCACGAAGGTAAGGACACGAGAACTTTCTACATGTATGAAGTCCTTCCTTTTGGACAAAATTGTGAAACAGGTTCTAGAAGTGCCACGCAATGGCGTACATGTACTAATGGGGTTTTAGGTGAATGGAATCGATTGACAGCTTTTAAAAATACTACCTGTAGAGTTGCAGCGCAGGGCATAGCAGTTACCAATCCCGTCTATTACTCATGGGTACCGCTCAATGAGTACACCACCTGTAGCAAAGCGTGTGGAGGTATTCAATCTCGGAAATATCAGTGTATCCGTGTAGATGATCGAGGTGGAATTGTAGCTGACTCGTACTGTAATGCTCGAGAAAAGCCAGTGCAGACTCGAGAGTGTAATGTAGGGACATGTGGACATCTTCCTTGTGAATACACCAGCATGGTATCAACCCCTACATATACCGCACTCCATGAAGAAACCTTTAAAATCCCCGATGCGGGCTCTCTGAATAGAATTGTCCAAGTCCTGAAAGAACCTTTTATTTGTCAAGATACAAGTTCTATTATTCAAACACAAACATGTCGCAATGGTGTATTGTCTGAATGGACACCAAACCGTAGTGGATCTATTTGTAATGCAAAAAGTTATAATAATCCTGTGCCTCAGGCAGATTTTCTCAAAGATGAAACCAAAATCTCACCAGAAACATCAGAGATGTTTATAGCAAAAAATGGCTTAAGAGTCACTCTACGTTCAGAGATATTTTCTGAAAAGAAACATTTTGATCCAAAGAAATTTATCGACATAGTAGCAACCTCAGATACTGAACTGAATTTTCGTAATAATTATGTAAAAGTTATTTTGATCAATGAGAGCCAAAATATTTCAAAAGAAATAGACAAATTAAGTCCACGTTCTTCGGTAGAAAAAATATACACAGGAAAACTCAATATCAATGATAGTGGTACATGACCAGGATACAAAATACGATTTCTCCTCTATAACTGAGCTTTAGAAGAAAAATCAAACAATATACTGTTAGGAGAAAGCCCAGAATTTACTATCGACTGTACGAGTAGTGAACCCTGAAAAGATGGCGCATGCGCAACAGACAGATACAGTTGGATCAACTTATCCCACACATGTAATAAAATATGTGGAGGAGGTAAGCCCGGCTATGATCTCTATTGTTACGACTGAATACTGAAGAAGTATGTCGATAATTCCCTTTGTCAGCATCTCGACATTGAGCAAAATCTGTCCAAAAATGGAACGCTCTCATCCTGTAATATGCAGGCATGTATCTCAGGTTGTCTCAACGGGGCAACAGATGCTGGGACATGTCGGATATGTCATATAGGGGAATCTATGATAGGATGACAATGTCTGAGGACGGCAACTCTTCCAGATATTTGCGCAGCCTTATGAGCAAAAATACCATCGACAAAAACACTCTATAAATATGCTTCTGTGTGAGTCGGAAAAACGTGCGAGGACAGTACAAATAGTGTCGTACAAAATCGTACATGTAGCAATGGAAAAATATCCTGGTGACCAGCCACAGAGTACAAAGAAACTGAATGTCGTGTGGCTACTCCAACAACAAAAAATACTATTACCATCACTAAAACGGATGTCAATAGACTGACACTCAGCCCTGTTGTCGTCAAACAGTCTGAGAGACTGTATGTGAAAGTCGTGCTAGGGGTAAATGATAAAATCCCCGATGAACAAAATGTCTGTAATTTTATAATACTTTACCCCGGTAATATTTCTGAAAAATGACCTATGTCATATGAAGTCTCTCACAATACGAGTGAAAAAAATTCCTGCTACATAGATATACCGTTTGATCGTGAGCCAGGGAACGAATATTATCTCGGATTTCGGGCTATTCCAGGATTTATACCAGCATACTCACAGTTTTATAGCCAGAGATTTACCATCACGGCAAATACCCCTCAGCTCAATATTGATTTCAATACTCAGATCACCGGTATTGGAACTGAACAACTAGATCAAAAACCAGGCTTTATGACCACAGAAAGCGTCAAATGACCGTCATTGATAGGTGGCTATGCCTATGAATTTCTATGGAATACCAGAGTACAGACTGAGAATACTCATCTTCGAGCTATTGTCCTCCCTGATGGAGCTGATTTTATGAAAATAAAAGACGGATGAGTAAAGTATGGCGGCACTTCAGAAGGTCTTGATATAACTGCTACGTGAGCCATATTGCAGACTGCTCGACTCGATTCGGGGGTGTATAGACTCGCTGTCTATCTCGCAGAAGATCCAAAAACAGTACAGATGAGTCAGCCTTTTATTGTCCTAAATCCACTTCAAGCAATTGAATACTACATTCATCTCCTGCCAGAGTCAGAAAAAACAGTAGCCTACGAAGGCAAAAATATCACACTCAATTGGGATTCTGCTTATCTGCAGGAATGATCAACAATATCACTAAAAGCAGGTAGTTTTAAAGGGCCTCAATTGCTCGTTTGAAGTCTCCCGACTACTGGCGAAGCGACATTTGTCTGGCCAAAAGAAGATGACTCAAGCATACCTTGTGATAGTGATGTACAACTTTTTGCACAGCCCTCCTACTGATATGACAATACAAATAGCAGATATATCGGCACTATCAAAACCAAGTGTACTGCTCTCAATCAAGGCATGTTATCACGTCTTCCTGTCGAGAAAGAAGGCACATATACTATCCCTGCAGGTATTTTGACTTCCAATATTACTGTATCTCGAAATGGTGGGGTATGGTTGATGTATGGCGAGACTATAAATGAACTCTACGATGGTAAATACTATCTCTCACGTGATAAGGGAAAAACATGGAAAAGAATTGGATATGGCTGAAATATAAGCATGTCTGATGATGGAAAAGTGATTACCCTTGGCAATATGGTATCAAGAGATTTTTGAAACACTTGGAGCCAATTGCATAATTCAGAATATAACATGAGAGGACCCTATCGATCATTTGGGACTATTGTTTCAGGAGATGGAAAAACTATTCTTGTCTGAAATACTGTATGATTGAAAATATTTAGAGAAGTGAACTCCGGGACAAGCACACGAATAGAGACGTCTCCTGTCAATTTTTGTAATGAATTATGAGATAAGATCAATTTATCAGACGACGGTGTCTATATCTACTGTATGCGAAATATCTATTCAACTGAAAAACTCAAAGTACTCGTACGAAAGACCACAGAATGAAGTCCTGTCAGTACTCACATTTTTGATGAAATTTTCAATACTGATAAATACAGCTACGCAAATGCTCCCGAAATAAAAGTATCCCGAGATGGAAAATATGCACAATTGAGTAGCTGATACGTCTCAAGTGATTATGGACAAACCTGGGTAAAAAAATATGAAGGATGGTTACCTGATGATGCTGTTGGTATAGAGAATTTTTATTCAGATACCCTGGTTCAAACAAATGGAAAATGACTCGTCTGGAGAGACACACATAAAACAATTTGGAAGAATCCAAGAGGTGCAGAGTTCTGATATGAGCATTCACGTGATTTTATCGGTAGGACTTTCCCCAACGGACCTCGAAGATGACTTTTGATGACGCTCGATTATAATAAAAAACAATATCGCATCCCTTCATGAACGGGAAGTGTCTTCTATGCTGAGTACGATGCAACCTGAAACAAAGTAATTATCTATTCTGATAATAAGACCATATATAGCCTCCAGATTCCAACATTTGAAAATCAAGATACAGGGAACCTCTCCAGTTCCTTCCTCTGAAACATATCTCACTCTCTCTCAGGGACAAATACCAAAATAGCCCTGATAATCCTTGGAAGTATTTTTGTCATTATGATAGGTGTAGCTCTTCGCAGGAAGAGAAAAATGAGAACATAGTGTTTTTAAGAAGAACGCTATATTACTATTTTACAATCAAAAAATACAGATACCATGTTTTCATGTACCCAGCAATTATTGATGCCAACATCCACCGTGTGTGTGAATGACTCCGTGTTGTTGAAGAGTATTTTCGGTTTGTCGTAAATGACGAGGCTCTCACAGCTACACTTGCTCAACTTCGTAAAAAAATCAGTCATCATACCCTTCCTGTATCCGATAGAGCGAGGATGGAAGCTCGTAATATAGAGAGTGATACTCGTGCCAATGAAATAATTCAATCTCGCAAGAATACCTATGAACTCCTTCTAGCGAATATGAAGCGTTCCCAGGAGGCTCTCCGCGCCCTCGAAGAATATACAGGTGACGATAATTTTAGAGTATTTCGCTATGAATTGTACGAGCTTGAGAAAGAATGTTTCTTTAAGATGAGAAAACCGTGGGAGCTTCGTTGAGTCTACCTTATATCACACGATCTATCTGTACTTCGAAAGTGACTTGAGCTCGGAGCAGATATTATCCAATTGCGCTGCAAAGATATAACAAAATCAGAATTATTAGAGAGAGCCTATGAAGCGAAAGAGCTGGCTGAAGCATTCAATAAGCCACTTATCATCAATGACCATCTCGATATCGCTCAAATTGTCGATGCAGACGGTATCCATACAGGGCAAGATGATATCAGTGTTGCGGATATTCGAAAGCTTTGGTCACCCGATAAAATCTATGGACGAACGACGCATTCATTTGAACAGGGGATTGTCGCACGCGACCAGGGTGCCAGTTATGTGAGTGTCTGACCTATATGGGCAACACCGACAAAGCCAGATCGTCCCGCTATAGGTTTCTCATACCTCTCTCAGGCTTCAGAATTATGAGTCCCTTTTGTGGCAATTGGGTGAGTGAATAGTGAAAATATTTCCCAAATATTACCTTATAAACCAGATATGATAGCAGTAGTGAGAGATTATGAACATATCCCACAAATACAGGAAAAATGGTTTGGTTAATGCATATCACTGGAGCGTACCTCTGGAATAAGTTTTCAAAAAGAAATATTTCGATATTCACCAGATGATAAACGATAGAAAAATCTGACAAATCAGATCGGTCTGATATTTTTTATTATAATTCTACATTCGGCGACATCATTCCTCTTCATCTCTTTTTCGACTTTTTTGAGATGTTCGGTGAGACTTTTTCTAAATTCTTCTTCATTATTTTCTTTCTCCAAGGTGGGATTTTTTTTCAAAACAGAGAAAAGAACAGATTCAAAAAAATTAATTCTCATTTGTTTAATATAATCCTCTGCAGTTTTTTCTCAGGATCAACTATTGTTTTTATGTTGAGCTGAGAGGGGAATAATTGTAGTCTTTCCGTCAATAGTGATTGAGAGATTGGCATATTGATTGCCACTGTGACAAATTTGTGCTTCTACTGTTATGGCTGATTTAGGATGGATTTTTTGCAGTCATCTGGTAAATACTTCTTCTATTAAACTTAATGAGAGAGAAGAGAAATTTTCGTCTATTATTGAGTGTAATTCAAACAGAGGGATGAGTATTCCTCTCTCGATTTGAGTTCATTGGATAGCGTTATTGGATTATGAGAGTGGAAAGATGTCACTCCTTCGTTTCTCACTCTGCATTGGCTCTATTTGTTGGAGCCGTAATGAGCAATACTGATAAAACGACATTTTCAAGTAATCTTTGCCATCATTTTTCTTTTATATTAGAACTTCAATCCAAGGAAGAAGAATAATTTAATCATGGCATAATAATATATTATACTTTTATGCTACGTATAAAATATTTGTTGCAAGTTTTATAGAGTATTTTGTGATAGAAATTTTTCCACGATTCCTCGATCACTCCAAGGTATGGGTCATTTATTGGTGACCTGTACTGTTTCACAACCTTTTCCAGCAATGAGAACTATGTCTCATTTTTTCGCTTTTTTGAGTGCCCAGTGGATAGCTTCTTTTCTATCCGGGATTATTTGAAAAGTGTCACCTTCTTC
>CAYUVP010000050.1:0-6278 GCA_964448195.1 uncultured Candidatus Peribacteria bacterium | reverse complement strand
ATTCACTCTTGGTGCTGTTGTATCGATGGTGAAGGCGCGGTTTGCGGCGTTGGCTACTACAGTGATAGGTCATGCTATAGTGAGTGTTGGTGGAGTGATACATCCTGATGCCCCTGAGAGGCTAACACCAGTTACGGCTCAGCCACTAACAGTTGCTGTAGCGGTAGGAAGTGTAGTACAGAAACCTCAACTAACGATGACAGTTGGCGCTGAAGTATATCCATAACCGCCTGTTACAACAGTTGCTGTTGTTCCAGCATTATTTGATCTTGCTGTTGCAAAAGAAGGAGGAGCGATAGTGAGCGTCGGTGCCACGGTACAACCTACAGCACCAGAGAGTGATACTCCTGTGACAAGACCTCCACTGATGGTCGCTGTCGCTGTAGGACGAGTGGTACAAGTACCAGCATTTGTTACTGTGACAAGGGGGACATCACCATAACCTGAGCCACCGTATGTTACTGTTGCTGTTGTGCCACTAGGATTTGATGTGACAGTAGCTGTGCTGCGACTCGCATATGAGTCAGTGTAGTAGGCCTTGAGGACATAGCTGCCTTCTGCCAAGCCAGAAAATGTACTACGGACGTCGTAATTTGTTGTTCTCCATATAGACCAGTAATCAGACTCTGAAGAGAGGTAGAGATAGTCACCTGTGTTGTCCCAAGAAACACCTTCTGGCATTTCGTCCAGATGGTTTCCAGCACGATCATTTCGCATACCAATAGCTATTTCATTCAGCACACTACAATTCGATCTATTGGATACATCTACTTCTATTACCTTATCTGCCTGGTGAGATATGACATATAATCTGTTGAGAGAAGGGACGAAATCGAGACCAGATATGTCCGCAAGAGAACTACTCCCATACTGTGCGTTGTTTTCTTGTGTTAGGTAGGTACGGAAGTTGAGATTGGTACATATCTGAGCAAGACCGCTGACAGCATGAGATGCGCCGAGAGCAAATTCATATATTCTTGGTTGTGTAGAGGAGTTGAGTTGTCCTTCTATGGATGCAAAAAATGTGCTGGTATTTGCATTGTAGGCTATACCTTCGAGACCATCATTTGCTGTTGCTGTGATACCAGTATTAAAATAATCGACTGCTTGTGCTCCATCCAGATTCACAGCGCCTGATGAAGGAATGACCACTCTGAATATGAGCTGACTTGAGAGATTGTCTTCTGTTGAGATCATCAGTGTATGATTGTATCCTCCACTTCCATCGGGGAGACTTGATATAAGTGTGATATCTTCTATATCTCAACATGATGCACAGCTGATTTCACGTACGGTGAATCATTCTCGTGTCATTTCTGTAATCCTGTTTCTACTATTATGTACACCGAAAAATGTATCTGTCGTCGGTACATAAACTTGACCAGAGAGGTCTGTCATAGTGAGTGCGAGGTCTGTCTTGGCTCGTATCTGTTGTAAGCTCGAACTCGCGAGACTGTAGTCACCATAACGTGTCGGACTCGTAAATTCTGAGACCAGAGCGCCGAGAGATGTCTCTAATCGAAATGTCGTATAGGATGCATTGACCGAATCATTGACGTCAGCTTTTGGACTAATAGAAGTCGTATTAATAAAAGAATTTACACCTGGAGTCGGTGATAAAAAGGTCATTCTGTAAGCTGGAGTTGTCGAAACTAGTGTCGTCGCAGAACCCAGACTACCGCTATTGCTTGCGGTCACTCGGAAATCATAAGCGAGACCATTTGTCAGTCCTGTGACGAGAGTATAGAGATTTGTCGAGGTACCATCACTAAATGTCGTCCAGGTTGTTGGTTCTGAAGAGAGTTTGTATTCTATGATATAATCAGTCACTGTTCCTGTTGGGACGAGCCAACTGAGGTATACTTTTGTATCGTATGGGGCAGCTGTGAGAGTCAATGGTGTACCGGGCGCCGCAGGTGGTGCTGTGATAGTGTCAGCGCTCACAGAGGCATCTTCATCAATGAGAACATTATTTGAATAGGTTGTTTTGATACCATAGACTCCTGTTGATCCAGCAGTGTTTGGGTTCTGTATATTCGAAAGGACGAAACTTTTTGCTCCTGCTGTCGAATCTGTCCCACCAGTACGAGTCAATGTCATAATATTTGATGCAACAGAGACTGAGAGTGATCAATCCAGACCAGACAAACTCGAAGCAGCAGTGCTTCATCCAGAGTTAAATGTGAATCCTGAACCCAGAGACGTCGGAAATGTGACGACAACTTTACCATTTGCGGGGAGTGTGTTTGTTGTTGTGAAAGATACAGTGACATTTCACGCAGCATCAGTGAAGAGAGAGGCAGGTTGGACATTCGTGGACGATAGAGATCAGGCTAAATATGATTCAGGTGAATTATAAGCCAAAAGACCGTCTAAAGTTGATGTGTATGAGGCATTAATCCAGTTAGCACTCCGTACTATATTTGATACGCGAAGTTCGTCCATTTGTCCGTCGAAATATCCATCAGGTGTTGCTTTACCATTATTCCGTCATAATTCTGTTTTTTGTGCTCCGCCGATTTCCATACCACAGTTTGGGCTAGCAGCGGTACCTACAGATGCTCCATTTTCGTAAAGTTTCATGTTTGACGTACCAGCTGATTTATCCCAGACAGCACCTGCATAGTACCATCAGCCAGCTAAAGTTGGTGCACTTGCAGCTACTACGTTGAAAGTACCATTACCAGCGACAGTTGTTCATCCTCCACCTACTACAGGCGTCTGAAGAGATGCAGGACATTCAATACGAAATGACAATTTATTGTTTTGTGCTGGAGCAGCCGCTTCTGTACCAAGAAATAATCTCCATTCTCACATTCCAGTTCCAGAAATGTCACGAGTAAAGAGATATTTCCCATTCGCATCTCCCGCAAAAGTATCAGGATTATAAAATACTTCCACTGTACCAGCATTTAAAACACTATTTACTCCTTGTGGTATGACGCCATCAGCAAATTGTACTAATTGAGATGTACCATTGAGATCGACACCATTACCGACTATACCCGTTGTGAGAACAGGTGATCCTATAGGACTAGCATTTGTGGCATTAGAAGTTGAATCGTTTATAGTTGTTTCACTTTGCAGATGTTGTACAGTAATATAATTACTATCCCAGACTCAGGTTGCATTTTTTCCAGAAGTTGCGCCTGAGTTTTTGTAATACATATATATATAATCCAATCCAGAAGATGCATCTATTTGTGGTATTCTTACCCACAATGGTGATGTGCCCCCAGTGTCCCATTTTTCTATCTCGTAATTGAGAACAGTTGTTCCATCAGCATCTACAAAGCGTATATCATCTCCTCCGGCTTTAAAGTCGGCGTATGTAATTCGAGGTTCATTTAGAGCAACGAGTATGGGAAAGTTTACGAGATTTTCAGCACGACTGGCATTATTGATTGTTAATTTTATACGCCTTGTCCACGATGCATCCCACCAAGGGTCGACCGCATGAGCTATAGGCGTCGTCAAGGTATTGAGGAACGTTGTCGCGAGAAAAACAACCATCAATAAATAGGTTGTCGATACTTGTAAGAGTTTTTTCATAAAAAATTAAGGAAAATAATTCCCATTATTGTACATAAAAACACTTATTTCTCCCTTATAATCATGCTTATTGGGGTTGACTTAGTAACTGTTTTTTAAATAACTATTATTTTTTTGACTACATTTGTACGAGATCCCATACTTTTGCTGCGATATTTCTCGGTTTTCCTTTGAGTGGATGATGGTGGAGATTGATAAAGGGGACGCTATTTGCTTCGAGGAACCCACATCGCTGTTCTCGCCAAGAGCGACTAATATCTGGTATCATAAAATCAAAACCAATAATGGTATCATCGAAGATTTTTCCTGCTTTTTCAAAGATTTCTCGGTTGTCCGGATGACATATCTCATATTCTTCAGCTGAACCGCCACCATAACTCACACCAATTTTTTCATTGAGATACACAATTTCTCATTTTTTTGGAATGTAGTTTTCAAAGAGACTCTTATCCCAAGTCTCTTTGTTGGAAATTTTCCATGGATTTTTCTTGTCTTCCAATGTCATTTCTCTTCTTCCGTCGTTTAATTGTCGCTTCATAAACCAGTTCATTTTTTCGGTTATTTCTACCTCAGCCACTCCATCATCTCGTGTTTTATTTTTTTCTCAAATCAGGAAATTGAGATTGTTTTTTCCGTTACCGATGACAGTAGGTTGAAATCATGCCAAGACACCTTCTATCTTATAATTAATGACAGTTCATCTGTAAACAGGACCAATTATTTGTTCCTCGACTATGACCCAGAGGCAGAGTTGTCGCGCTATATGAAAAGCTTCTCGGAGCTCATCGTGAGTTCGGATATAGGTGAGGACATGTCTACCACGACTTCAGAGACGAGGTTTTACGATGACAGGTTTTTCTATACGATCAAAAATTGCTTTTGCTTCTTCAAATGAATATGCATATCAACCACGAGGAACGGGGAGGCCATTTTTTTCGCATGTTTTCTTAAAAATTGCTTTATCATCGAGAACAGCAAGAGCACCTTGATTGACATTTTCTGGGCGAGGGAGACCATTAAAAACTATGACTTTTTTAAATCGTTTCCCTGGTATTTTTTTTCGTACTATATAAGTATCAACACTGCGATCAAAGACTTTCACTTCACGCATTTCTATACCTCGTTTTTCTGCTTCTTCCCAGAGGACGATTGCTCGGGATAGTGTATTTTTCGTTGGTTTTTTTGTGAGATTGATGAGTCCACAGAGCCGTCAAAATCCTATCAAAAAAATTGCTACATCATCCTCAAATCGACTCATGAATTTTGCAAAGGGGTTCATCAATACTCCTATCTGAATTTTTTCAAAGAGTATATTCATGCTATCGAAATACCAGTTGAGATAGTGAGGTACAGGGTTGTTGCCACAGTAGGGGCATGAATGTTTCTTTTTAGACATAGTTCTAGTCTAGTCATTTTTACTCTATTTCTCAAGTATTCTCTTTTTGGAAAAGACTGACAAAGAAATAAATATGTGAATGTATATGTTTTACGTGAAACATACAACTACTTATTTTTGTATTTTTTTGAGCGTTTTCTTTAGTTCATTGATGAGCGATGTGAGCTCATCTATGTTTTTATGTTTATGAGTTTCTTTTGGATCTTCTTCATCACTGATTTCTTCCTGGATTTCTTCGACGTCTTCCTGGATTTCCTCGATATCATCACTGATTTCTTCCATTTCTTCTGTTACTTCCTCGAGACTGCGCGTATTTTTATTGATGGCTATTTGGATAAAAATCGAGAGATAAATAGCTTCAAGAGAGACAATAGTTGTCAAAATCAGTAGCACAGTGGCACTATCATATCCGAGGAGAATAAAAACAAAGAATATGAAAAATATTATTGAGTGAACGATAAGAGAGGTCGATGACCCTACTCAAATAATGATTTTTTCAGCAACAGTGATAGGTACTTTTTTCACAGTTTTTTAGCCAGTAAATTGTTCTAAAAATTCTATCCGATTTTCATGGAAGAGGCGTAAATCTGATATCCCATATTTTATCATAGCAAGTCGTGTGAGTCCGAATCCAAAAGCAAATCCTGAATATTCTTCAGGATTAATACCTGCCTGTCTCAGGACATTTGGGTGGCATAAGCCACAGCCCATAAATTCGAGCCATCGACCTTTTCCATCGCGTTCCCACCAGAGGTCTACTTCCATTCATGGTTCGACAAAAGGGAAAAATCCCGGTCGCATACGAAATTTTGGTTCATAACCGAAGAGTTCGGTTAATATGGTCGTAATAGTTCCTTTTAGGTGTCCTATCGTGATATTTTTATCGACGACTATTCACTCAACTTGTTCAAACATGACATCATGCGTTGCGTCTATTTTTTCATTACGGTAGACCGATCCCAGTACTATAGCCCTGAGCGGTTTTTCTTGAGTTTTCAGAAGATAGTTTTGCATACAGGATGTCTGTGTTGCAAGTACGCGGCCATCTGTGAGCCAGAATGTGTCCTGCATGTCCCGAGCGGGATGCCAGCTCGGTATATTGAGAGCATCAAAATTATCAAATTCTGTCGTAATAGTCGGTGATCTCCATACAGAGAATCCCATACGTGTTACTATGTCGATGATATCAGATTGGACGATTTTGATAGGATGTTTTGTTCGCCCTCGTGTTTTTACAGGAATCGTCATGTCGATAAAACGATTTTCCAAATCCCTTAATTCAGCTTCGCGGATTTCTTTTTCTTTTTGGGCGCTTCTTCGACGACCTCGC
>CAYUVP010000049.1:0-6362 GCA_964448195.1 uncultured Candidatus Peribacteria bacterium | reverse complement strand
GAGCAATACCGTGAGCATTTACAGATACTGTTCCTCAAACAGAGAATATGTTTATCGATTGCATTGCTTTTATAGAGAGTCATTGAGGATCGAGAAATTTTTGAACCTCTGACCATTTTGCTCAAGCTCATACAGAAAGCGTATCTCAATTCACCTTCATCGTATTAAATTTATCTGTATTAATTACTATTCATCACCTCACAAAAGACTGACCACCCATACTGTGCCCAACTCATTTAGCAGTAATTTTCAGATTATTTTTCTTTGCAAACTCCATAACAGACTGGATATCTGCAATATCTGTAACAGAAACTATTGCATAAATGGGCGTTTTATTGAGACAGCTGGCATCATTAATATATCATCCTTTTTGTACAACATGGGTGAGAAGTTGACTGTCAATTACATCCTGTATATAGGCAATATCAGCTGCATCTATTTTGATGGGATAACTCCAATTACAATTTTTTTCTTCGACTTGTGGAACAGAAAAATCATATCATTTTTTTCACAAAAAAAGAATCGTAAAAATTCCAATTCAAGAAATTATTTTTTTCTTCGAAAGAAGATATCCTTTATTCTTCATCTAGGGTTTAACTCTTTTTAGAAGCATTAAAATCCTCCATAAATTTCGCAAGACCCTTATCAGTGAGGTCGTGCTGAAGCATCTCATCGATGAGCTTCGGAGGAAGCGTCACGATATCAGCACCGACGAGAGCTGAACGATTAATATGATCAACGGAACGGATGCTCGCTGCCAGAACAGCAGTTTCATAACCATGAAGTCGGTACAGATTGACGATGTCTTCGACGAGCTTCACACCATCCTGACCTATATCATCGAGGCGACCGATAAATGGGCTCACAAGAGTCGCACCGAGCTTCGCAACTGCCCATGCCTGTGTGACAGAGAAACAGAGAGTCATATTTGTTGGTATACCTTCTTCTGCGAGGACTTTGAGTGCTTTGAGACCTTCTGGAACAATAGGGAGTTTGACGTAGATATTATCACCCCATGAGGCAAACTTTCGACCCTGTTCAATCATCTCTTCTGCTGTCAATGTCGTGACCTCACAACTCACAGGACCAGGAATAAGTTCAGCGATTTCACGAATACGTGTTTCCTGGTGCGCACCTTCTTTTGCTATGATAGAGGGATTAGTCGTAATGCCATCCACGATACCAAGTGCAACGTAGTGGCGGATTAGATTGAGATCAGCGGTGTCGAGGAAGAGTTTCATAATATATGAATTTAAGAATACAGAATATATGTTAGTGGATTTTAAACTTGTGCAAGAGAATTCATCTAGTTTATATCCTGAATAAGTCTATATTCATAATCCCTTTCAGGCAATCGTAAAATTCAGAGAAAATCCAATCTTGTCCGAGAATAATCAATATTTTTCTTGAAACAGTACATCTCGATGGCTCTAAGGAGTGTCTTTATTTTTTTGGGGGTCATTGAATCTTCTGGGTAGCCAAAAGCCGTACTTTCACGGTACTTTACTTCCACAAATCTCCAAAAACTATCTTTCCTACATATGATATCTATCTCCCCTCAGAGAAAAGTAGCATTTCTCTCAACGAGAGTATACCCATGATGTTCTAAATATTCTACCGCGAGGTCTTCACCCACATTTCCACGAGATCGGTAATTAAATGATGGCATATAATAGAGTGTATAGAGAGTAAACAGGTTTGCAAATAGAGCAAAAATCCTTACGGGATAAGCTTTTCTATGTCAATAACATTTGAGTTGCCATATATTCTCAGAGAATACAATAGAGTCATAATTTTCTTTTTTATGCGTCGTCTATCTAGCCTCCTCTTACTCTTATCATTTCTGACTCAATTAGTACCCCTAACAGCACATGCAGAATGAGCCTATTATTTGGTATCTGCATATTATTCTCCACTTCCAGATCAGGAATTTTATCTAAACGGCAGTTATGAAAATGAGATTAAGATGAATGGTGAAGGGAAATTTACAGCATCTGGCCAAGCAGTACGTATCGGGGTTGTAGCGGCTCCAAGAGAAAACCCTTTTAACACTCGTGTACGAATAAAGCAAACTCTCACAATAAAGGGTACGAACGTAAATTTCGATTTCAACGGAACTATTCTCGATCGTGGTGGAGCTATTAATTCTGCAAATAAGCTGCCTCGTCTCGATATATATATGTGATCTGGCAAAGAGGGGCTCTGCCGTGCTATCAATTTCGGAGTGCAAACAGTATATGTAGATTTTGATACAAATAGTACACCATCAGATACTACCAATTTTGACAATATACCGAGTGACTGCTCCAATCCACACAACGAAACAGTGCCTCTTGCATCTTGAGGATCAAATACGAGACCTTTCGATCCTTTTACTATGCCAATCGGAACTGGAAGCCCAGTAGAGAATATTAAAATTGTACAAAATCTTCTCTCACGAGTAAATGCTTACAGCGGAACAATTGATTGACTCTATAACGAGACTCTCACAAACGCAATTTTCGTATTTCAAAAAGCAAATGGGATTGTCCAAGAGAAAACTGACGATGGCGCAGGAACTTATGGACCGAAGACGCGTAATATGCTCAAAGCTCTCCTCTCAGGACAACTCAACAAAAACGATAATACAAATATCACCAACAGCACTCTCAATACAAATACCGTTAGCAGTCCTACTACCATTCCAACAAATACAATAGGAACAGCTGAAGACACACGGGAATTGCAGAAAAAGTTACAAGACCTAGGATATTTCAAGTTTGAACCAGATGGAGTATATAATAAACGATTAGTAGATGCTATTTATGCTTTTCAGCTCGAGAAAAAAATAGTGACAGGAGTAGACGATCCTGGAGCAGGTTACTATGGCTCTGTAACAAATTCAACCCTTACCGAAGCTACTCTTGCATTTGAGGCAAAAAAAGCACAAATTTTGGCACTGGAAACTAAACTTGATACAGCAAAACAAACAAGAGAAGGGATTTATACAAAGAAAAGACAAGAATACATCGAAACAGTTAAAAAAATACCAACAGTCAAACTCAATGGTGTACATTCTGGTATTCGCATACTTCAGAAGATTCTCAAAGAAGTCGGTTATTTCGACCGAAAAGATACAGCAATATTTGGTACAGTCACAAAAACAGCTCTCACAAAATATCAAATCGATCTCAAAGTTATAGACACTGCCACATCTCCATCAGCATGAGTTATGTGAGATAAGACACGTGAAGCTATAGCGGCTGATCTCTTTGCTCGATGGGCAAAAACAGATATAACAAGTAGCGTAGAAGTAAACAAAATCCAAAAAGAATTGGACGAGCTCAAGAAAAATTAATATTTCCTAGGAAGTGGGAAGGAATACTTATATTTTTCTCTTCCACCAACCATTTTCCAGGCTCCATCCGTAAAATGCATATCAGCTCACCATAATTCCTAATGTAAGGATAAGGGATGATTCTAACGACCAATTATAGAGAGCATGAGCACTCACAGCAGCCGTGAGACCAAGAATGACTCATAAAATACGTGAACGAGAACGGAAAAAACACCAAAAAGCCAATAACCCAACAAAGATATGAAGAGGAAGGGAAAAAAGATTTCTTCATAAGATCTGTCACCAACTTATATCAACAGAGTAGTATCGGATATTCTCTATAAAACTAAAACCTAAGCTGACAAAAGGGCTCAGAAGAGCAGGATAGCTCACGGTGATACTCTGGTACCATTTACCTACCTCTTCATGAAAAGGTGACCAAAAAATCATCTTCTCTGAAAAAAAATATGCTCCAAAAAATACAATTAATCCCATAATAATGGGAATTATAGATTTTTTTCAAATCAGACGCCAAGAAAATGGTACAGAAAAAAGAAAAAATATAATCGGGAAAATAATCCAATCGTTACCAATAAAGGAGCTCAGAAAATCAGTTGTATCAAAAATGATAAAAACCCCTGCGACAGCAACACCTCTGAGAAAACCAGACCGTGCTTTAACAAAAAAATCCTTCCCAGCACCTCTATACATAAAATATGTCAAAAGATACATCCACAGAAAGAGACCAAGAAGCGCTGGAAGAATGATGGCTACTAGAGACATGATTTTTACGATGAATGTTTATCCTTCTTCTCTCGTTTTTGAAAAATAATGTCGTATTTTCAGACATTAAATTTCTTTTCTAAGACTTTATTAACCTTGTACCATCCTAGAATAATCCACGATCCGAGTATAAAGAGAAATAATCCTACAAAGAAACTAAGTAAAGCAGGATTAAAAAGGATAGCAATTCAGAGAATGACAATGAAAATTCAAAACATGAGCATAATATTTTTTACTTGACCAGTATAGCATATATCTAGGTCAAAACAAGAAAAATCCCAACATCTAGGTTGGGATTTTTGCAGAATCATATAAAAACTATGACAATTCATCTGAAAGCTCTCTATATTTCGAACAAACAATAGCTTTTTCACGAGCCTTTCGTCTCGTAACTTTTTTAAAATTATAGCGAGTAGCGCGGAGATTTGTTATCAGACGTGAGCCGTAGAGGAGTTTCTTGAATCTGACAAGCATTTTATCGCTTGATTCTCATTCTTTCTTTGTTGCGTAAAAGCGGACCATATGAAGTATTTCTGTTAAATAAGTACCTGAATTGTATGGATTATTTTTTCTTGTCAAAAAAATCCTCATTTCTGCCCAAATATTCAGGTATACAGAGGCGCATTCTCGTCAACATTCGATCCAGAAATGATTCATTATCAAGGGTTTCCAAGGATACGTGGATACAACAAGTACCATCACTATTACTCACTAGACTGAGATCGATGATATTCACCTCCATTTCATAAAAAATACTTACCACACGTGATAAAACTCCTGGAACATTATGAAATAAGAGTGAAAATGAAATCACCCTCCCCTTTTCACCTGTTTGCCAATATGCTGAGAGAATCCTCTTTGGGTTGATGCGATTCATATTGCTACAATCAAGACTGTGGATCATACATTTTCATCAAGTCCGGAGAACAGCTACTATATCCTGAGGATATTTTGGGGAGCAGCACTGAGCGAGTTGATGTGGGATATCTTTTTGCCCTCAAATAATGACATGAACCGGCAGAGTTGATTCGGATTTTTTTGTAGTTTTTTGACGTCACTTATATGGCAAAAAACTTCATGGTTTTCTAATTCATTGACCTATATTGTAGAGGAGTTCTTTCTTTTTCTTATCATCAAAAACACTTCCATAGTACTGAGAAAAATTTGAGAGATTATCGTCGAGCGTGATACCTGCTGCCTTGAAAGATTCTCTGAGTATTTGCTCTCCTCGTGTAATGATTCTCTCTCTGTCGCCAGAAAGACGTTTTACCTCTATACCTATATGTGATTTTGCTTTTGAAGATACGACAAAATCAAGCCATCATTCGACGGGATGAGCTGATTGACTCGTGATAATTTCTACCACATCCGCATTATGAAGCACTGAATCCAGTGTCGCTATCCTCCCGTTCACTCTTGCTCAGATTGCATGATAACCCACATCGCTATGAACTGCATAAGCAAAATCAATGGGGGTAGATTTATTTGGCAATTCAAAAACATCACCCTTGGGAGAGAATGCAAACATGGTCGGGAAAGATATTTTTTGTCACAAGAGAGATCATTGAGATAACAGCGTATCCATAGTTGTCTGAACAAGATCTGAAAATGCGTCTTGTTTTTGCATCATGTCCCCGTGTAGCTTGTAGAGGATGTGTGATGATGTACCTCTCTCTGCATGATGATCCATCTGAGTAGTACGTATCTGTATTTCTATAGGCTGTTTATAGGTTTCAAATCCGAGTACAGTAGTATGAAGGCTCTGATATCAATTCGTCTTTGGAACAGCTATAAAATCCTTAAATCGCTCAGAAATAGGTGTCATATTACCATGAATAATCCCGAGTACACCATAACAATCTGAAACATCATCCACTATGATACGCAGAGCAAAAACATCATATATATCACGAATACTCTCAACTCTAGACTGTTTTAATTTCCGATAGATAGAATAGGGCTTTTTGACTCGATAGCTCACAGAGTTCCGATATTTTTCTGGGAGTAGGAGTTTTATTTTTTCTACAGAGCTCGTCAGAAATTGTTCTTGCTCGAGAGTGTAATGAGCGAGCTCTCCTGCTACATGTAAAAATCAATCCAAATCAAGCTCACGGAGTGCAAGTGTCTCCATATTTTCTTTAAAGGAATACAATCCCAATCGAGCAGCAATAGGCGCATAGATAGAAAGAGACTCTTCTGCAATTCTCTTTGCCTTTTTTGGATCTCTATGATGTTGTAGGGTTCTGAGATTATCGATACGATC
>CAYUVP010000048.1:5571-6417 GCA_964448195.1 uncultured Candidatus Peribacteria bacterium | reverse complement strand
CCTTGCACACGATGAGAATCAAAGACGCTCCCGACAAGAGACTGGATACTTCTTCACTCACGAACAATATCGGATAAATTTCAAAAAAGCGTATCCATAACAGGAAAAATACTCTGAGTATCACTCTCTTTTGCCCATACAAGCAGCTGAGATTGAGTATCCAGTGCCTTGTGAAAAATACCAGAAAGTGTACGAACATGCTTCAAGATATCTCCATATGTTGCCAATGGCTCCAGCGGTATGATAGGATTATTTGCTACAAAACCGATGACTTGATAGTCTTGAAATAATTTTTTGATACGATGTTCGCCTTCCGAAGTAAATATCTGACTAGGATTATCTATGAGTGACCGAATATCATCTGCCGTTCTCATAAGAAAACCCAGACCATAAAAAATGTAGGCAAAAAACAATATCAAAAGAATAAACATCCATCGACCTAGAGACATCGAGTCATATATATTTTTGCCATGAGATGAATTGTCCTTATTTTTATGAAATATCCGATGGGAAAGCTCAAGAGTATGAGCACGTTTCCCTATATCTCTATGACTTTTTTTGTTTTCATTTTGCGACACGTCTCGCTCTCACGAGAATTTCGTGTGAGTTTCTTTCGAGTGAAGAAGTGAATCAAGCCATTTCATAGTAAGCAGTATATGAAAAGATATTAAAATGAAATTCTTGACAAAAAAAGTCTTTCCATAAGATAACAAACAAGAAAAGACAGAGTGTCTCCTGGCTTTTTGTGATGTAGGTGCAAAAAAGTTTTTCTTTTTTTATCTCTCCATTCTCCGAAGTAGTTCGAAATAAATGAAAGAATTACCAGGCTGAACATTTTATTTTTCC
>CAYUVP010000048.1:0-5561 GCA_964448195.1 uncultured Candidatus Peribacteria bacterium | reverse complement strand
TAATCAGTTCCCTATGCCTATCCTCAAGTCTGCAAAGAAACAACTTCGTCAAAATGAGACACACCGTCTCCGCAATGATCACTTTCGTGAACTCTATCGTGAAGCACGTGTAGCGTTTGAGAGACTCATCAATGGCAAT
This sequence comes from uncultured Candidatus Peribacteria bacterium, assembly GCA_964448195.1. Taxonomy (GTDB): domain Bacteria; phylum Patescibacteriota; class Gracilibacteria; order BD1-5; family JAGOOR01; genus JAGOOR01. The sequence goes on along the minus strand of CAYUVP010000048.1, from coordinate 5,422 downwards.
CAACCAAAAGAAGCAACTGAAGCATTCCCAAAACTTCAGAAGATTATAGATACTCTGTCAAAGAAAAACCTCATTCACAAGAACAACGCCGCGAGAAGAAAATCTCGTTTCGCTGGATTGCTTGCGAAAATTCAGCCTTCTCATAAATAATCGATGCGCCCTGCTAAGAAGCGAATGAACGAGCAAATTATTGCTCAACGAATACAAGTAATATCAGACACTGGTGAGCAACTCGGTATCATGTCACTCCAAGAGGCCCTCACGAAGTCTCGGGAACAAAATCTCGATCTCGTGGAAGTCGCTGAAAAAGATGGTACTGTCATTGCGAAAATCATTGATTGGCAAAAACATCTCTTTATCGAAAAAAAGACGAAAAAGAAAAATCAAGCTAACACCAAAAAAACTGAACTCAAAACACTCCGACTCAGCTACGCAATAGGAGAGCACGACATGGAAATCCGCAGAAATCAGGCAGAAAAATTTGCAAAAGAAGGTCACCTTCTTAAACTGGAACTGCCTCTCCGATGACGAGAAATGCGATTCCAAGACATGGCACGCATCAAACTCCAATCATTTATCGATAGTATTTCACATCTCTACAAGATAGACTGACCCGTGAAACTCATGGGTCGTCGATTCAATATCCAACTTCATCCTTTAACTCCTTCATCATGAAAGCAAAAACCCACTCAGGAACAAAAAAGCGTGTAAAAGTCACTGCCAACGGTAAATTCCGTACACAGAAAATCGGTAAACGCCATCTCCTCCAAAACAAATCACAAAAATCAAAAGGAAAAGGCAAATATGGTCTCGAGACACATATTGCAAATGAACGTAAGATGAAATGGGGACACAAAGTCGCCGGTCTCCGAACACCAACAGCAAAGAGAAATATAGCTGAAAAAACTGCTGATGGGAAAATAGTCAAAGCACCACGACGCGCTCCTGTCATCAAAACTCCTGTCACTCGACAAGTAAAAGTACAGAAATTAACTACTCCAGCTGCTCCTAAGAAAATAGTTGCAAAAGCTGCTCCAGCAAAGAAAGCTGCTGCAAAAAAAACAGCAATTAAAAAATAATCTGGACTATTCAGAAAAATTGTTATAATCCCCTCACTTATTTAAAAAATATTTATGGTACGCGTCAAACGAAGCATCATGACAAAAAAACGTCATAAGAAAATTCTCGACCTTGCAAAAGGGTACCGAGGAGTACGATCAAGTGCCTACAAGCACGCAAAAATCGCAACGATGAAAGCAGGTCTCAACGCCTACAAAGATCGCCGACGAAAGAAGCGTGATTTCCGTAAGCTCTGGACTATCCGTCTCAATGCTGCTGTTCGCCCTCTTGGTCTCACATACAGCAAATTCATCCACAGCATGTACATGAAACACGTGAAACTAAACCGCAAGGTTCTTTCAAATCTCGCCATCTCAAATCCAAGTATTTTCACTGATGTAGTAAATTTCGTAAAATAATAAAAACTCATTTTAAAAACCCCACAAATGTGGGGTTTTTTATTGCTTTTAATGCATCTTTATCATAATATTCTGCAAGAAGGTAAGTTATGAATTTTTTTGTTATACAGCTTATTAAAGCTTATCAATTCCTTCTCTCCCCCGATCATAGCTTCTGGGCGAGAGCTCTCGGAAAACACCATTGCCGATATTATCCCACATGCAGTATGTACGGGCGTGAATGTTTTGAAAAATTCTGATTTTTCCGAGCTACAAGACTCACGTTCTGGCGTATTATTCGATGTAATCCTTGGTCAAAGTGAGGGCTCGATCCAGTGCCAGACGCAGAAGCAAAAAAATGCAATCATAAATACTCGAAAAAATAATTTCTCTCTCTATACTATACGAAATATGAATACATTGACAGCTCTTCAATCCCTCGACGTCCAACTCTTAGATATAGTGAGGAATAGTTTGATACTCCATACGTCATGGTTTTCTTCTTTTATATTGGTCATATCTGATATTGAGCCTCTTTTTTTTGCATTATTTTTAGTAGCGCTCTGGATGTACGGACGACATGAGCATCAAAACGGTCCAAAACACATCGCTCTTGATCTTTTTTGGCATGTTATGGGTGCATTTATTATCTATTGGATTATTAATCAATTATTACCCATCAGACCCCGACCAGAAACATTTACGAGTTTACCTCCTCTAATTACACACTTTCCCGATAATTCTTTCCCCTCAGGACATGCTATGTTTTTCTGAGCATCTTGGTGGGCACTTCATAAGCTCGGATGATGGCCTCGCATAACAATTATGTTTTTCGTGCTTTGATGTATCACTGTTCTTGGTCGTATTGTAGCTGGCATTCATTACCCTGGAGATATTATTGTAGGCTTCTTGTTTGGTTGGGGAATAACTCATTTGCTCATACATTTGCCTCATGGAGAAAAATACAGAAAATACGCACAAGATATGATAGTACGAATTGCTTGACGAATAAAGCTATAAGCCAGTGGGGGGTCCTCTATTTCCAATTATCACGTATATTAAGTTATGTTTGAATTTTTCTATTCTTCTATTGTTAGCACCTTCCAGGTCATTGATTACTGGGCTATTTTTATCATGATGCTTATAGAATCTTCTTTACTCCCCTTTCCATCAGAAATACCTCTCCTTGCTATAGGAGTTCTTTCTGCAAAGGGGGCTATGAATCCTTTGATAGGACTCGTAGTTTCACTGATAGCAATATTTATTGGAGCAACAGCAAATTATTATATAGGATATTACATTGGAGATGCATTTTTCGAAAAATATGGAAAATACTTTATGATCAAAAAACATGCTTACCATGAAGCAAAAAGACTCTATACCGAAGATGCCAATTTTTACACATTCTACGGACGCCTCCTTCCTCTTGTAAGACAACTCATGTCTCTCCCCGCAGGTATAGTACGTATGCCTTACTGGAAATTTATAAGCCTGACTCTTGCTGGTTCCGCTATATGGCATATTATCCTCATCTTGCTGGGGTATTTTATTGGTGACAATGTTGCTCTTATTAAAACATACATTGTTTTCATATCCTATGCTCTCTTGTCCAGTGTAATCATACTCTGGCTCTGACGTCATCTCTACAAACGATCTAAAAAAAAGTCTTCAAAGTTGTAAAAACTAAGTGTGCTAATCATAATCAGATTAATGCATAGCAAATCATACAGAGACACTGCGGTCACCAGAAATAAAAAGGATGCGCTCCAACAAGTTTTCCTATAGTATGTTCGAGATGAAAGATACGAGCATAGTAACGAATCATCATAAATACAAGCATAACAGTAAGAAGAGCTGTCAGGATCACAAAAATTGAAAGAATGAAAACAATATGATCAATACTCTGCATAGAGCTTTCGAATTTCTTTAACCTCGCACGAAGAAGTTCAAATGATTGAACGGAATCGAATATGTCACGAAATTCCTGTATTCGTTTCCACAAAACAGTAACATCTGTCTTATAGAGTGGTATCATAATCATATCTGGAAGAGGATTCTGGCCATCTAGAACAGAAAGAATTTCTGGATTACTCTTCACTTCTTCATCGAGCGCTTGATCTCTCGATACGTATTGTAATTCGCCGGTAATACCTGTCGATCATAAACTTGTGGTGAAGCTACGTACTCTGGGATGTTCAAAAGTGTATAAATTGCTAATAAACAAAGGGTATGTGAATTTTTCTACAAGCATTTCTTTTTGCGCCATCAGGAGTTTTATCATCGAAAATCCCACGAAAGTCGTCAAAAATAATATCATAAATCAGGCAATAACCAAAGCTGATGTGTACTTTGTACGAACTGTATGATTCCAGGATGTAGTGAGTATAGAACGTAGCATATGACAAATCATACTAGAATTAATAGAAAAATACAAAAAATGACCCCTGAAGGGTCATTGCATAGTGCGGAAAAATATTTGTGAATATTCTTACAATTGTAAGTCGCCAGTTCCTTATGTGGAACGAGTTTTTTACCAATCAAAACGGGTCCTACCATTTGAATAGAAACGAACAACACCATCTGTGATAGCCTGAAGAGTGAAATCTTTTCCCTGCATTACCCCCTCTCCTGGGAATATTTTGTTTCCTTTTTGGCGTACAATAATATTGCCCGAGATAACTGATGTACCTGCGTACACTTTTACTCAGCGACGTTTCGCCTGAGAATCACGACCGTTTTTTGTAGAGGATACTGCCTTTTTATGAGCCATAATGAGGTATTAATAAGTGAGAGTTCTAGTTGTTTTGATTGTTATTTGTACGAGAGAAGCGAGCATTAACTTTATTTGCATCAGCATTTTTATAAACATCGAGCTTCTTCTTGTAGGCATTTCCAGTTTCCTGTGATGCCTCGATGAATTCTGTAGCAAGTGCCTGAGCAAAAGGTGTTCATTTTTTTGCTTGTGCTGATTCCTTGATCCATTTTGATGCCAAGAAAAACTGACGCTTTGGCATAACATCACCTGGAACCTGGAAAATAGCACCTCCGATTCGTTTTGGGCGAACTTCAACACGAGGCATGATATTTTCAAATGCTTTTTCCATAACAGCCTCTGGATCTTTATTGCCACGATCTTTGATAACAGTGAATGCTTCATCAAGAAGAGTCTGAGCAAGATGTTTCTTGCCACCTTGCATGATATAATTAATAAATTTTTGTTTCTGGGTTGAGATCATATAGAGGAGTATTATTTTTTAGGTCGTTTAGCACCATATTGACTGCGTGATTGCTTTCTGTTAGCAACTCATTGTGTATCGAGTACGCCTCGAACGATATGATATCGTACACCCGGGAGATCTTTTGTACGACCACCACGGATCATAACAACTGAATGCTCCTGGAGATTGTGTCATTCACCACCTATGTAAGCAATAACTTCATAACCATTTGTAAGACGCACTTTAGCAACCTTTCGGAGCGCAGAGTTAGGCTTTTTTGGAGTCATAGTATACACTTTTGTACAAACTCCACGTTTTTGAGGAGACGCAAGAGGTATATTCCGACGTTCGAGATTATTTCTTATCTGCATAAGTGCTGGAGATTTACTCTTTCGCACTTTTGTTGTACGAGGTTTACGGATGAGTTGTTGAATTGTAGGCATAAGGGAATTTTAATTGGAGGTAACGTAGTTTGAGAAAATTAACGTTTAGACCATTGAATACGTTTACGAGCTTTATGAAGACCTGGTTTCTTACGCTCCACCTTACGTGCATCACGTGTGAGAAGACCATGTTCACGGAGAGATGTTTTGAACGATTCATCGATTTCTACCAATGCTCGTGAAATACCGTGTGCAATAGCTTGTGCCTGAGCACTTTCTCCAGAACCAGAAACTTTGACAGAAAAATGATATTCAGCATTTCCTGCTATCTTGATAGGGGTATGAACTTTGGAACGAAGATCAT
>CAYUVP010000047.1:0-6545 GCA_964448195.1 uncultured Candidatus Peribacteria bacterium | reverse complement strand
GTAGAGGGACAGTAAAGCCGACTCCGACTAAGGCATGTAATTTAGGGGTGTGTGCCAGTTGAGAACTCTGTATTAATGGTGCTACGAGAGATTCTCAGTGCCAGACATGTCCGGCCTGACAATATAATAAAGAATGACAGTGCCTACCATTGAAGGCTGTTTGGCGGACAAAGTATAGACATTTATGTCAGTCTCCGTGCTGAACCCCTCTTTCCTCCACAGATATTGTCTGCTCAAATAGAGATTACGAAACATATAATGTAGATGATACATACTGTGCCTGAATCACGAAACCACAACAGGTCAATGAAGATGTATGTCGTGGACAGTACGAGACATGTCTGATGCCTGGTCAAAAAATGACCATTTCCGCCGATGCCACTGTGGGTATAAGACCATGAATAGAAGTTTTTTATAGAATTGCTACGAATCTGCCATCAAATACCCCCATCAGCGTGAGCATAAAGGGTGTAAGGTGAACAGCATTTTCGCAAGTCCTAATACCAAAAGAGCATAATACTTTACTTTGAGACTTTATCAGTACAGGTGGCAAGAAACCAGAAGTAGATTTCCTCGCAGCAGGTAACTATATAATCGAGGTGACGACGTATTCTCCGAATTCACCTATTGCTACCTACAGTAGTAATGAGTTTGGAGTAAGTTATACGAATATATCAAAAAAAATCCTTCACAAACATCCAGATCATGGAGAATTAATAAACAATAAAGTCGTCTACATACACCGAAAATGACCCCACAAATATACGATTACTATAGACGGCAAAGAAAGCCCTGAATACTATTTCATAAATAAGGTATTTCAATTACCCGATGATTCTATCGGCTATACCTATGAGGATCCGACACTAACATATATATACACTCCTAATCGTAGTCTTAGATTTCACTACGAATATATAGCTTTCGAAGATGGAAGTGTATCAAAAGCGATGGGCTGATCAATTAGTCATGCTACTATTTTTCTCTGAAAAAAATGGTTTATTTATAGTAAAGCAGAAAATTACTCCATGCCTACTTATGTCTGCAATACAGACAATGTATGTGTCTCTTCACTATCGAACAAAAGATGATGAGGATTCTGATCAATTTTTGATTTTAATGGTAAAGTAGCCTATTCAGGAGACGATGGCTATCTCTATATCGATTATAAAAAAACTGTAAATATAAATTTTGCAAAACTAACTGAATCCTCTATTACGCGTGTCAATTGAGGTATTATATTTGTCAGCATGCCTATTTGAAGTAACCACTATCCTAATGCCCCAATAACAAATAATTGATATGGTAATGTATATATCCTGTTTACTGATGGAAGAACCATAAAGAGAATTAACCCATCACAAAATTATTACACAATACATGAAATAGCGAAAACAGGAGAAAACACCATTGAATATAAAGGGTATTCTTTGGTTCATCCTAAATGAATTTTAGTAAGAGGAACTTTTTGATCAGACGGAAAATATACTGAACAAGAAAGTCTAGATGCGCCGAGTCTCATCGGTAGCTCCTTCCTCTGAAACATACCTCATCAACTCTCTGGAGCAAATACAAAAATAACTCTCACAGTACTTGCAGGTATTTTTGTCATTATGGTAGGCGTAGCTCTTTTTAGGAGAAAAAGAAGAGAAACCGTATAACAATAATTGTTGATTTCTGATTTTTCTAAAAATCACTACAATCCCTGTATGTCTCGTTTCTCCGATTATATCCAGAAAACATTTGGTTTCTCTTCAGAAGAAGCGGAGAATGTTATTGCTGCTATGATCAAACCTATCGGGAAGAGTCTCCGTATCAATACTCGGAAAATCTCTCCTGAAAACTTCAAACTTCACGCAAAAGAACAATGATGGACACTTACTAATACTAATATTCCTGAAGTATTTCTCATTGATCGTGATGATACGACGTTGGCACTTGGTCGTACCCTTGAACATACTGCAGGATGGTTTTATATCCAAGAGATAGCGGCAGCACATCCACCATATCTCCTCAAAAAACACATTACGTGCGAACCTGATAAGATCCTCGACATGTGTGCTTCGCCAGGAGGCAAGACGACTCAACTCGCTGATTATTTCCCAGAAAGTCTCATCATAGCTAACGAAGTGAATCGTACACGTACGCCTCAGCTCTTCGATAATCTTGACCGTATGGGATATGACAATGTTGCTGTGGTTTCGTGTGATGGTCGATTCTTTCAAAATTTTCCTGGTTTTTTCGATGCTGTTCTTCTCGATGCGCCTTGTAGCGGCGAAGGGACTACCTTTCGTGATAGTGCTATTGTTGACCACTGGCATGAGAAAAATATTGACCGCATAGCGAAACTCCAAGAGCAACTCATGGAAACTGCAGAAGCCGTGACTGCACCAGGCGGTACGATCTCGTATTCTACTTGTACGCTCAATGTTATGGAAAATGAAGAAGTACTTGACTCAAGATTAAAAATTGAAGAACCGCAACTCGTGGAATTATTCCGAAAACGTTTTTGGCCACACATTGAACATACGGGAGGTTTTTTTGCTTCTATTTTTCAGAAAAAATCTTCAACTGAAATTCACCATAAATATCCTGTGCTTGCAGCACAAGGTCAGAAAAATCTCATCGTGAAGCCAGCAACAAAAGGTGAGAAGGAAATTGTTGAACGTTTTGTATCAAAAAATCTAAAAACAAAACTTAAAGATTGATTTATCTACCTTACAAAGGAGGGGGTTTATTTTAATCAGAGAAATCTCGGCCCACTTGCTGAATATTTTTATTTTGTACATGGTGGTACTCGCATTGGTTCTATACGAGGGAATTCCTTCATTCCCACACATCATATCTACTGGGTTCTGCGTGAAACTGCACAGATTCAATCCTTAACTCTTACACCAGAGCAGTGGTCGGATATTCAGAACAATAAAGAAGCTTATTTTAACCATGTGGATGGTTATTATGTTATTAATTATTGACGATGAGTTGTGGGGATTCTCAGTGTCGAAAATAATGCTCTTATAACGAAATCTCTGTAATAAAAAAGACCCTTTCTTGGCTCCCTCAGTCATAACAAGTGTCGATGACGATTGGCTAGAAAAGGTCTTAAGGACGATACGATCCATACTCGTATTTCAGTGTTGTGCCATCCCCTGTGGTGAGTTTTTTGAGATTTCACCGGCTCAGTACATATATGTATTTGGATTGGTTTTTTCCTCGTACGATGTACAGTGTCTGGTATCTATTGTTGTGAGGACGTATGGTGTCACGTAGGACAGCTCAACAAACATATTAAAACATATAATTTATATTCTGTCAAATAATTGTTTAGTTTTTAATTTTATTGCTAAAAAATACTTTTCTCTACAATAAAATTATGCAATGATTGACGTGACTTCTCTGGCTCCAGAATCGCAACCGTGAGTATAATGGATGGTTTCGCGAGTCAGATATTGATTACTATATTGATGGTGCTATGAGCGAGATACGTGAGATAAAAAAAAGTATTCAGGAGGCTAATAATGATGAATTAGAGTTGGAGGTATGAGATCTTCTCTGGGATGTACTCTCACTCATTAATCGACTCGATTACGAATGAAAAATTGATATAAATCGAGTATGTCCTCGTGCAGTGGGTAAATTTGCTGAACGTATGCCTTACAATGTCCTTGGGTACTTTGAGTGAGATATGGATCGACGGCATGAAACATGGGAAACAGCAAAGAAGCTTCAAAAAGCTCGAGGTATAGATGAGAATCATCCGCTCGTACAAAAAGTTTGGCAATCGATAAATATAGATGAGGGAAGTGAAAAGGGGTAGAATGTAACTCAATGATTTTTATGCATATCTGACTTTGGCTCACATTTACTGCAGGCATCTTACTTACTATTGGTGATTTCATTCTTCGCCTCTGGACTGAGAATACGAGTATATGGAAGTGGTATATGGTAGGGATTTTGATCTATTTTATTTCTCTGAATTTACTGGCTCAGAGTTATCGATTTAAAAATATTGCAATAGCATCGCTTATTATGGAAATAGTAAATTTAGCGACGTATATTGGTGTGAGTTATTGGAAGTTTTGAGATGTACTTTCAAAAATGGAAATAACGGGAGTTATTCTCGGTATAGCCGCTATCGTTTGCTTTGAACTCGGTTAATATGCTCTTCGCCCTTGGTACGACCAATATTCCCAAAACTAATGCTATGCATGAAGCACTTTCTTCATGCCCATTTCTTGTATGACATGAAATCTTGATTCAGGGTTTTAAAGTTGCTTCAGGAGTTCCAGATATGCCTCTTTCACTTCAGGAACTTCGCTCTGGTGCAAAAAATCGTGCCCAGGAAGTCCGTCGTCTCTGCCCAGAGGCGAATTTCTTTGTTGGCATGGAATGAGGTATATACCAAGACAATATCGGAGATGAATATTGGCTTACAGGCATTGTCTACATGGAAGATGAGAAAGGAATCGGACAATTCTGATATTCGTGTCATATGTCTGTTCCACAACAAGTCGTCGAAAAGCTTCATGATGGTTCTAGACGGGATCTTGAGCAAATCATGCATGAGATTTCTGGTGTAAAAGATATTGGCGATCATGCTGGCTCTTTTGCTCTTTGGTCTCATGGTATGCTGACCCGGACAGATCAATTTCGTCTCGCTACACAGTGTGTTCTTGTGCCATTTTTTAGTGAATTTTATAGTTTGTAATTACATGAGCGTATTAGATTTTACCCTTATCCGTGTACAATGACTTCGTCGTATGAGTCTCCGCGTGAAGCCATGAGGAGAAATCGTTGTACGTGCGTCAAAGCGTATTTCCGATAGAGAAGTAGAGAAATTTGTCACTGAACATGCTGGATGGATACAAAAACAACAAAGTAAATTCGAGAAACACAAACAAATTAGTCCAGATGAGCTCCTCGAACTTCGTCTTCTAGCGAAATCCTATCTCCCACATCGGACTATGGAACTCGCACAGGACCTCGGTTTCACATACCTGCGAGTTGTTTGTCGTCATCAGACTTCACGGTGGGGAAGTTGTAGCTATGCGAATTCTATCAGTCTCAATATCGAACTGATGCGACTCCCGCCAGAACTCAGAGATTATATTATTGTCCATGAACTTACCCATACCATCCACAAGCATCATCAGGACGCTTTTTGGGAACATCTCGAAAGAGTTCTCCCCTGAGCACTCAAGCTCGACCGAGAGATGAGAAAATGGAGGATAGGGTATGATGAATCTGTTTGAGGCGAGAAAAAAGACTAAACTCCCACCGTTTCCCACTGTTTCATCATATCAACGACTTCATCGATTTCAGAGACTCTTTCTTGTATTTCCTGTTCTGCGACGCTAAGAGAGATACGTTTTGATTTTACTTGTTGGATAATCTCTGTTATCTGGTTCATGATGGTGGTCATCTTATCGAGGAGGTGGAGAATTTCAGGATTTTCATGTTTTGTATAAAAAGCCCTGAGACGGTCATTGAGGTCAATAATTGATTCCGTATCGACGAGATCTACGACAGATTCCATTTTTTCAATACGATGAGATTGTCCGCTATGAGTTTTCTCAAAGTCATTCAAGAATTTCTGTGCTTCGGTCGATGGTATTTTTTGTGTTTTTGGCATAGGAAAATTAAACAATTTGATTTATCTGATCTTGTACTTGTCGGGCATAGATTTCCATTCAGCTGACTTCTGAAGAGAACTGTGCTACCTGAGCTTTTTCAATTTTATTCATATTTTCTGGATTGTGAGAGAGCTTTTCTCCGATTTGCCCATAAAATTGACCCATTGCTTCCAGAGCGGGAGAGAGATAGTTTCCTATATTTTTTACTGCATTTCCTCCTTCAGTATCGCCAGCAGGATTATTAATACTCTGAGAAGCATTTTCAAAGAGTTGCTGTGAATAATTGGCGAACATAAATTGCTGAATTTCAGCTTTTTTCCCAGTATCTGCCAGAGTATTCTCGAGCCTCATGAGCTCTGCGAAACTGAGTTTACGGAGATTTTCTGGTGTTATTTCCTCTTCTCCTGAGAGAATTTTTTCTGTGAGTTCCAGACTATCTTCTTGTCTGAGAACATCAACAGAGTTTTTGTTTTCACTTCATTCGAGCTCTTTCTTATTAAGAAGATCTTTTGGTTTATCGATAATATTTTGATTTTCAAAGTCAGCCATATTTTATTTTAAGTATGTACTATATTTTTTGAGAATCCTCTTTCACATTTCACTATTTGGATCGAGTGTGACATATCTCTCGCCCTTCGAAGTTGCGTCTCCTCTAAACATACCAATTTCTGTAATATTTCCATTGGAATCCTTTTCGATATTTATAGAGCTATGATCTGTTGATTCACCATAATATGTAGATGTGCCTGGTTGTTTATTGAGAATACTAATATTAGCCATAAGAGGTTCAAATAATGCTCCTTCAAATGGTTTTCCACTTTTGTCTGTATAGGTTTCTTTTCTAGATTGTTCTTCAATAGGAGCAGGAGCAGGAGCAGGAGCAGGAGCAGGAGCAGGAGCAGGAGCAGGAGC
>CAYUVP010000046.1:0-6670 GCA_964448195.1 uncultured Candidatus Peribacteria bacterium | reverse complement strand
ATTTTCATTTTCATCCACATTTTCTAGATATATTTCATAACGTTAGGAATAGAAAATTATTTATCATTTCCAGAAATGCTCACGATTTTGTAACTCTATTTTCAGAACAACTGAAAGATACATTTGAGAAAAATAATATAGAGATAGTATGAGCCCTCGGTAGAACATCAGATTTTTCCTTCAAATCAGAGCAAAAAATATGTATGATTCCAGGAAAAAAACCTTTTATTACAGATATGTTTGAATTTCACAAGATTCCATCCCCAGATAACATCATTTATAGTGTCGATCCTCTTGGAATCACCTATAAACTGAAAACCTATTGCAAGAAAATCCTCTATGCGATCGGATACAAACTTCATATACTCTAACTATGATTAAATACATATTTTTCTCTCTCCGCCCAAAACAATGGATAAAAAATGCAGTAATATTTATTCCTCTCATATTTTCAGGATATCTTTTCTCAGTGGAGAACTTTTTTATGACCAGCGTGATATGTATCTTGTTCTGTTTATTTTGTAGTGCAACATATATTCTCAATGATGTACACGACCGCAAAACAGATGCTCTCCATCCTGAAAAGAAAAAAAGGCCAATAGCATCTGGAAAACTTTGAATAAAAACAGCAATATTCTTGAGTCTATTTCTCTGAATAGGATCAATAATGCTTTCTTGATTCATCAACTTATGGTGTGCAATGTTTTTTTGAATCTATCTCATCAATACTCTTCTATACACTTATTTCTTAAAAGAAAAAGTTATTATAGACGTTTTTATGATTAGTTTTGGCTTCCTTATTCGTTGAGCTATAGGCATAGCCATAACAGATGCAATCGTCTCTCCATGGTTTCTCATCATGGTATTTTTTGGGAGTTTATTTTTATGATTTTCAAAAAGGTATCAAGAATCTGTGCTTCATAGCCAAAATAAAATTTCTTCTCGCAAAAATATACACGAATATAGTGAAGATTTTCTCAAACAAATATTGTCAGTATTAACATCATTTCTCCTTGTGGCATATACCCTCTACGCTTTTCAGTCTGTCCAGTGAAGCCGCATGGTTTGGACAATACCGATTGTCACCTTTGGAATCATTCGTTTTTATTACAATATATTTTTCTTATGAAAAAATAGCATCTCTCTCGAAAATATCATACTCAAAGACAAGCCACTTATCGGATCAATATTACTCTATTGTATTGTCTCTATTGTATTGATATACATCATACCGAATACAATTTCATCACTCTAAATATGACTCTTACTTTATTTATAGGGTTTTTTCTTGTCTTGTATAAATACAAAAAATTATCGTTCTGAAGCTCTTATATCTACAGTTTTGTCATTTTTTATCCACTCCTATACGTAATCATTACTTCATGTAATCTGGCGGGGATAAATACGTTTTCTATACAAATACTACTCCAGATTATTTTTCTTCTTTTATCCCTCAGACTCAATTTACCAGATCATTTTTATCTTGAACAAAATAACAAAAATATTTTTTATATTATATATTCAGTAGTACTTGTATCTATAGTCTTTATAGGAATAGACTATACATACGACTCTCTGAGTTATCATATTGATGGTATATATGGTTACCTGGGCTCTAACAATCTTTTGGAAAAAAAATATTACACACATTTTTGGGCTCAAAATTATCCTAAATTTTGAGAACTACTAATGAGCACAGTTACATCAATTTTTGGCAAATACTTCTTTTATAGTTATGGCATCCTAAATGCTTTTATTGTTTTCGGTTTTTTACCACTAGTGACTTGATTTACCAGGAAATTTGGAATGCATGCGACAACAATACCCCCTATAACATTCCTATTCTGACTTTCCCCCGTTATCATCATACTATCTCCTTCTTGATACAATGATATTATTTATGTTTTCTACCTTCTTATATTGATATTTTTCACTACAGAAAAAATCAATTTCAACATCATTACTATCATGTTATTTGTCTTCATAGGAATGATAAATACAAAATATTCCTGATTTTTTATAGGTTGATTTATATGAGTACTCTACTTACTTAAAAACATAAAAAAACTCAAGATATCTTTTCTATTTTTGGTGCCGCTTTTTTTACTCGGTTTTAATCACTATACACACAATTTTATCACAACTGGCACCCCCCTTTCCCCTTTTAAAAATTTATCAGATATACGTACATTTGAGAATACATTAAATCATAAACCAAAGAGTCTTCAAAATGGTCCACAAGAGTTACTTTACTCCCACATATTATCACCATACATAGTTTCGCTGATTTATTTACAAAAACATCCAGAGTTAAACAGTACAGAAAAACTCTATACTCTCTATGAATTTCATGCTAATAAAATGTTTTCATATTGATCATTGTGGATTTTTATTCTTATAACTTCGATTACCCAACTTATAATAAAAAGAAATAAAATACATAAGAAACTATTCCTCTCCCTAATTATTGTGGGGCTCATCTATGGACTTCAAAGTGTAAAATGGGAAATTCGGTATTTTCTCTACATACCATTTTTTGTATCATTTTTACTTTTCATTGATTGGGAAAATGCTACAAAAAAATATAAACTTTGGATCAAAGTATTAATTATTTTACAGTGTATATTTAGTGTCTGGATATTGATATATTTCTGAAGTGACAGAATTAATCAAAAAATGAATTATCGTCAAATAATACAAGAGGATTTTTCTAATAAAAAAACATATTTTTTCAAAGACACTGACTTCAAACATCTCTACTATTACTTTTGAGAAAAATATGGCGTATATCCAAAAATAATTCACACAAATGATTTAGACAGACTCAATCTCAAAAATGCGGTTATCATCAATGATGATGCATTTCACCAAAACTGAATATGAGACATTAAAAAAGCACTCTATGAGCAAAAAATTACCTACGTTTATAATAAAAATCTTGGTTTTATAACAGAATAATATTTTAATTCGTCACGAACCCTGTTCCACCGAGCCATGCGAGATAAAAAATAGCTCGCTGAGAATCGGCATATTCGCGACTAGCAATACGGATCGCACGAAACTCACAATCCTCAAAAAAGAAAAGCCCTACGACACTTTCGGTAATAAAAATATCATATCGAAATGGAAACTGCCCCTCCTCAATTGTCACAAGTGAGAGGTGTGAGTGTTTTTTTGAGAGATTCCGAAAGAGTTCCTGAGTCTCTTCGTGATACGGGAGGATAAATTGTGTCTTTTTTGCTTTTTTCAGAATCTTTTCGAGAAATTTCAAAAGTTGAGTTTGATTATTTTGATACCACACATGCATATTCGCATATGAGAGAACTTCTTCTGAAGCTGATAATTCGGTCAAGAACTCATCTATATCCTTTTCATCGTCAATCAGGGTAAATGCAGGGCGAAAAGCCTCAGCATGAACAAGAGTTTTGAGTGATGGCAGGATCATCTCTGAGAGATTGAGCCGCTCTCTCTCAATATTAACGATTCGCTCAGGTTTTTCAGGAACGAAGAATTTTGCCCCGTGACGCTTCACGACGGAAACGAGTCATTTTTTCTGGAGAGTATCAAGGGTGTAATAGAGACCAACTCTCCCCTGCTTTGTACGCTTCGCCAGAGTCGAAACATAATCTCCACCTGATTGCAGAAGAGAAAGATAAACTATTGACTCTATTTCAGAGAACCCAAGCTGCCGTAATGTACTATGAATATCCATGTTGTAAAATTTTTTCTACAGAAATATAGTATCATAAATCCTTATTTAATCAAGTAAAATAGAAAATATGCGTTTTATTTGTCATTTATCCTATACTAGATTTGTTTAGAAAAATTATCAATCATTTTATATGTCCTCTTTTATTCTCCCTTCCGAAAAAATAGTTGAAACCAAAAAATGTCTCCTTTCAGGACAGGATTTTTTTATCACGGATCACGATCTCGAATTTTATGACAAAGTTTCTCCAGTTTTTTCATGAAAAAAATACAGCATACCAACCCCGAAGCTCTGTCCAAAAGAAAGACAAAGAAGGCGTCTCGCATTTCGTAATGAACGAAAACTCTACAAGAGAAAATGTAGTGCAACAGGGAAAGAAATAATCTCCAATCATAAACCAGAATCGGAATATCCTGTTTTCCTCAGAGATTATTGGTTTTCTGACAGCTATAATCCGAGTGATTATGGTGTAAAATTTGATTTCAATGCTCCATTTTTTACCCAATTCAATATTTTTCAGAAAAAAGTCCCTCGTATTCATATTCAACAAATACCACCTCTTCAAAATTCAGACTACGCAAACTATGTCAGCAACTGTCGTGATTGTTACCTCGTCTTTGATTCTGATTTCAATGAAAAATGTCTCTACAATACTCGTATAGCCTACTGCAAGGATACGTTAGATTCTTGTTTTTGCGAACAATGTGAACAGTGCTTTGAATGTGTGCAATGTCAGAAATCTCAGACACTTTTTTATTGTTCTTACTGTGTCAATTGTCGTGATAGCTGGTTTCTCGATAGTTGTATTGGTTGTCAGGACTGTCTCTTTTGTTGTAACCTCGTAAATAAGCAGTATTGTTTTATGAATCAGCAGCTCTCAAAAGAGGAATATAAAACAAAAATTGAGCAAGTTTTTTCTGACACAGATATAGCAAAACGTCGGTCTCTCTTTCTCGATTTTTCACGAAAAAATTTCAAGAAATATGTCCATGGAAATCAAATAGATAACTCAACAGGTGATGATCTCTATAACACAAAAAATGTAAAACAATCATTTGGCATGACAGAATGCGAAGACTGTGCCTATTGTGATCTTATGAATCACTCAAAAAACTGTTATGATGTGTCATCTTTCGGTGAAAATGCAAGCTGGATATACGAGACATCAACTGCAGGGCTCAACGTCAATAATTGTCTCTTTGGACAAATGAATGTAAACAATTCATCAAATCTTATCTACTGTGACATGATTCAGTCTTCAAAAGATTGTTTCGGATGTATTAGTATAAAAAAAGGATCACATTGTATCATGAACATACCCTATTCAGCGCACGAATACGAAGAGCTCTGTGGAAAAATCATTGCACACATGCAAAATACCGGTGAGTGGTGAGAGTATTTCCCAATAGAAGTCTCCCCTTTTGGTTATAACGAGACAGTAGCACAAGAATATTTCCCCATGACGAGAGAAGAAGTACAAGAAAAAAGATGGACATGGTACGATGGTGAAAATAAAAATACCTACATGGGCACATACACAGCAGCACTCCCGATCAGAGAATATGATGAAAAAAAAGTTGGTCTTGAAAAAGCACAGAAAAATATTGATATTGTCCTTTCTGGTATATTTCAGTGTGAAGTGAGCGGCAAGCCTTTCAAGGTAATTCGTCAGGAACTCGCATTTTATATAGGAAATGGGATGAATTTACCCACAAAACACCCCGATATACGACATGGAGAACGTATGAATATCAGAAATTCTCGTGAACTTCACGAAAGATCCTGTGATGAATGTGAAACAAAGATAATTACAACATACGGTCCAGATAGGCCTGAAAAAATATTATGCGAAGAGTGTTATCGTAAGCATGTTTATTAATCTTTTCTTATGGCCTATACACCTCCAGATGAAAAAATAGTCGAGACAAAAAGATGTATCCTCACGGGGAAAGATTTTCAAATCACTGATCGTGACATGGTTTTTTACGATACAATTTCACCTCTCATAGGTGGCAAAAAATATAGTATCCCCACTCCGACACTGTGTCCTGACGAGAGATGCCGCAGGAGAACATCACACAGAAATGAATCAAAACTCTACAATGCCAAATCAGCTCTCAGTGGGAAGCCCATTGTCACACTCTACGCTCCAAGAGAAGACCTCAAATCCGTGCTCCGAGAAGAATGGTTTTCAGACCAATGGGACCCGCTCACATACGCAGCTGAATTTGATACTAACAAGGAATTTTTTGGGCAATATGCGGCTATGCAACAGCCTATTCCTCGAGCAGCGACGGTCACGGTCGGCAATGAAAACTCAGAATTTACGACTGGAACAGGATATTGTAAAAATTGTTATCTCATCAATTCATCTGAGTACTGCGAACGATGCTATTACTGCAAACTGATTCAGAGCTCAAAAGATATCATCGATAGTAGCTATATCTACGATTCAGAGATGCTCTATGAATGCTTCAACTGTGAAAAATGCTACGGAAGTTATTATTCTACCAATTCCAAAAACTGCCGTGACTGCTATTTTGTAAAAAATTGTACTGGGTGCATTAGTTGTTTCATGTGTACAAATCTCGTCAACAAAGAATATCATTTTAAAAATCAACCCCTCTCAAAAGAAGACTATCAGAAAAAACTCCTTGAATCAAAACTGAGCAATGCAAGCATGGTACGAAAAGTTCAAGATTTTTTTCACAATTACTCTAGCACATTCCCAGTAAAATATGCAGAAGTATTGAATTCGGAAAACTCAATGGGAGATTTCATTATCAACTCAAAAAATTGTATCGAATGCTACGATGTCTCTGGTTCAGAAAACTGTAAATATGTACATGTCGGAGTCGATGCAAAAGACCTCATGGATTGCTCAAACATGTATATACATCCTTCGTGGTGTCTCGATACTCTGGGTGTCATCGAAGTGAGTAATATTCTCTTCTGTCTCTA
>CAYUVP010000045.1:5092-6695 GCA_964448195.1 uncultured Candidatus Peribacteria bacterium | reverse complement strand
GATACTGAGTTTTGTTGGGGCGAGAGAATTGTAGATAGCCTGATTATCTGTATTGATAGAGATAAAATCAACACCTGAAAGACCGCTTTCGATCATACGGTTGATTGTGTTCTGACCAGCTCATCCACAACCAATAACTTTGATGCTCGCAACTGGAGATATCATATTTGATACATTTACCTCCTCTGGTTGAGATGGTGATTCTTTGAGAAAAAGACCTTTGAGTCAACCCTTGTTGGCTGTACTTTTTTTTGTTGATTTGATAGGTGGCATAGATATGAAAATTAGAGAAGATAAAAAGAAAAATATATCTCTTTATGGAAGTAAAAATTTGAAAAACTTTTTTGCTGAATCCTTGAGTCCACCGATTCCAGCACCGATGCTCACGCGAGCTCTACCCATGCCTCCTACTCTCTGAGAGAGAAGAAGCGCACCGATAGCTCCTGCAAATCCTGGATCAGAAACAGAAGTCCCTGTGACGTATTCTTGATCTTCTGGGAAACCAATAGAACATGGGAGGCGAAGTTCTGCTTTTGCGAGTTCGATGAGGTTGCGAGCTTTAGAACCTCCTCATACGAATACTGCACCTTCTGGGAGCATACCGTCACGACCGAGACGTTTGAGTTCAGCATTCACGAGAGAGAGAATTTCTTTGTAGCGGGCTTGGGCAATCTGTGAAAGATACAGTTTTGAAACTGTTTCTGTTTCTTTTTTATCAATACGACTAAGAGCTATGTCTTCATCTTTTGGTTTTGAGAGATCACAGAAAGTCAGGTCAACATAATCAGTTTTGAGTTTTTCTGCTATATCAACAGAGACACGAACACCAAGAGCAATATCTGAAGTAACATATTCGCCACCAACTGGAATAATGTAAGCATGGCGGAGTACACCTTCTTCAAAGACCGTAACGCCAGTACAAGAAGATCCGATATCTACACACACAACTCCGAGTTCTTTTTGGCGGCGAGAGAGAACAGCTTCTGGACTTGTCAAAAGTGATGGATATACATCGACAACATCGATACCTACATCCTTGAATCATTTGCGTACATTATTGAGTGCTGTCGTAGGAATAGTAAAAATATAAGCATTTACTTCGAGTTTTTTTGCACTCATACCAACTGGTGATTTGACGTGATGTTCGAGATCAACTGAGAAAGATTCTGGAATAATTTTGAGAACTGTTTGATTGGTGAGAGTTATACCATTTTGTGCCATGTCGAGAACACGATTCACGTCATCTTGTGTTACTTCGTTTGATGGAATAGCAATCATTCCTTGGTTATGGTGTATTTGGATACCCGTTCCTGAGAGACAGATTCCTACATGAGGAAATTGTTGTCCCGCCATATTCTCTGCCTCAGTGAGAGATTCATCGAGATTTTTCTTGAATTCTTCCATATCGAGGATAACTCCTTTTCGGACACCATCTGATTTTACAACACCAACTCCGAGCACATTGAGTTTTGGTCTATTTGGATTTGCTGGATCGGAGATAAATGATCCAACAAGAGTTTTGATGCGAGAACTTCACACATCGACGAGAGCCACGAGGTCGCTAGTAGCCATGAAATGTTGATTAGGAATTAAGTGAGTACAA
>CAYUVP010000045.1:0-5082 GCA_964448195.1 uncultured Candidatus Peribacteria bacterium | reverse complement strand
CGGGCGGGATGTTGAGAGCTACGAGGTTTTATAAAAAAATCTGCATAAACATCAACAAAACACCCACTTATTCTAGGAAAATCTGAAGTCTTTGCAAACCAAATCCGGCAAAGTTTTTTTATAAAATAATAAAACAATTTGTCTAATTTTTTAGCAAAAACTCACCTCAGAAAATCAAAAAATATTACTGAATAACAGAGACCCTTGTGCCCTCGAGAGACCAATCAAAAAGCCAACCCATAAAATCATACGGCGTATTGATACATCCGTGACTTCCTCGAGTGACATAATCAGATCCTCCAAATGTCTGGCGCCAACAACTCTTGCTATTACAGGCATCGTGAATTCCAAATCCTTTATAAAATTGTATCCAATAATCCACATGAAGCCTATACTGATTTTTCTTATCTTTAAATGGTGAAACCAGTGTACGTCCGAGCTTTTTTTTCTGAATCTGAAAATCACCTTTTACCGTACTGAATCACTTTTTACCAGAAGTAATAGCAGAAGAAGCCACAAGAATACCATCTTCAAAGGCATACAACCTCTGATCACTAATATCAACAACGATTGATTGGTATGTATTTGAATTGGCTGCTGTTGGGACCACTAAATTCTCGGGGAGATTTTTTATAACCTCTTCATGCATAGATAATCGTACTATTTCATCGTTCGTTTTCATAGACACATACTGGGCATCCATTTGTCTCACATAGAGATCGAGAAATGTATCCAGATAGTTGTCTGACGTCAGCATGATATCTTTTTTCTTTTCCAAAATATATGTTAGTGTCGGCGGCAGCTCTCGTTTTCTTTTTATGCTGTAGGTAACAAATGTATCCAGATTATAAAACATTTGAGCATGTGTCATAGTCACAGGAAGAGGTCTAGATGTGAGTATATATTGTTTTATTTCTGGTGCCATAGGTTCAGTAATCATTCTTTTTTGTATGCCTGTCAATAATTCGTAACTTTGGAGTCAAAAAGAAGGCACAGTAATCAAAGCGCAAAATGCTATTATTATAGCCTTGAGGAATAAAAAATGAGATTTCATGAATACATATTACAACACATTTTTACACAAAGCAATAAATAGGAGGAGAAAAATACACAATATTCATAACAAAAAGAATTGAGAAAGAGGGAAAAATACTATAATCACAAATGCGTGACGCCCTGGTGGTGAAATGGTAGACACGAGGGACTTAAAATCCCTTACCGCAAGGTGTGCCGGTTCGAGTCCGGCCCTGGGCACCAATTTTTATCTCAAAATCTGATATGAATCCTACTCTGATTAAGATTGCTCAATTCTTCGCACGACGACCAAAAGATACGACTATTAGAACACTCCATATTGTAACTGGTTTGCTCATCTTATTTATCCTCTGGTGGTCTCAAGATCGCTCTGTGATTGACATACCATTTTATGGAGAAACTTCTCCTCTAACAGAGAAAAAGATCGAATACGGTCTCATGATTTTTGCACTTTTTTTCCTTGTTCGTGGACTTCTCACCACATGCATCCTAAAACAAAAATGACTCAGAATAATACAAGCTATTCACGGATTTATATTGGTCATGATTGGAGGTCCTATGATGGATCCAATAGTGAAAAGCATTATCGCAACTCCCACGACATCGACAGGAGGATTTCAGATTGATACAACTGTTGCATCTTTGGTTGAGATGAGTTGGCATCCTGGTGTATTTCTCGTACTTCTCTGAATACTGTGGATATTTATAGGTCTTACAGGAAAAGGCACCACAGAAAAATGCATCCGTTATGGTGAAATCGTAAAAAAGATACGGGTTTAATAAACCTATATAGTATCAATAGAGACAGAATGAATACGTGCATTGGGATATTTCAGAGAAGCTTGGATGGCTTCCATACAGCGTCTCTGTGCCGCCTCTATCTCTTCTTCTGGTAATAGATAAGAATCCTGCGGTCTAGTTGCTAAAATTCTGAGTTCAAGATCATATTCAGACGAAAAAAATCTCTGTAAACGACCAAAGATTGTAGGTTGAACACGGAGATTCAGCATAGTCATATAGAGACCAACACAATCTTCTAATACAATTCTCATTTTATCCTGTAAATATTGTGAAATCAGTGTGCAGCTATTTTTCTCATCTTGTTCAATCTTTACCAAATATCTCTTATCGGGGTGTTCTTTATTTAAATCTCCTTGAATACTTTGAACCAAGAAATCTCTATCTTCAGAAGACAGCAATGTATCAAATCTAAGAAGCAGAATTATCTTTTTTTCTGTTACTTCTCGAACAGAAGATATAAAAGAAATTCATAATTTTCTAACACAATTATTACCAGCTATAGTTTTGATCTCTGCTGCTTCACATATTACACTTTCATCATCTAAATATCCTCAAATTATTTGCATAAGAAATATTGTTAAAAGAAGTAAATCTCCTACAATTTCTGAATATAAAATAAATGTTATACTCATTTCCATTTTGTCAATAATCTATGAAGAAAATTAATTGTATCTTTTTTTGAACGCCTGGTCTCTCAGCAAATATTCTCAGATATCTCCACACACAGAGTGAATCTCTCAATATCGTCGCTGTCGTCACAAACCCCGATAAACCAGCTGGTCGAGGGCATGAACTCATGCGGTCACCCGTATGACAATACGCCACCGAAAACGCCTTACCTCTCCTGCAACCAGAAAAAGTCAGAAATAATCCAGAATTTCTCGACACGATAAAAAATCTCAAGCCCGATATCTGTATCGTCGTCGCTTATGGGAAAATTCTTCCTCAAGAGCTCCTGGATATACCCTCAATGGGCTTTCTCAATGTCCACACTTCTCTTCTCCCGAAATATCGTGGAGCTGCACCCATACAGCACGCATTACTCAATGGTGAAAAAGTAACTGGTCTGACTGTACAACAAATGAGTCTCGGTATGGATGAAGGGAATATCCTCACTCAAGAATCATGGGAAATACTCCCCGCTGATACAACTGGTCTGCTCTTCGAACGAACCGCTAATCGTGGTGGGCCACTCCTGGAAACTACAATACAATGACTCTGTGATGAAACTCTCAATCCAATACCTCAGAAACACGAAGAAGCTACCTATACAAAAATGATTGAAAAAAAAGATGGCGAGCTCCAGCCTGGATGGGAAATAGATCGTGCGTATCATGCCTGGCAAGCATATACCCCTTGGCCAGGACTCTTCTATACATTCAGAAATATCCGTACTACTCTCATCGAAGTTGAGAGAGGAAATACTTCAAATCACAATCTCGGTATCTGGATTATTCACGAAAATCTCCCAGCAATAGTCCTGAGCGGCTGACTACTCATCATAAAAAAGATTCACCCAGCTGGTAAAAAACCAATGTCGGGAGAAGAATTTGTTCGGGGATTTATGCAAATCTAGGCGTCCTATTTTGTTTCTATACTAGGTACATATGTACCTGTTTTTTTATCGAGCACATACTCTATTTTTTTCTTTCCTCCTTCATCCGAGAGAACATCAGTAACAGCGGTCTTCGCTATGTCAAAAAATGCTCCCGTCTTTTTTTCAATCGTATTCTGGACCCTATCCGCATCACTTTCAACACTCCAATTTCCACGACATAACTTCCATTCAGAATTATAACTACACAGTGTGTAAAATTTACCTACCAGAAGTGGCCAAGCAATATACCCGATAAAAGCAACAGCTGCTATGAGCACGACCCACCAGAAGATAAAATCGATGAGCCTGCGAAGAAATTTAATCATAGATTATTCTTGCTCTCAAAACAAGTCAGCAATATTTGTATTACTCTTGAGCGCTTGGCGAACATTTGTAACATCGTTATCATTGATCTGCCCAGATACATCAGGCATGCCACCTCCAGCAATAGAGAAATTCGTCGGGAGAGGACCATTCATAAAATTCACCTCAGCCCGTACTGTTACCTCTTTACCAGAATGAGGACAGCGGATCATAAGATCAACACCCTTCGGTGAAAAATTGGTAATCGTAACATTATTTTCAGTAATTTTTGCTGTCTGATTTTGATGATTGTAGTTCTGAATCGTCGATTCGATAATGGTTTTGAGGATGAGAAAATTCATAATATTGTGGGATAAAAACTACATTCAGTATATACCTCTCAAGTGTAAAAAGCAACTCTTTTAACATCAATTTATTATAGCTATTATGCGAGTTTTGCAACTACCTTCTCGATGCGAGCAATAGCTTTTTCTAGACCGAGAATCTCCGTCATCTCAAATGCTCCCGGTGAGAATTCTTTTCCTGTGAGAGCGACTCGGAGAGGCCAGAGAATCTGACCATTTTTCTTTCCTGCTTCTGCGATTTTTGGAATAATGGCATCTTTGAGAGTATCACGAGACGGTGTTGAAGTGAAAGTTTTAATCACATCCAGACCAAATTGAAGTGCTTCTTTTGCTTGCACGAGATCAGTGATGCCCATTTTCTCTGAGAGAAGGAGCGCTGTATCGACTTCTGGCTCCTGATAGAAACATTCTGAGAGCGCTGGAAAATCAGCAAGAGTCTCGCAACGCTTCTGGACTTCCATGATAACCGCACGATTAAATGCTTCATCATGCGTAATAAAAGTACTTTCGTAAAACGCGGGGTTATATTGTTTGAGGTAGTCTGAGAGGATTTTTACGAGGTCATCTGCAGGCGTGGCAGCGATATACTTACCATTCATCCATTTGAGCTTCTCTGGGTCAAAAATACCGTTCGCAATCTGCAGACCATCGAGCGAAAATGCTTCAATGAGTTCTGGAAGTGAGAAAATCTCTTTTGTTGTCTTTGAATTCCAGCCAATAAGAGCGATATAGTTCAGGAGCGCTTCTTTGAGGTAGCCATTTTCGAGGAACTGACTGACGTGTGTGTCACCATTTCGCTTTGAGAGTTTTTTTCTATCAGCCCCGAGAATCACGGAGAGATGATAAAATTCTGGCGCCTCCCAGCCGAACATACGATAGAGAAGGACGTGTTTTGGTGTACTTGGAAGCCACTCATCGCCGCGCAAGACGTGCGTGATTTTCATCAGATGATCATCGACCGCCATCGCGAGATGGTAGGTA
>CAYUVP010000044.1:0-6733 GCA_964448195.1 uncultured Candidatus Peribacteria bacterium | reverse complement strand
GCTCTATATCGGAAATGAGCCGTAGCAGCAGTCACAAATCACCAAGCAAACATGATATCACCCGAGGTTGTCTCAAAAGCGACATCTATAGCCTTTCTCGTACCAGCAAGAGAAGCAGTTGTTTCCCAAGCAGTTGCTACTGTCATATTATTCCACGCACTACCTGTCCATCGCATACCATAGGTATCACTATTGGAATCAAGTGTGATAAAGGCGAGTTCATCACTTCCCGGTCGAGAGGCTAGTTCTATCTGAAATGGTCGGCCAGTCGTCGGGATATCGATATTGGTAGGCCCCGTCCAACTCGTACCATTCCAGACGTAATAATCAGGATCGGCAGTGTTATCAGCGACTATCACGATAGCATCACCGGAAGTCTGCTCGTATTCAATATCGAATCATCTATATATAGATGCCGCATTGGGGTTATTGATAGTATCACCCACTGTCGACAGCGTGGTCGGACTTCACCATGTTGTACCATTAAATACTTGAGCTTGTATCTGACCAGTATTAGTTATAGCGACGAGTATGGCTTCATCCCGAGTAGGAGCATAACGTACCTGCATGTTATAGATTTCTGTACCTACAAATGCACTCGTAGATTGTTCTGATCCCCATGTACTCCCATCCCAGAGACGAAATTTTGGAGTAGACGTACCATTATTGACTGTATCATATGACATCATAGCATCCGTTGCGCCATTTGCTTGCGCGACAGGGGCATGTGGTTCGATGAATTCACGAGCGACATCAATCACATTACTATTTTTCTGAGCACGGTAGAGCACGTCGACGATATTTCCCTCTCGAAGATGGACAAAAAAACCCTCAAATGGTAAACCACCCAAAGCCACACAAAAAACAGTGTAATAAATAAGAAAAGTACGAAAAATTGAGTTACAACGTTTCATTGTTTGTCGTAGAGATATAAGTATATATAAGACGGGATATACGACCAAATAAAGCGAGAGACTGGTCTCGTGTGAGTCATTCTTTTTGATAGTCCATAGCCATAGAGATAAGATATGTTCTATCTCATAAGTAGACCAAACCTGCGTCAAGAATAACAGTTTTTCACTCGTTTTCTCAGATTTTATGGGCAAATTTTATTCACTCTGGGATACCTTGTCAGAGGTAATCGTCATAGTCCGTGCGTGAGAGTATATCCAAGAGAAATTGAGAATGTGTGGGATTGATATAATTTGCTGTATATAGAGAACGAATAAGCCGAGTATACTCTTTTGCTGTGATTTTTCATTGTTGGTCAAAAAAATCATCCAAACCAAGAGCACCAAAGACATCTTTTACTTCGTCAAGCGAGAGATTACGGTAGAGTATCCGATAGGCTGTATTATCAGAATGGAGCAACATCTCTGTAAGCAAATTTTCTATTGTAATAGGTGTCCCGATAGGATATTTATAAACATCTCACCAGTCTGTGTCTCTATCTTCTTTCATCATGATGAGCTCATTGTGGAGTTTCCAATCTCATTGTTCTATTTTTTTCATCACAGCCATAGCAAGTGGTACTTTGATGAGAGATGCTGGTAATATACGTACATCTTGATTAATAGAGATATTTGCACCGGTATTGAGGTATTCAAAATAGAGTGAAGTCGCTTCGAGATTCTCTGTTTCAAATAGAGTTCCCAGCTCTTCACGTATGGGCTGTACTGTTGTGAGGAGATCGCGAGGATGAGCAAAGAAACGCATCGGATCAAGAAGAGGATATTCTTCTTTAAAATTTTCTATATCAATTTTTTGCAAAAACACATAAGCTCAAAAAAAAGTGATCACATTCGTCACAAAAAGGAACAGAATGAGACGAGTTTTTTTGCTCCGAAGGGATAAAGAAGAAGATGCATTCATATTAATCGTTGATAATATTTATCTGACATACAACAGAAGATACACTATCGCCTGTGAGCGTGTAGATAATAGGAATAGTGAAGTCTCATTCCCATGCTCCTATCTGGCGAGTGATATCAAATTCTATAACTGTTTCTCGAGTACCAGGCGCATAAGTGTATTCTTCATTGGCCTTGAAGAGGACATTCAGTCCTGGGGGGAGAGCTCCTATCTCGAGCAGGGAAGGTAGATTTTTCTTCTTATTCTGAACCAGTGTCACACGGGCTCGAGATGATGCTCAGCTCTCAAAATCTGCACGAAATATATCCGTCCGGCACGTATGAGTAGCATCAGGGTCTATCATTATATCCTTATCATAGGTACGAATAGAGAGAGTTTCTTTTTCCGATAAAGAATCAAGTAGTGCCAGGATAGAGTGAGATTCAGTCTGAGATTCGATAACAGGTGTATCATCTTCCGGTGGGACATCAGGCTCTATCTCTGGGATAGGACCAGGAGGATCAGATACAATGGACGGGTCTATCAAGTCAACATTTGGATCTTCATCGGTGTTGTCAGCGAGTGTAGGGTCATTTTGTATTATTTCATCTACTTCAGTATCAAGATCAGAAAATATCACCTCTATCTCAACAAAGACATCGTTATTGGAAAATAGAGTAACAATCTCTGCAGTTTCTTCTGAAATTGGTCAGTCAACTATAGGGACAATACCATCTCCAGTATCTATGAGAGTAATAGAAGATGTTGATTCGGTGGGCACTCAATCATTAGTTTGTACTGTCTCTATGTCTGATTCCGTTCCAGTTGTAGTTTCTGTTTCCGTTCCCGTTGGAGTTGTAGTTTCTGTCTCTACCTCTGTCTCAGTTGTATTTGTTGTTTCTATTGGAGGAACTGTTGAGGACTCATTTGATGGCGCTGTTTCTGTTTGAGGGGAAGGAGAGGACTCTACAGATGTAGGGACATCAATGTTTTCTCATGACTCCTCCTGAGCCAGGAGCAGAACAGGAAAAAATACAACAAAACTCAACCAGAGTACAACAAGAAAGTAGCTCCGAGAATACATTTGAGCAAAAAAATGACGACAAGAAATGTGCATGAACAATTACTTATGAGAAGGGGGAACTTTTACAGTATCACCTTTTTTGAGAGTATAGGGAGGCTTGAGACGATTCACTTTTGCGAGAAGTTTCCATGATACATCATGTTCTGCGGCAAGAGTAGTAATATCAGTATTGTTTTTGAGCACATATTTTTTCCAATGATTGATGACCCATTGTTCTCTTCGACGTGCCAGTACATAGAGAAAAATGAGTACTCAGACAAAAGCTAATAATATTAATTCTACTATGAATCCAAGGAGTGTCGGGAAGGTCAGAAACCAGAGCGATGGACCTGCGAGAGTGATGAGTTTCCCATTTGTATTTGCTCACACTTGGGATGCTGGATCAGGATCGTAAGATACTTCAAAACTAGAACGATAGAGTCAGCCCCAGAAAGGTTTTTTGAGGTCAAAATTCCAGTCAGAAGTTTCTCATCTGAGTACAGGGTACTGTCCTCCTTGTTCACTATATTTGACTCAAAAAAAGTATCGAGTCACAACTGAAACATTGGAATCAATAGAAACATTACCTGTATTTTTCACTTGTGGATGAAGTATTATAGTGCCATTCTGTCGCTTGTAATCAAAACCAACAATTTCAATCTTTCTCTCTATATCACCCGGAATAGTGACAGCGAGACGGAGACCAGTACGAATAGAGAGGTTTACTCCGGGTTGATCACCTGTTTTGATTTTCTTTTCTTGAATGATGATACATCCATTATGTTCCCCTGTGCTGGCATTCGCAGGTACTGTTATCGAAAAGGGCACGAGTTGAGTCACACCAGCATTGAGCTTAATCTCTGTTTTTTCCAACTTAACCCAAGAACCAACATCAATCTGTTTTTCAGCGAATTGCTTACAGGCAAAAGCACCACCAGTAGAAGGTGTAGAATCAGCTGCATAGATCAGAACTGTTTTTGCTTCAGAAGAATTATTGATAACAGTAATCCCTTCTTTTTGTACATCTCACGGCTCAAGTGTATGTATAAAAATAGATTCGGTTCGAGGATTATCAGCCCTTGGATATGCTGGCCGACCTCCGAAACCTCCATACTCAATAGCCTCTACTGAAAGAGAGAAGCTCGATATGCACAGAATAGAAATAAGTACCCGACGCACAAAAAGAGCAAAATTCATACAAAAAAGATGATATTAATGAGGATATTATAGAGAAAATATCAGAAAAAATATCGTGTTTCCTTGCTATCACGAAAAATATAATCTAATTAATATTAGATAAAAAAGACCAAATTTATTGGGCAATAATAGAGAAAGAAAGAGGGAGTGTATATTCACCCGCAGCTGGCTGAAAAGCTGGAACTGTTTGTGTCACTTCTACACCTCTCAAAACCCAATCACCCATATCGTCAGAACTTGGTGTACCCGTCAATAATGTGATACTGTCCGTAATATTTTCTTCAAAAGAAGCAACTGATCAGCGTTGTATATGATCAGCAACACAAGATAGACACTGGCCAGCAGTAAGTATTGCAGATGTGGGATCGAGGGTCAACTGTCCTGCAACTGTATCGACATCTGCACCATCGGTGCAACCAGTTGTCGTAGGATCATTGAAATCCATTTTTTGGCTACCACTCACCCATGTTGCAGTAGGATCAAGAGCTGCAAGAGTAACAGACCAACCATTATTCGCTACCCGAGGATTTGTCACATAGATACGTTGTGTCGTCGTGCCAAGTGTTCCAGTATTTGACTGGCACGTATCGCCATAGAGAGCATATGAGAGAGGAACTGCTGGAGCAATAACTGGTTGATAATTAGCATTGACTATACTCACAGCGAGACTCGCAGGATTAATAATCAAGGTAAAATTAACACCTGTTGATGCAAGAACTCCTCCTACTAAAAAGAGAATTCCAGTGATCAAGATGCTCACAAAAAACGCCGCAGCAATATTCAAACGACGGAGCAATTTCTGGTGTAATCTTTTTCAATGATGATGAATCCTATGGAGAAACATATATTAAAGATATTGTGTTATCTTTAAATATTAAACCATATTTATGTTATATTGTCAATATTAACTAGTTACCTGGTTTTATACCATAATATTTCAACAAGAATTCTGCAATTGTATGAAATGTCTTCGCGGAAGAGAACTCCGCATATTGTGTACTTCGAGGACGATCAAAACGGACAAGTATGACAAATTTTGGGCTGCTCGATGGACCATAACCAGCATAGGAAGTATTGGTACGTCCATTTTCACCTCTCTCAAATCCTCATTTACTACTCGATATCTGTGATGTTCCCGTTTTTCCTGCGAGACTGTATCCTGCTACACCCCCAGCTTTGGCAAATCATATACGTGCTGATTCTGTGAGCATAGCTGTGATTTTCTGGGAAGTAGTAGCACTGATAACACGACGTACCGGAGTAGGTTGCGTCTCAACTGTATCACCATCTGGATAGACACGTTTTTGGACAACATATGGTTGCATATATACTCCACCATTGGCGAGGACCGAATAAGCAGCTGCCATTTGCATCAGATTCACCTGTATACCATGTCAAAATGTCATAGTAAAAAGCTTTGCTTTTGGCCATTTCTCATAAGCCTCAAAAGAGCCAGTATTTTCATCATCGAGTGTGACACCTGTTATATCACCGAGACCGAATTTTCGTAAGTATTCGTAAAAAAGAGGTTTTCCAACTTTCTGTACAATATTAATCATGCCCACATTACAACTAAAATTCAGAGCATTTCGAAATGTATGCCATCACTGACATTTAGCATTATCGAGATTATTAATGGTAAATTCATCGATTTTTATTTTCCCTCTATCTTCATAGATCATATCTGGCTCGATTTCACCTGCATCGAGACCTATAGCAGTGGTCAATCACTTAAAGATACTTCCTGGCTCATAGGGTGATGTGATTGGTATGTCTTGGTGGGACAAGAGCCCAACATTGTTTTCATAGACATAGAGTTTTTTATTGGGATCTGCGAGAGCTATGAGCATGAGATCTTCATCTGTTAATTCATCGACAGTTATGAGGTGATTTTCAAACACTTTTTTCACAGTTCACGTCGGAGACTCCACAAAGAGGACTTTCCCAAGAAGGAACCGTATAGGCTCTTCCCCATGATCAGCAGGTATAAATGGAATTATTTTTTCGACATTTCCTGGTCTATCCGGATCAAACGTTGGATAACTCCCAATGGCTCGAATAGCGCCCGTCATAGGATCCATCACGATGGCTGCAGCAGTATTTGCTCCAGTTGTACGCACTCATTCAGCGAGAGCTTCCATCAGAGCAGATTGGATATTGGGGTCAATCGTGAGATACATATCAACTCATTTTACTTCTTGTTCCGCATCTTCATCAAATATTGGTCTTCAAAAACTATCTCGTCTTTCATCTTTTTTTCAGGATTTACCAGCGAGTAAATCATGAAAATAACCCTCCACACCGAGCCTGCCCTTCCCATCACTATCGACATATCACGTTACCTGGGACGCAACAGTTCCGAGAGGATATTGTCGAACTGGATGATCGATGAGTTTGAGGCATTTATGAAATGTGTTTTTGAGTATAAAATCATCTTGAGCTTTTCTTGGTTGTTGTTTTACGATGATATCCTGACTCACTATTTTCTCATTGACCTTGAGTGAAATTTCTGGCCCCAGTTTTTCTACAATATCGACATTGCGATTTTTGCGTAATTGGAGTGCATCGTCTAGTGTTTTTGGAGTTATATTAAGGAGGCGAAGAATTTCATCTATTCCTCGA
>CAYUVP010000043.1:0-6873 GCA_964448195.1 uncultured Candidatus Peribacteria bacterium | reverse complement strand
GTATTGGAGGATAGATTCTTCGAGTTTTGAGAACTCGGGTTTTCATTTGGGGAGAGAGAAGGGCATAAGAGAAAATTAAGATTGTTTTCAAGGTGTACACATTCCATTTGACTTATTACAGTAATTTTGTGATTTCCAATCTATTTTACAATAATCTCATCTATCATTTTGTCCAAGTTTATCATTTGGACAATTTAAAGTCTCGTATAAGTTATTATATTCATCTTTTCTATCTATATGAATAGTTTCAGAATAGCAAAAAGTTTTTGGGTCACTTACCTTCATGCAGTCAGCATTGGTCTGGCAATTTTTCTGAAAATATCCCATATTCTCAGCAAGCTCAGTACATGATGTAATCTGAAGAGGCTTGTCAATTTTTTGGTTATAAGAACAACCATTAATTAAAAATGAAGACAATAAAATCACACTTGCGGTTATTCACTTATGAGAAGAAAAAGACATAAAAAAACACACAAAATAAACTGTGTGCTTCGGCAAAATTAGGTTGATAAGTTTACTGGGTTGATAAGTTTACTGGGTTGGAATTCAACGTAGTAAACCTATTAAACCTATTAAACCTATTAAACTTTTTCTGAGTTACCACCGAAAGCGGTACTTGATTTGTCTGCGTCACGTGCAGTGGTCGGAGGGGTCTACTCTCACTAAAGATTATCTAGTATTTCTTCCCTCAGCTCGTCCTGTGATAGCAGGAGTCAGGGCTGATAGAGAAAGTATAGAGATAGATTATTGAATTGCAAAAAACTCTTCGAAAATTGTCATATATCAAATACTTATAACTCATTTATTCTGTATCTTCATTTTATGCCTCCTGCCACATAAATTTATAGCCTTCACGGATATGTAGACTTTTTATTTATTTGATTTATAAAAAAATATATGGTACTATGTGCACGTAAACAATCTTTTTATATGCTCTTCTCCAAGCTTTATCGTCACATCGACATGTCTCGGTCAAATTTTTTATACCAGGAAGCACTCTCTTTGCCGGGCACACCCCGTAACCTCGATACAGTTGAACAAGAAGAACGAGATTCAGCGAGACGAATAAGAGCTTGGCAAGACAATGATACAGGAAGTACACGGTTGAGAAAAACAGCATGATCCGGAAGACCTCGGACAACTCACAATCTCGATCAACCAACTGCTGAGGTAACTCGCGAAGAACAAGACTCAGCGAGACGAATAAGGTCTTGGAGCAATAATGATTCTGGGAATACTCAATTGAGCAGATTAGATGGGTCCGGAAGACCTCGGACAACTCACAATCTCGATCAGCCAACTCCTGAAGTTGTGCGTGAAGAAAATGATACAGCAAAACGAATGAACGCTGTCAATAATTATGGCGAAACTCCGTCAAAAAAAACAGCAGAACAACATGTCTCTCAATACTCTCCGAGAGTTCCTCGATATACACAACCGAATACCCTCTGAGCAGGAAATACTATAAAAGCAGAAAGCCGCGCAGAACAAGCAGAACGCCATCAAAAAATCAGTACAGAGGCAGACACGAGATTTCAAGCAAATTACCAAAGAG
This sequence comes from uncultured Candidatus Peribacteria bacterium, assembly GCA_964448195.1. GTDB lineage: Bacteria > Patescibacteriota > Gracilibacteria > BD1-5 > JAGOOR01 > JAGOOR01. The sequence goes on along the minus strand of CAYUVP010000043.1, from coordinate 5,318 downwards.
GTATAACTGAAACAGTGGCTCGACAGAATAGGGAAAGGAAAATAGCTACGAGTAGCATCATCGGGGTCAATGAAAGCATTCCTCAAAGACAAACGACAGACAGACTTAGAGACAGCAATGGTAGGTTTCAAAACTCACCCACAGAGATAAGATGAAGAGCTGTGACCCGTCCAACAACTCAAGCAGATGGTTTCAATATAGCCGAAATCGTCAATACACATCCTCAATTATGACCTGATAGAAAAACACCTGTTCCAAGAAAATCTGGAATAAGCTCTATAGAATATGCCCCTTGAGTCAAAAAACCCTCGCCTAGAAGTGTAAATCAATAATACTGAAAATCCTCCTCTTTTAAGGTATTACAAAAGATAACAAAAGAAACACAGTTTTACCAGATTTACTACTATTGAATTCCATAAATCCAGCTTGCGTCGTCTCATATCCAGACTTTCAGACACGTAGTCTTTAAAATTCTCAAAAAATAAGTGCGATTATTTGATTGCATCAAAAATATAGGGTACTATGATTCCATGACTACTGAATCTCTCTATAATCAAATACCCACTTCGCTCCATCCTGAAGTAGCAAACGACTGGGAAAAGCTCCAGGTAGCACTGGCTAGCGTAAAGCCGATCTTGCCAGTTCTGATGACGCTCTCAGCAGATGAGATACGTGCAAAAATTGCGGAAGATTCTGAGTTCGGAAATAGTGTCGGTCTCTTAGCTGATCTCTGCGACAAATATGCTCCAAACTCTGGTTTTATACAAACATTAACACAAGTATAATTCTATGACCACACATCAAAACATAGAAAAAAACAATCACAGCATCGATAAAATTCCACAAAACACACAGGAGATGATGCGCCAGATCTATACGAGTTCGGCAGAAGCTGTTAAGGAGATAACCGATGCTCTAAACACTGTCAGTGGTATAGAAAAAAGCCACGAGCTCGCAGTAAGAAGTCAAGCAATGGAAGCGCAGGAAAGGACTAATGAACTCAAAGAAACGGTCGCAGCCATAGAACACTGGATGACTTATAATTATGCCTAAATTCTTCTGAAACATCTTTTTCCGTAAACCGAGTTTTCTGTCTCTTTCATTTGAGTGAGGAGGTGGAGCGCCTATAAAAAAAATAGATCTCTCCGAACGAGCACCAATCCCGAGAATAAAAGTCCAAGAAAATGCTCATGCTGCAAATTCTATAAGGGGAATACGAGCAAATACTACTCCAAAAAAAATCTGACTCAATGTTTCACCTTCTTCTGAAACTACAGAAATAAGTAAAAAATCGACAGATTCAAGCTCTCATCCCATAGAGGATTCAAGTCGCGAATATGGCACATACAATGACCAACCAGTGTCGAGATGAAAAGAATTTTGATCAAAATGGACAACAGAATCATGAGCCACAATTCTACATACAGATATGGTAAAGCCCCGAATACCTGAATCAAGCTCTCCTGGTGGCGAGAAAACAACTTCACCAAATCTTTCCCCGACAGATAATACATCCCCAAAAGAAAGAACTCCAGTATGAGCAGAAACTACCACTACACCAGAAAATCAAATAGCAAAAGATAGTCCTAGTCAAAATGGAGAATCATCTAATAATGCACACAAGAAAGCTGACGCTCTGCGATCATTTTACAAAGAAAATAATATTCCTTTTACTGAAGAAAAATGAGAAAACGGATCTACACAACTTCGTACACAAGCGACTCTCGATACTACTCAACAGGAAAAATTTAATACATTACTCAAATCTTTTGACACTCCCAAAGCAGCTGCAGAAGCCCCTTTGACTACTACTGAATCCAAACCTATACCATCGGGAAAAACAGATGCATTAGCATTAGATGAGATACCAGTTGCAGTATGAGCTTCTCCTCAAGTTCCAAAAAATGAGCCAACAGTCAGCAATCCAGACGCATCAATGCAACTGGAAAAAACTCTACGTGAGAGAATGTGAACTGTCGCCTGAAGCAGCCGTGAATCATCCCTGATGGCTGATCCAAATTTTCATGGAGACGAAGAATTTACTCCTCAGATTTTTGCACCGACACAGGCAGAGATAAGGCAGGAATCCGCACTCTACCAGAAAAATAAAGTTATGATGCCAGCGGAAAGTGGCCAATTCATGAGTCCGACCGTACAAAATGCCAATGTGGCTGGACGAAATGCAATACTTGGCTGACCTGATGCAGTTGGAGACAATCAATGGTCGAGAGATACACGCATTGACCCAAAAATTCATCTCTACGGCGATCCAGGACACCAAGTCCCTGTGGTATTCTGACCCAAAAATGCAGCAGGACTCCGTCCGATGTACGAAGTTAGAAACATGAGCACTGACGGTACTCTCAATGAATCCGGCATTATAAAAAATGGCACCTGAACTACTGACCTGAGACAACAAAATGATATTATGAGCGTACAGTGATGAGATAATAAAACCTATTTTCTCAAACCTCTACAAACTGTAGGACGTTTGATGAGAAACCTGTACAATACTCCTGTTATCAATCCTTCAAACCTCTCTATACCTACAGGCGAGCAATTTCAATAATACAAAGTCTCCATCCTTGCATCCACCGAAAAAATAAGCTACAATGGAGTCATACCCTACTTTTTATGTTTTCCGAAAGACCAGATCACATCGAAGCAACAACTCAATGAAATAATCCAGAGCACACAGAGAAAGTTGCGAAAATGACAAGTGCACTCAAAGGCCTTCGAAGTGGGTCAAAAAAAGAGTCTTCATGAGCCAGATCTCAGACTGAAGTGGGTCAAACAAGTGCTCGAGAAACACAAAATACAATACAGCAAAAAGAAGCGCAATTGGCACAGCTATCCCAAGAACTAAAAAACGACAAAGCGAAACTCAATAAAAACAGTTCTACTTATGCTGCCGCTCAGGGATGACACGCCAATGAGCTTTCGGGCAATGCCAGTAAAAGCTGATCGCTCGCCTCACAGGCAAATGATCTGGCGAGTGAGATAGTAAAAGAAGATCCCAATAATGCTCGAGCGGCTCGCGAAATCGCAGATAATGCTCGGAATAACGGAAATGAAGCATCAAGGAATGCCAATACTATCAGATCAGGAACAGAGACATTTGTCTCAAAAAGCACTCAAGCCAGCCGAGAAATCGATGAAGCCAACGCAGGCGCTGCACTCGCACAATCAAATATTCAGCAATGAACTCAAGCAACATCTGAAGTGAGCAGAACTGCAGGCAATACCAGATCACAAATTATCTAATTTTTTTTATGACGTGATGAGAAACATCTGATAATCATCTTGATGCAATAGAATCAAGAAAAATATCCCCCCAGATCCCTAAAGATATATCAGACAGAACTCAGGCTCTTCGTGCTATACGAGAATCCTCTTCAAATGGAGAAATAAGGACTATTAAAGGAGCTTTCTGACTCCCCCCAAAAACTCCGAGTGCAACTACAAACCAGGAGTGAATTACAAGACTCAATAATACTACACCACTCCGAGCATCAACTCTCGTCGAAAAAAAGGACAACCAAGGACAAATAGAACATGTCGAAGCCGTCAAAAGAGAAGCGCCAAAAGACGCTATAGCCAATGGATCACATCCTGCAGAAGCACAACAGGCAGCCGCGGAAACCAGAAATACTCCAAGTACAGCGGACACAACCAGTGCTCCTGAAGTACCCTCACGAATAAGAATTGTCGGAGAACAAGCTCGTCCCAACGTCATTAGTCTCGGTTGAGCCGCTCCTACCCCAACTCAACAGGATGTGGCGAATAGCACTAGGCCTCGTGTGGGGGATAATCCTGAGAATCCCGGTGTCAGATTAGTACCAAATACGACACAGAATAATTCATGAACAATGCCAACTATCAAAAAAATAGGGCTTTAATTTATAATAACTGAAAAATAAGAATGATAGTATTGAGATAACTTATTCCGCCTGAATCTCTGCGATTTTAATACTTTTAATAACCAAGAAACAATAGTAGAATCCCGAAAAATCTCGTAAAAAAAAGCAACTAGGCTACCATAGAGGGCCTCCCTTTCCCAGAATCACTATTAGGCACCTCAACTGGTTTTCATTCCTTCTCTACATATTCTGCAAATCGTTTTATACGTTCCTGTGATGCCATGTTTTTTGTTTGAGCTGTTTGTTCTTGTTTTTGAGCAATATCTTGCTTTACGAGAAAACTCTCAGCGACCTGATTTGCTTGGTCCCTATTTTTTGAAAGTTGATCTCTCTCATTTCTCAGAGAGACTAATTGATTTTGAGCGGATGTGAGATTATTCTGTATTATTGCAAGGTTTGATTTTTCTCTATTAAGAGCATTTTCGAGATTTTTTATCTTCTCTCTGAGGGCATCTTGTTCATCCGAGGAGACTTTGAGCCCGCCAGATACATCACCAACAAATGTGAAATTTTCAGGCGTATCCTGACTTTGAATCTGTGCTCGTGCCTGAGCAAGATTTTTCGATAATCGTGATATCTTATTTTCAGAGCTCTTTTTTTGTGTGTTGAGAGAGGCAACTTGTCTATCTTTTCGTGCTACATCTTTTTCCTTATTTTGTACAGCATTTGTTGCATTTTTCATGGCATCTCGGGTACGACGGACACCTCATGTAACTGATCGAAGCTTTGCAACTGCACTATCTGAGTTTTTCTTGGTTACTTCTCATTGTCTAAGGGAGGCACTGAGTTGAACTCTGTCGAGATTGATGATTTCAGGAGCAGACATAAAAATACAATTAAAATAAGTATTCAGTACAATTATCATACCATAGAAAATAAAAGAAATCAAATTTTTGACTCATGCAAAAATATAGTGTAAAATACATGAAATAGTCATAATTTCCTCCTATGAAACTCCCTTGAATCCTCCAATATTTATGCCTCTCGAGCATTAATTGAGGTCGTTGAATGTACCGACTACAAATGATAGGAGAAACTGGAACACGAATAGATAGTCCTGATGTACAGATCAGGCAAGAACCTGCACGAGTATTAACTACAAATCAGACAGCTGCAACGAGGTTAGAAACTACGACTAATGCTCCCCGTAGTCCATTAAATGCACCAACAAATGCACCAGGCTCAACAAGTCCTGAAGGCACCCGAATGATCACTCCATCCACTGGAACCACTATCCCGCCATCAAGAACAACTGGTAGTGGATTGGAATTACCTCCTATTGTCCCACCTCCTGTTATAGATAAAGCGGGTACTCCGAAACCAGAGGTTCCGAAACCAGAGGTTCCGAAACCAGAGGTTCCGAAACCAGAGGCTCCGAAACCAGAGGTTCCGAAACCA
>CAYUVP010000042.1:0-6970 GCA_964448195.1 uncultured Candidatus Peribacteria bacterium | reverse complement strand
AGAGTGATGAGCCGAGTCTCATCTCAGTCGACTATATAGTCATCACAACCTGATTCGATAATCTGATCTTCACTGATAGCACTTGTAGGAATGACAAATACGCCTCGATAGCGGAACATATGATTTGAAAGAGAACCTGTCTCACCGAGATTTCCTCCATTTTTATTGAAATACGAACGAAAACTACTTGCCGTACGATTGCGATTGTCAGTGAGTGCACGCACGATAATACCGACTCCACCTGCAGCCATACCCTCATAATTGATATCTTCGATAATCGCGCCATCTTTATCGATGCCAGATCCACGACGAATTGCTTTCTCTATGACATCACGAGGGACACTATCCTTTTTTGCTTTTTCTATAGCAGTGAAGAGGGTAGGATTTTCGAGAGGGTTGGGTCCACCACGAGCAGCTACAGCAATGAGTTTGCTGTGCATTCCATATGTTTTTCATTTTTGGAGGGCACTGGCGGCTTTCTTGTTCGCCATCACAGGTCAGCGTCACATATCAATTACAAATTAAGAAGTACGATCAGAGAGATTCTAATCATATTTTTTATAGGGCAAATGATTTGCACAGAAGAATTAATTTAAAATTTCTTCCCAAATTTGAATTTGAAGTAACCGTCTGTGTCGGCTTCCAGAGAAGCATCATCAAAACAATCGAGGAGTTTATTATTCCCAAATGCCTCTGCTGCAGCTTGATCGAGATTTTTGAGGTTGATTTTTACAGAGACGCAACCTCCTTTAGTTACTCAAATATTTTCAACGTAACTACGCAATCCACTACTACAAGTAGGAGCGCTTGTTGATGTCATGAATGATTCATTGATACCAACTGTAAATGGACTTGTTGGAGAGTCTTCAATGACTGCTGTACATTCTTCTTTGTCTTCTTTGTCTTCTTTGTCTTCTTTGTCACCATCAGTATCATCAGCAGGATCTTCCAGCCACTTTTTGAGTTTATCTTCAAAATCTTTCAGTTTTTGATCTATATCGTCTCAAAAATCTTTTAAGTCTTCTCCTGTTTTTGCTGTGTCGGCGAGGGATGATGTAGCAGTATCGAGTATTCATTGAGATACACTGAGAGATGCTTCAAGTGTTGATTTGGTGCTTGAGATGCTGTTGAGTACGATGTTATTGATATTGAGTTTTTCTTGGTTCTGTGTTAGTTCTGTCCTTTTAGCTGTTATTTTTGTAGCTGGGGCTCGTTGACGTTGTAGATTGGCGAGATCAATCTTGTTTTTATTGATGAGATTTGTGATACTATTTGTTCGTTGTGTATATTGAGCTAAATCGTTATTTACTTTTGTGAGTTCAGTAGTTCTTGTTGTGATTTCTTTTTGAGCAGAATCAATATAGGACTGAAATAGAGCCATCTGAGAAACAAGTCTTTCATTTGTTTGAGTTTTGAGATTTGTGACAGAATCTTCGAGGCCTTGGAGAGCACCTTGTAACTGACTCATCTCACTGTCACTCGTTGTCACTGCTACTGCATCAGATTTGAGCATTTTGGTAGACAGGGTATCTGAAGCATACCATCCGATGAGTCCTCATACGATGAGTACACCCAAAGAGACAAATATTTTTTGATTCATAACAACATTTTAAGAATAATAACTTTAGTATAATTCATTTTTTCCTGTTTTACAAAAACATTATGTGAAAAAACACTTTTCCTTATGATATATATTATGTTTCAGAAGTACCAAAAACATAAAAAAAACATATTTTTTTTCACAGGAATACTCTTGGGGGGTGTCATAGTGTGATACTCTATACATCACATAATGTTGTCTTTTTCTCGTTCGCGCCTTGATATATTTCAACCCCACAGTGATATAACTCTCCAGCTTTTTATTCCACGAGAGGAATACGAAAAAGCCCGAGCACTTTTCGCAGATGGCACATTGAAATTTGCCGCTGACGAGTATTTCCCAGGTGCGACATTGAAGTATTCAGTTGATGGTATACGTGGTGAATGCACTGATGTGTCCTGGAGAGCTGGTGGTCAATCAAAGAGGCAATTACCAGAAATAGAAACATATAATTGAAAAAAACTCTCTCTCGTGAGTTATAAAGTGAAATTTGGTGACACATGTCTCGGTGTAAAAAAGATAAAAATGGAGCATTTCCCAGATGTTCATATTCTTGAAAAAAATCTCTCTCTGCGGCGCCTCTATGTGCAAAATTGACTTATCACACCTCGTATATCGACAGGAACTCTTGTCACAAATCTAGACGGAATCACTTCACGCTGACTCTATTCGTTTGATGAATCAGTGGATGATGATTTTCTTGAAAAAAATCTCTGAAAAGAGCAGGCAGATGGTTGGCTTTTTCGCGTTAATACTCTCTGAGTCAAGTCCGGGACACTGACCCCTCTCTCTGCAGAAGAAATTAATAAGACTATTGGTGTCAATTCTGAAGATGGAAAAGATATTTTTGTCTATGACCTCAAGACTCGTAAAAAAGATCTTCCAACAGGCAAACTCAAACTCCTCGAATTTATAAATAGTATTGATCGTATAAAACGAGAAGGAGGGGATATAACTCGTTTTATCAACATGCATGATATCGTCACTCTAACAGCACTGAATGTGATAGTCGGCAATATCGACGATTATGCGACACAGTGAAATAATTATTATCTCTTTTTCCCAAAAGATGGATGACTTGTTCGTTTTTTTGGTGTCGATTTTGATACCATCAATTCAACTCCAACATCGCGAGATTATATGCTCGCTCATCATATACACCCGCTCTATGACATCATAGTGGCGCATCCTCTCTATCTGGCTACGAAGAGTATGCTAGAGACAGTAGTCGAGAGATAAGAATTCAGTAGTTTATTTATGCTGCAGTTTTCTTTTTCTCCATCATCCGCCCATAGATAGCTGCTCCGACAACACCCGAGTTTTGCTTGTGAGGACTTTGCATGACATCAAGAGGTGTTTTGCTGTAAAATGGGTGCCCATTTTTGCAGGAGGCGACCCAATCAGTAAATGCTTTTTTCAGTGGATTAACCAAGAAATCAGGATGACCAGATGCTGGTCCTCCCCCGAGTACGACCGTGTATACTTGAAGAGTTCCTGAGAGGGTTCCTGCGAGCATAAAGAGACGACGCACGAGGTTATCTCTTACCCATGTACATTTGTCGATTATTCCTGCTTTTGTTTGATCTTCTTTGCGTCACAGATTTGCTGTGTATCAGAAATTGATTTTTCCGTAAAGTACAACATCTTCTATATCTTTGAGAGTGAGTTTGTCTGGTTCATTGAGTGTGACCCCATGCCATCCGGACAAAAGTCCGATGAGTTCTGCCTTGAGTCCTTCTTTCCCGGTGTATATCTCTATAGTACCAGGTAGACCGAAAAGATCCGGGCTTTGTCCTGGTTCCAATGGCTCGATAGTACCATCTGATTTCAACAATGTCCCTCATAACCCAGAACCAAGTGTCAGGTAGAGAATATTATGTGCTCGTTCCTGCACAAGAGGGATGAGGCTATGTGCTGCTCCGAGGGCATCATTACAAACATGTACTTTATCATGCAGATGTTCTCATCAAATATCCCCCAAATTAGTCCCTACCCAATGTTTCATCATCTCACAGTGTGTAATTGTACCATTATCATTGAGTCATGTCATGGCTATTCCAATACTTTCTATAGTATGTCATTCTCCTAACAGATCAGTAATTTTACGATTTATCTCCACAATTACTTCTGATGCCGCTCTTTCACCTGTATCAATAATGGAAATATCTCCAACGATAGTATTATCAGAATCGAGAAGCGTGATTTTTGCGCTCCCACCTCAGATATCAATTCAGAGATTGACCATATTATTCAGCGTAAGAATCTAGAGATTGTCACTCGAGGAGATGGAGTACTCAGTCTCTGAAATATCAAATCATTTGTAATGTTTGTGGATCATAAAGACCTTGATCATCGAGCTTGTCTCTTTTTGCAAAAACGCCCGAAACTTGAGAGGCAATATGGATAGCGTTTCTCCCGGGTACTCAGAGTGACAATAATTTTTGCATTCCCCTTAGTTGAGTTGTAGCAGCGCCTCCGAGAGTGCCGTCTTCAGCGCTGCATTTATCTTCTCCAGCTTTGTAAAATACTTCTGCACCACCAGGACCAAAAGGAAATGAGAAGTCGACATCAGCAGGGTGAGCAGCGTTATCAGTCGTGATGCTACAACGAATTTCTTCTAACCTTTCTTCATAGGCATGATGGGCAGAGAGCATAACTCGCAACATAGGATCCTCGATATGAATACCATCGGGTATGATACTACTTACAGCTCTCGGGACACCTGGTATTTTTCACGTAGCTACTATACCATAATTCAGAAGTCCATCTATAACGGTTGGATCTGTGTCAGTCCTACGAGTTTTTATCACGCCAGACATGACATTACCTAGATGTGTGATATGTTTTGCTCATGCTCCCATAGCTTCTGCTACTTGTTCAAATGTGGCATTTGTGTGACCAATAGAAACAGTAATACCTGCTGCAACGAGTTTTTTGATTTGATCTGGAGTAACCTTTAATGGACTTACGGTTACCACTTTCAGTAGTTTATTCTGACCATATTCACAGAGCTTATCACACTCAGCACCAGTCATATCTGTCATATGTGCTTTATTATGGATGCCAGCACGATCAATCCAGCGTCATTCAATATGTAATCATTCTATTCAGAGTATTTGTCTTTCCGTTTCAGGTATACTCTTGAGCGCTTCTAATGCTGCGATGAGTCTGTCAAATTCACTGGTGATAATGGTTGGGAGAATACGTGTTGTTCCTGTCATCATGGAATCAATCGCCATTTGTCTGATAGTGTCTGCATCGGGAGTATTTGTTAAAAGAACATGTTTGCCCGCTTTATCATTTGTACCATTGACTTGATCGTCAGCTGGAGCTGGTCAGAGAATAACTCTCATAACTTGATTATTGGCAAAACCAGAAGTTGTGCTTATTAATCGCATTTGATCGCCTGCATCATTGAGATGAATAATTCTTTCAGGAAAAGATGTTTTTTCACCTATTTTTGTACCATCGTAGCCTTCATAAGCTGTAGCAATAATTTTTACCATAATAATATTTTATAAATTATTCCCAAAAATTATATCACTGAAAAAGCAAATGCAAGTGGTTATTTCTGGTACAATTTCTTAACATGTTCATACATTCGAAGCCTGTCATTTGATAAATACGATTTTTTGTGTTACTATTAAGGTATGGTCAAAGATATCATCAATAATATAGGAAACCATTGATATATGGAAGAGCTTGAAACAAAGCCAAGAACTACCGCAGATTCTCTCAATCAAAATGAAGTATGAGTAGCTCATCTTCAAAATATTCAAAATGAGCAGTTAGCACGTCGAGCGAAAGCTTCAGAGAGACAAATGTGAGGAGCCCAGAGGAATCTCGATGATGCTCAAAAAAAGATGGATACTATTAATCAGAGAGGATATCTACGATCTGCCTTTGATGCTACAACGGGTTTTTCAGAAAGAAATCTTGCTCAAGCTGAATTGACCCAAGCTCAGGAGCGTTTTTCTCAAGCGAAAAAAGAAGCAGATATCTACGGTAGAGTCGGTACATATGCAACATTAAATCCTGAACAAGCCCTCAGTATCGGAAAAGCAGAAAGTGAAACAGGTTATGAGGCTTCAAAAAATAGTCATGCACATATCACAGAACTCGCACAAACACTCGATCGCCGAGCAGGGATGGGCGTGCAGGCAGTAAAAACAGTACAAGATATCAATGCAGGTATTGCCTATACATGAGGTACTATTCTCTATGGTCCTAAAGGGGGTGTAGCAGCTACTGCTTATGTGCGAGGACTTGGATCGGCTGTAGAAAAATGAACTGAAGCTTATCTCAATTGAGGAAGTGCGAGTGATATAGCAATAAGTGCTGGTACATGAGGAATAAAGTGAGTAGCACAGTGAGCAGCAGAATGATTGATCTACACTGCAGGAGGTGTTGCTGGTAAAGCTGTACTAGCAAAAACGACGAGCAAGATTGCTGCTGGTGCTGTATGAGGATGAGTTCTCGCAGGAGGTGTTGCTACCGAACGAGAGCTGGTAGACGCAGCTTCTGGTGGTGTGAGTACAGTTGGAGAAAGAGCACAAAGGATTGCTATAAATACAGGTGTATGAGTTATATCTGGGTGATCTATGTCTCGTGTAACTCCCAAAATCACTCCTCAAATTGTCGGTGGTGCAACTGTCGGATGAGCCACCTCTGCAGCCGAAGAGTATCATCGAACTGGTCATATAACACCCGAAGGAGTCCTCATGTGAGTTGGGGCTGGTGCTGCTTCTGCTGGTAGTCGTGCATTCCAAAATGGATCACTACAGGTTCCATCCAGCTCACCCACGAGAATGCCTACCCCCACTCTATCAAATTCCAATATACAGGGAGGGGCACTATCGTCTATAAATACTCCACCAGGAGCTCTCATACGTCCAAAATCTCAACCAACAGCTACTACTCCTGTTCCGCCGACTTCATCAGATACTCCCACAAAAACTCCATCTCCACAAATAGATAGATTACCACCAACGCCACAACAAGCCCCACTTGTCCAACCAAAAACATTACGCAAGAGTTCAACCAATACTCCTTCCATAACTAATCAACAACCAAAAAAAGAAGACCTGTGAACAATTTTTCCACCAGAAACAAGGATTTCTCAAATCAAACCATCAGGGCCATCTCCTGCAAAAGAAACTACAGTTCCAGGGGCTCAACCAACACCAAATTGGTCGAATCCTGCTTGAGAGAAAACGAGGAGGTTTGAGGCTATAAAAAATTGACCTCGCGCTTACGATCCTTCTAAAAATCCACACGACCCGAGATCTAAAAAAGAAACTCCTACCCCAAATCCACAATGAGTAGTGAAAGAATCAGCAAAACCAATACCTCCATCTCCACAAATAGATA
>CAYUVP010000041.1:0-6999 GCA_964448195.1 uncultured Candidatus Peribacteria bacterium | reverse complement strand
TTCTTTTCTCAAAAATTTTTTACAAGAAAAATCCCAAAATAAGAAAGTGTATTATGTTGCTAATTGAGGTAATTTAGGTGATGCGCTCATTAGAGCAGGAACATTGCATTTGCTTAAAGAGTCCAAAGTCCAGTACAAAGAAATAGTAATACCTCATTTATGAATAAATACAGTTAAAGATATTATAGTCTACCGGAAATTTTTGTTTCTCACACTATACAATAAGTTCTCTCATATTTTCTTTTCACTGAAAAAAACTTTACTTATTGTAGGATGATGAGGTGCTTGGTGTCGTAATTATTCTCATATGAGAGGTGTTGTACGCAAGTATCATACTTTCTTTCATGAAGTTATTGTTCTTCCATCTACCTATGAAATTCCAATAGATTTTCCTACCACTAATATTTCTTTTTTTGCGAGAGATAAATCGGAGAGTTTGAGAGTTATACCACGAGCACATTTCTGCCATGATCTTGCTTTTTATACTCCTATACAAAGTAAAGTTCATGGTACAGGTACAGGTAATTTCTTTCGAACAGATATTGAAAAATCTCACCTTGTTGTAATCCCAGAGAATAATAGAGACATCAGTCTGGAATGAGATGAATTGTCTGAAATATGAACATTTATTACAGCGATTGACTCTAGTAGAAATATAGAAACTGATAGATTGCATGTCGCTATTATAGGTGCCCTTCTAGGCAAAAGTGTTACATTGTATTCAGGTAATTATTTCAAGTCAAGAGCTGTTTACGAATCTTCTCTGAAACAGCTAGGTGTCAAGTTTAAGGTAGGCAATACCTACAAATAATTTTTTCTGTATTTTTCTTATAAATTAATATAATTTCAATCATGAATCTGAGTCGTTGAAAGATTATTATTCTTTGATTAACAGTTTTTTTTCTTGTCTTGTTAACTTGATTTGGTGTATTTTATTACACTAAAAACCGTGTTGTTTCTTTATTTCCGCAGACTGTAGTAGATGATAAGACACCTCTCATAGAAACCGTACAACAAATCAGAAAGAGACATCTAGATCTCATAAAAAAATCAGTTTTTCGTGCCCAGGATAGATGAATTTCTCTTCCTATTCCAGATGATGCTCTAGAATTTACTTTTGGTGATACAATTATTTGATATCAGGGAAAATTTCCCGTTGCATTCTTTGACAGTCTAGGTCTGACTCTTCTTGTTGATCCAGAATCTGGAGAAGCGTATAATTATGCCCTCTCTGCGGATAAAAAATCTTTTGAGCTTATGAGTCCTACAGCTTTATCCTCCTCTTCCATCTCTAGTGAAATCTCTATAATTCGAGATTGAAGTACTACTGGTCTTTTTATGACCAATAAGGAAAATATCCTCATCTGAACCAAGAAACTTAAGCCTGGGAAATTTGATCTCTCAGATACAGATATACGAAAATCACTTTGATTAGATGCCTTAAAGACCTGTGCTGATATTTTTCATCTTCAGGGGATTCCTATTGTTAAAAATTCAGGGGTCTACCATATTGATATGGATGGAAAAAATGTGAAAGTTTATTGTGATATGGTTACCGATGGATGAGGATGGACACTTTTTTATGCGAATAACGGACACCCTGATTCTCTTGTCAAAGAATCTTATGTAGAAATGAGAAACTCATTGGAGGTTGCTTCTAAAAACATTTCAGAATATGATGACCCGAACTTAGCTGGGCTTTTAAATTTCCGGCATTTTACAACTCTTTGAAGCAAAGAAATACTTATTCGTAATAGGTCTGGGGACGAGAAAAAATGGGTCAAATTTTTATTTAGCAATGTGCGTGCACTTGAATGGGCGCTATGACCACTTGTTCTCTGAAAAACTGATTATGGTTGCTTAGACCTTCCACGAAGAGCAACGTGGAGTATTGTAAATAATGATGGTAAAATTTCGTATAAAGACTTAACTCAAATAATGAATCATGGTGGCACAAGTTGGTGAGTGAGCCATGAGAAATATAATTGTAATAATTTTGTTAAGTGAGTTATTCCTCATATTGCATTCTATTCAGCATCAAACAAATTAGATGATAATAGAGCAAGATGAACTGATGGCATTTGAGGCGCATGGGGTGGTACCAATGAATATATATATTTTATTAGATAGTTTTTTCAGAAATATACTAAACGGGTTTTTTATCTAAGCTGGACTTACTCGCAATATGTATACTCATTTATTAAAATTAAACTCATTAATTTTTTTTATTTGAAATCACTCAAATTTTTTCCTATAAAAAGAGTCATCACCTTTGTAAATAACAAAATAGATGCTATTCCCGTCGGCAATGTATGTTTTCATGTTATCAATATATCCTGATTTTTTTTGCAAAGGCATTATTTCATCAGTATATTTAGGATCGATGGGCATATCAAGGTGATCCATATTTTTTAGTGCTTCATCTCTGTAGAGTCTAAATTCATTTAAATATTGTGCCGAGGGATAAATAAATTTATATTCTGCGAAATAAAAATGTTTCTCTAAATCTAATCATGCAACTGTAGATCCACTTGGTATATATGTTGTAACCCATTGAGAGAATTTGAGCCGTGATTCCAGTACTCAGTAGTCAAATAAAAAGTGCTGAGATTTCGGTAGGGAGATTATAATAAATGTACTTATTAAAAGTAGCATTTTTTTGTATTTTTTTGTATTTTTTATAATAAAATATACGCCAACTCCAGCAACCAATAAATAACCTGAAAAGTATCGTGTGTATGATGAATAGAGCGGGTTTCACATACTAAACCAAGGATTACTTCAATAAAAGAATACTCAATACAGTATCGCTAAAATATATATTAGAATTTGAAGATTAATTTTTTTCCTCTCCCGAAGCCATCATATTGCTCATAACAATAATGATATTCAAAAAGTTGAATTTATTACGAACCAAAATTTCTCTACCGTGACTGAAAAATTGAATCAATAAGGTAGAATTATTCAAATAATTTTTTGCACAAGCGAGATGCTAGTGCTTTGTCATCCATCTCACTCAAATGCGAGAGAATAACCTGTTTTTAGAAATCATCAGTAGTAGGCATAATTTGAAATTAGAATTTGGGACAGTCAAAAAAATAGTCCAAGCATGAAAATTATCAAAATGTAATTCCTTTCTGTCCATGTTTTACCACTTAAAAATATACATAAATACAATGGTATATTTGTTAATAAGAACTCGTTTCTTATGAATGTTAGAAATATAGCTATTACAGTAAAAAATACTATATAAAAATATTTTTTTGTTGTATTAAATTTTATAATCGTAAAAAGGCATAGTATTGGCATGAGGAAGTCTATTTGAAATGCATAGATTGGTACAAATAGTAGTAAAAATAATATAGTAACTATATTCATTTTTTTATATCCCCAGAGGCTTATCAAGAATCATATTCATAGAATAATTCCGAGACTACGCCATATTCACCAGAAAACTTCTCATCAACCCATATAAAATAGTGCTGCCTTCATATGGAGTCTAATTGGGCCCTTTAGGGGCACTATTTCTCATTTATCGTTGGGAGGGAGTTCAAATCAGGAGAATATATTACCGTATTTTTTGTTATCCTCGGTATATTTATCGAATTTAAATAAGTTTGCTCATTGTTCTTCTTTATTGTAATGATAATTCTTAAGAAAAAACATATCTCAACCATCAGACGTGTCTACGTTCAGGGTAGTGAAATATTTAATAGAATAAAAAATATTAATAGCCGTGAAGCAAAAAAATATAAATCATATTATGATTGAATTTCTCATAGTTTTTAAATTACTTTCTTTATATAATCTATCCATTCTTCACTTTCCTGAGCCCGGAGTACTGTGTCACTTTTTTTTACCCTATTAGCTAGCCCATCAGCATCAGAAGAAATAATTTTTAATTTGTAAAAAGATGCTTCCAATAAAACAATCCCAAATCCTTCAGTATCATTTTTTGTTTCAATATTAGGCATAATAAAATAATCCACAGAGGAATATATATTTGCTTTTTCTTGAGGATCACTTATTGTTCATATAATTTTTACATTCTATTGCCCTGTTAATTTTATTATTTCTTGATAATTATTTTCTAGAGGTCAGAAACCAGCAAGAACATATACATATTTTTTTGAATCTAATTTTGCCATAACTTCTTCGATAAACCAATGAAAACCTTTTTTTTCTACAAATCGCCCTAAAGAAAACAAAAGAATAACATCTTCTGATATTTTATATTTTTTACAGAATTCTTTTTTAGAAAAAGAATTCTGTGCTTTTATAAAATTAAATTCTTCAGTTGCGTGTTCAATAATTTTGACTTTCCTTTTACTATCTTTTATTTTTTTATTTATTTTTTCATACAGAATTTCACTTACAACAAAAATCTCATTTATTTTATTTAAACAGAATAATAAGTATTTCTGATATCCAGGGAAATTCCATGTTACATCTTTACCGTGTAATGTAATTCTAGTTTTTTTCTGGCTCAAAAGTCAGAGCAGATATCATATTCATCCCAGAGAACCATCCAGACACCAGATTATATCTATTTTATAGCTGTAGTATAATCACATCACGAAAGATTTAATGAAAAAAATAAATAAACGTATAAATTCTGTTAAGAGGTATATAAATCTATAAACTCAATTTCTCTCCTTTAATCATAGTAATTTTTGGTTTCGTGCCCATGCTTTTAGCAAGTATACTTCGTGTCCAGATGTTTGGAGGTTATTATATAAGCTTTCTGAATACACCTCTATTCAGCCAATCTGAGGTGGGTAGTTTTTAGTTATTAATAATATTTTTTGTTTTTTCTCCATTTTTATTGATATATTTTTTTATACTCGTGGCAGCACCTTAGTATATTGTTTTGATGTTTATAGGTATTTCATTTTTTATTGGTAATTATGTCTATCATTTTTTTAATAGTTTTTGATGAGTTATCTATGTCAATCATGCTGTGGAAAAGTCATGTTTTTGTACTAAATCAAGCCCAATCTTTTCGCGATAATACAGGGCATTTGCATGCTAGCGATTCAGCTATTGTATATGAGAATCATTCAATTCTAGAGGGGCAAAAAAGCAAATCTGACTCCCACATATTTCTTATCAACTTTTCTCGTGACAAATATCATAAATCTTTTAGATTTTTCTGGATCTGCTTTTTTTTTGCGCTTCGGTCTGGATTTGTACAATAGATGACATAATTTTGAGGAAGAAGTCCTGAGTTAACTATGTCTAAAACAACATCCCATCATTTCCTTTTATTTTTCTTTCCAATAAATAATATCTTCTTACATTTTTTTTCCTTTTTTACAGATTTATATTTTCTTATTTCTCCCAAATCAATTCCATTTTGTATGTGTATATACTTATCTTTAAACTCTTCTTTTTGTGAAAGAGTATAATTTTCATCAACCAAAATTATCCTATAAGCACTTTTTTTTCATAAATAAAAATATATTTTACTAAAAAATGAGTGATATATTTTTTTTCACAAGCTCAGTTCTTTGAAATAATTTTTATCAAAAATATCATGGTGTAAAGTCCCTATAATCTTTTTCCCGGATGATTGGAGAAAATATACAAAGTCTAAATTTGTATGTATGATCTCTGCATCTTGAAAGTCAGTAGAGAATCTTTTCCAAAATAATATTAATGGAGGAAAAATTTTGCAATATCTTGGTAGGTAAATAAGTTTTGTATTGTGTATATTTTTGTTTAATAATTCATAATACCTATCACTTCCTGTATTGCAGCGAGGGATTATGTAACATACTTTTTTCATCTAATCTTATTTTTTTTAAGATACTACTTTCATATTAAGATATTTTCTCATAAAATCTAGGCAAGATGATCTGAGTCAAAAGACGAGAAATCTAAACGGGTACAGTATTTTGTATTTTAATGACCAAAATCCTAATAAGTTCATTTTCCCATACCAGTAACCCCTCACTATTTTTTCAATGTCTGAGAAATCTAGAGCATTTTGTTCGATAAGGGGGGATTTTGGCATCAGACAAAGCACTTCTTTTTGTATTTTTTTCCCGAGTATTTGGTCCCAAGTCTTTCATTGTGATTTTACTCACGGTAGTATTTTGTCTAATTCTGAGAGAACGAGTTCATATACATTTTTTCTATAGACTATTGATGATGCCCCATAAACTTCTTGTTTTATTTGAAAAAAAAGGTCCCCGTATTTCTTTATTTTTGCTCTATAATGGGAAAATAGGCCACCAAAATAAAATATATCGTAATCAGTATTTTTAATTATTTCTGTATAAAACAGGATTGTTTCCGCATTTTTAAACACCACATCATCCTCAAATACCAGTACATTCTCCCATCACATATCTTTTGCCTTCTGTATTATGGCTCTATGAGAGAGCAAACATCCTATAGCACCATTCTCGGGTGTCTCAATGGCACTAAATCGAACAACCCTCTCTCGTATACCCACACGATCAAACTCTCTCTGCACTGCCTCCCAACGGTCAGTACGACGATCAAGGTTGATACAATATATGGCGTCAAAGTAGTCGAAAGGATTATTATTTTGTAACATGTTGATATATTTTATAGAGAAAGAAGAGGATTTTATGTTTCGCTATCATCCAGTGTAACGGGAATACGTATTTTTTTAATTTATATATTTGTATATCACTCGTAGTTTCTCCTCCATGTGTCACTAGTATATTTTTGGGTGCTAAACAAATCTTTCTGTCCTGTAGTGACATGAGCCAGTTGTCTATACTTTTATATTTATTTAGAAATTTTACATCCACACTGTCTTTTTTTGGAAAATTAGACAAAAATTCATCATAAAAATTTATTGAGTAACATATGGCAAAAGTTGACCAGAGATGCGATATCCTAAATAATTTTTTTGTTATTCTCTTAAATCGTGGCCGTCCTTTTTTTATATTGAACCATCATCAAAGGTAAAAAATATCATATTTTTGATTATCTAGATCATAAAATACCGAAAGACTATCATAT